>DATIGR010000221.1:0-7220 GCA_035454645.1 Burkholderiales bacterium
TCTGCAAAGAGAAACGGCCGGACGACTCGTGCTTTTCGGCGGGCTTCGAAACCCTTGGGGTCAGACGGTCTGTCCGGCCGGTGCTGCACGCCGGACAATACCCCTCATCCAACATACAAGGGGTCAGGAACCTTTTTCGCGCAGCTGCGCGGAGCTCCCTGCAAAAAGGTTCCTGACCCCTTTTCCAATAAAAGGGTCCTGACCCCTTTTCTCAGGCGTAGCCCGCCTCCACCAGCCGCCGGGTGTAGTCCGACCTCGAGCGCTCGAGCACCTGCTCGAGCGGCCCGCTCTCCACGATCCGGCTGTCCTTCATCACCATCACGCGGTGCGCCATGGCGCGCACCACGTCGATGTCATGCGTGACCAGGATGTAGCTCAGCCCGTACTTCTTCTGCAGGGAAGACAGCAGCTCGAGGACCTGCTTCTGGATCGTCACGTCGAGCGCGCTGGTCGGCTCGTCGAGCACCACCACCTTCGGCTGCACGATGAGCGCGCGAGCGATGGCGATGCGCTGGCGCTGGCCGCCCGAGAACTCGTGCGGGTAGCGCGCGAGCAGCGGCTCCGCCCGGCCGCCCTCGGTGAGTCCGACGTCGTAGAGCGCCTGCAGCACGCGGCCGCGCCTCGCCGCGGCATCGAGCCCCGGCTCGTGGATCTCCAGCCCTTCGCCGATGATCTGCTCCACCGTGCGGCGCGGCGACAGCGAGGACAGCGGGTCCTGGAACACCACTTGAATATCCTTGCGCATGCTGCGGCGCTCCGCACGCTGGCCCCAGGTCTTACCCCTAATTTGAATTCGTCCTTGCGAAGCCATCAGGCCCAGTACGGCTAGCGCCAGGGTCGTCTTCCCCGAGCCCGATTCGCCGATCACTCCCAGCGTCTCGCCGGGCGCGAGGTCGAAGTCCACCGACTCCACCGCGGTGAAGCTGCCGCTCCTGAACCAGCCGCGGATGCCGGGAAGCCGGGTCGGGTAATGCACGCGCACCTGTTCCGCCTCTACGAGAACACCTTTCCCCGGGGGCGCGACATCGCGGACGGGGCGGCTGTCGACGAGCTTGCGGGTATAGGGATGCTGCGGCCGCCCGATGACCTGCGCGGTCGGCCCCTGCTCCACCAGCACGCCCTTCTCCATCACCGCCACGCGGTCGGCGAACCGCCGCACCAGGTTCAGGTCGTGCGTGATGAGCAGCAGCGCCATGCCGGACTCGGCGCGCAGGCGCTCGAGCAGCTCCAGGATCTGCAGGCGGAGGGTGACGTCGAGCGCCGTGGTCGGCTCGTCGGCGATCAGGAGCTTCGGGTTGCACGCGAGCGCCATCGCGATCATCGCGCGCTGGCGCTGGCCGCCGGAGAGCTGGTGCGGGTAGCTGTGCGCGCGGCGCTCCGGCTGGTCGACCCCGACCCGGCGCAGCGCCGCCACCGCCTCGTTCCAGGCCGCCGCGCCGCGAAGATCGGTGTGCAGCTCGAGCGACTCCACGATCTGGTCGCCGACCGCATAGATGGGATTCAGCGCGGTCATCGGCTCCTGGAAGATCACCGCGATGTCGCGCCCGCGCAGCCGGTGCAGCTCCCCCGGGGACATGGCGAGCACGCTCCTGCCGTCGAACAGGATCTCGCCCTGCAATCCCGCGTCCTCGATCAGTCTCAGCGTGGAGAGCGCAGTGACGGTCTTGCCCGAAGCCGACTCGCCGACGAGCGCGAGCTTCTCGCCCGCGTCGATCGAGAACGAGGCGCGATCGACCACCTTGCGGGGGCCGAAGGACACGCTCAGCTCGCGCACCTCGAGCAGGCTCATTTGCGCATCCCGCTCTCGTCGCCCGCGAGCACCTTGCGCGGGTCGAGCGCGTCGCGCAGGGCGTCGCCGACGAGGATGAGGAGCATCAGCATCACGACCAGGACGCCGAACGTGGTGATGGCGATCCACCACGCGTCCAGGTTCTCCTTCGCCTGGTTGAGCAGCTCGCCGAGGCTCGGGGTGCCCGGCGGCACTCCCAGCCCGAGGAAGTCGAGGCTGGTCAGCGCGCCCACCGCCGCCGCCATCTCGAACGGGATCAGGGTCACCACCGGGGTCATGCTGTTCGGCAGGATGTGCCGGCGCATGATCGTCCAGTTGCCCTGGCCGAGCGCGCGCGCCGCGCGCACGTAGTCGAGCGTGCGGTTGCGGAGAAATTCGGCGCGCACGTAGCTCGCCAGCCCGAGCCAGCCGAACAGCGACAGCAGGATCACGAGCAGGCCGAAGCTGGGAAAGAACAGCGCCGCGAAGATGATCAGCATGTACAGCTGCGGCATCGAGCCCCAGATCTCCCGGAAGCGCTCCATGGCGATGTCGGTCCAGCCGGCGAAGTAGCCCTGGATCGCTCCGTAGAGCACGCCGAGGAGGGTGCACAGGCCCGCGACCAGCAGCGCGAAGACCACCGAGACGCGGAAGCCGTAGACCAGCCGCGCGAGCAGGTCGCGCCCCTTGTCGTCGGTTCCGAGAAGGTTGTCGCCGCTCGGGGCAGCCGGGCTCGGCTCCCTGGCGAAATAGCTGACCGTCCGGTAGTGGTAGCGGTTCAACGGGTAGACCGCGAAATTGCCGGGCGCGGCGAGATTTGCGCGGATCAGCGGGTCGTGGAAGTCCGCGGGCGTCGGAAACTGGCCGCCGAACGCGGTTTCGGGCAGGGTCTGGAAGACCGGAAAGAACCACTGTCCCTGGTAGCGCACCACGAGCGGCTTGTCGTTCGACAGGACCTCGGCGAGCAGGCTGAGGCCGAACAGGACGCAGAACAGAATCAGGCTGACGTAGCCGAGCCGGTTCGCGCGGAAGCGGCGCCATGCCCGCCGCGCCGGGCTGGCGCGCAACGTGGCCGGCAGAGCCGAGTCGCTCATGTCAGTCGAAGTACTTGACGCGCGGATCGACCCACAGGTAGCTCAGGTCGCGCACCAGCGTGGTGAAAAGGCCGATGATCGTGAAGACGTAGAGGCTGCCGAAGACCACCGGGTAGTCGCGGCGGATCACCGATTCATACGAAAGCAGGCCGAGCCCGTCGAGGGAGAAAAGCGTCTCGATGAGAAGCGAGCCGCCGAAGAACGCGCCGATGAACGCCGCCGGGAACCCCGTCATGATGGGGATCAGCGCGTTGCGGAACACGTGGCGCCACAATATCCTGCGCTCGCCCACGCCCTTGGCGCGCGCGGTCATCACGTACTGCTTGCGGATCTCCTCGAGCACCGAGTTCTTGGTGAGGATGGTGATGACCGCGAACCCGCCCAGGGTCATCGCGGCCACCGGCAGGGCGATGTGCCAGAGGTAGTCGGTGATCTTGCCCCAGAGGCTGAGCTCGCCCCAGTTCAGGGACACGATCCCCCGCAGCGGGAACCACTGCACGAAAGTTCCGCCGGCGAAGTACACCAGCAGCACGACGCCGAGCACGAAGCTCGGAATCGAATACCCCAGCAGGACGACGAAGGTCGTCGCGCTGTCGAACGGCGTGCCGGCGCGCACCGCCTTGGCGATTCCGAGCGGCACCGAAATGAGATAGATCGCGAGGAAGGTCCACATCCCCAGGCTGATCGACACCGGCAGCTTCTCCTTGATCAGCTCCCAGACGCTCTTGTTGTGGATGAAGCTGCGGCCGAGGTCGAACACCGCGAACTGGCCGAGCATCCGGAAAAAGCGCTCGTGCGCGGGCTTGTCGAAGCCGTACAGCTTCTTGATCTCGTCGATCTGGCGCGCGTCGAGGCCCTGCCGGCCGCGGTAGCCGGTATCGCCGCTCGGCGCTCCCACTTCGGTCCCGGCGAGATCGCGGCCTTCGAGCTGGGCGACCATCTGCTCGACCGGCCCGCCCGGAACGAACTGGACGACGACGAACGTGATCACCAGTATTCCGAGCAGCGTGGGAATCATCAGCAACAGCCGCTTGAGAATGTAGGACCACATCGCTTATCCCTCGCGCCACCAGGTGCTCAGGATCCAGCCCTCCGGGGAGTAGTAGTCCGGAGCCACTTTCGGCTGCCCGAACTTGCCCGCCCTGTACGACACGCGGTAGGTCGCCGCGTACCACTGGGGAATCACGTAGTGGCCGTGCCGCAAGACGCGGTCCAGCGCCCGCAGGCTCGCCACGAGCTCGGGCCGCCGGGTCGCCGAAACCACCTTGCCGAGCAGCGCGTCCACGGCGGGATCCTTCACGCCGATGAGATTGCCCGAGCCTTCGATGTCGGCGGACGCCGACCCGTAGCGCGCCACGAGCTCCGCGCCCGGGGCCTCGCTGCCCGGAATGCGTACCGTGAACAGGTCGAAATCGAACACCTGCAGCCTCTTCTGGATCAGGGCGAAGTCGGCGCGCCGGTAGCGTCCCTCGATACCCAGCTTCTCGAGCGCCTGCGCGTAGGGCACGAAGATCCGCTCGCCGCCCGAGCCGCCGTCGAGATATTCGAGCACGAACGGCTCGCCCTTCCGGTTGCGCAGCGCGCCGTCGCGATACGT
Organism: Burkholderiales bacterium; assembly: GCA_035454645.1. Classification (GTDB taxonomy): domain Bacteria; phylum Pseudomonadota; class Gammaproteobacteria; order Burkholderiales; family SG8-39; genus SCGC-AG-212-J23. Next base: position 4,460 of record DATIGR010000221.1, read on the forward strand.
CCACCCCGCCTGCTCGAGCAGCGCCTTCGCCTTGAGGAGATTGGAGCGCAGGCTGGCCGGCGGATTCGTCGACGGCGGCAGCGGCACCGGCTGGGTGAAAACCCCGCTCGGCAGCTTGCCGCGCAGCGGCTCGAGCAGCTCGAGCTCGTCCGGGCCCGGCAGTCCCCTGGCTTCGAAGTCGCTCGCGTTGAAGAAGCCGCGCACTCTCGTGTAGGAGTTGTACATCAGCTGGCGGTTGAGCCACTCGAAGTCGAACGCGAGGACGAGCGCCTCGCGCACGCGCACGTCCCTGAACTTCTCGCGCCGCGCGTTGATCAGGAAGCCCTGGAAGTCGCCCGCGTTCTTCGTGCGCAGCTCGGTCCGGATGAGCTCGCCGCGGTCGAACTTCTTGCCGGTGTAGCGGCGCGCCCAGTCGCGCGCCGAGAACACCTGGATGTAGTCGAACTCGCCCGCGCGGAACGCCTCGGTCTGCGCGGTGTTGTCCTTGTAGATCTTGTAGGTGACGCGGTCGAAGTTGAACATGCCGCGGCGCACGTTCAGGTCGCGCGCCCAGTAGTCCGGGTCGCGCACGTAGGTGATGTCGCGGCCGAAGTTCATCCGGCCGATCTTGTACGGGCCGCTTGCGATCGGATGCTCGCTGATCACCTGGTCGAACGGCTTGCCCGCGCCCCAGGCGCGGCTGAACACCGGAAGCCCCCCGACCATCAGCGGCAGTTCCGGACTCGCGCGCCTGAAGTCGAAGCGAACGCCGAGCGGCCCGGTCACCACCGCCTGCCTGACGTCCGCGAACACGAACCGGTAGCCCGGCGCGGCCTGCTTGCTCATCAGCGTATCGAAAGAATGCTTCACGTCGGCGGCGGTCACCGGCGTTCCGCCCTGGAACCGGGCTTTGGGGTTGAGCCGGAAGGCGACCGACAGCCCGTCCGCCGCCACGCTGACATCCTCGGCCAGCAGTCCATAGGCGGTGGTGGGCTCGTCGTAGGTCCCGGTGAGCAGCGATTCGAACACCAGGGCATTCAGGCCCGGCGGAGCGGTCCCTCTGAGCGTGAAAGGGTTGAACTTGTCGAAGTTGGTGATGCGCAGCGGCGGCACGAGCTCGATCTCGCCGCCCTTGGGCGCTTCGGGGTTCACCCACTCGAAGTGCGCGAAGCCCGGCGGGTACTTGATATCGCCGAACTGCGCATAGGCGTGGGCGGCGTGCAGTTCCGGGGCCAGGAACGCGAGCAGGAAGAGCCAGCAGGTTCGCATCAGTCTATGGCGGGTACCGCGGCGAGCAGCTGCCGGGTGTAGGGATGCTGCGGGCGGCGCAGCACCTCGTCCACCGTGCCGCGCTCGACGATCCTGCCCTGGTACATCACCGCCACCTCGTGCGCCAGATAGTCCACGACCGCGATGTTATGCGTGATGAAGAGGTAGCCGATGCCGAGGCGCTCCTGCAGCGCGCGCAGCAGGTTCAGGATCTGCGCCTGCACCGAGACGTCGAGCGCGCTCGTGGGCTCGTCGCACACGATGAGCTTCGGGTCGACCGCGAGCGCCCGGGCGATGGCGATGCGCTGGCGCTGCCCGCCGGAGAACTCGTGCGGATAGCGCTCGAGCGAATCGGCCGGCAGGCCGACCTCGGCGAGAAGCCGCTGCAGCCTTTCGGTGCGTTCCGCATCGCTCGCGCCGACGCCGAGGCTGCGCATGCCCTCGAGCAGGATCTCGGCCACCCGCAGGCGCGGGTTGAGCGAGGCGTACGGGTCCTGGAAGATGATCTGCATCGCGCCGCGCCGCGGCCGCAGCTCATGCCGCGACAGCCTGGTCAGCTCGTCGTTTCCGAAGCGCACGCTTCCGGAGGTCGGTGCGATGAGCTGCAGGATCGCCTTCCCGGCGGTCGTCTTGCCGCTCCCCGACTCGCCCACGAGGGCGAGCGTGCGGCCCTCGCGCAGCGCGAGCGACACGCCGTCCACCGCCCGCACGTACCCGACCGTGCGCCGGAAGATGCCTTTCCGGATCGGAAAGTAGACCTTCAGCTCTTTCGCCTCGAGCAGCACTTTGCCTGCTTCCTGTCGGACGGTGCCCTCCCCTGCGCCGCCGCCTGGGGCCCTGGGGGGAGCGACATCCTTCTCGCGAAGATGGCAGCGCGCGAAATGGCCGGGCGCCGGCTCGAGGAGCCGCGGCGCCTCGAGCCGGCAGCGCTCGAAGGCCTGATCGCAGCGATCCGCGAAGCGGCAATGGCGGAACTCTTTCGTCAGCGCCGGCACCTGGCCGCGGATCACCGCGAGCTCGCGCGCGCGCCGCTGCGGGGTCGGGAGCGCGGCGAAGAGCTTCTGCGAGTACGGGTGCTGCGGCGCGCGCAGGAACGCATCGCGCTCGGCGAGCTCGACGATCTCGCCCGCGTACATCACCGCGATGCGGTGCGCCATTCTCGCCACGATACCGAGGTCGTGCGTGATGAGAAGGAGCGCCATGCCGCGCTCGGCCTGAAGCCTGGCGAGGAGCTCGAGGATCTGCGCCTGGATCGTGACGTCGAGCGCGGTCGTCGGCTCGTCGGCGATCAGGACCTCCGGGTCGACGGCGAGCGCGCCGGCAATCATGGCGCGCTGCTTGAGCCCTCCCGAAAGCTGGAACGGATACTCCTCGAAGCGCCGCTCGGCGTCCTGGATGCCGACCGCGCGCAGCAGCTCGATTGCCCTTTGACGATTGTCCCTCGTGCTCCCTTTCGTGTGGCGTTCAAGAACTTCCACGATCTGCCGGCCGACGGTGAGCACCGGGTTGAGCG
>DATIGR010000222.1:0-3965 GCA_035454645.1 Burkholderiales bacterium
GCCGGCGCGCACCTTGATCAGCATCAGCTCGCGCTCGATGTGCTCGGCCTCCGACAGGTCGATCACCTTCACCACCTCGATCAGCTTGTTCAGCTGCTTGGTGATCTGCTCGACCACGTCCTCGGAGCCGGTGGTGACGATCGTCATGCGCGACATCGAGGCGTCCTCGGTCGGCGCGACCGTGAGGGTCTCGATGTTGTAGCCGCGCGCCGAGAACAGCCCGGCGATGCGCGACAGCGCTCCGGCCTCGTTCTCGACCAGGATCGAGATGATGTGCCGCACTAGAGTGGACCGCAAGAAACGCTGTTCACTACAGATCCTCGTAGAGGATCATTTCCGTGATCCCCTTGCCGCCGGGGATCATCGGATAGACGTTCTCTTTCTGGTCGGTGATGAAATCGAGGAATACCAGCTCGCTCTTTGCCGCGAAAGCTTCGCGCAGCGCGGGCTCGACGTCGGCGGGCTTCTCCACCAGCACGCCGCGGTGGCCGTAGCCCTCGGCGAGCTTGACGAAGTCGGGCAGCGCGTCCATGTAGGACTCGGAGTAGCGGTTGCCGTGGAAGAACTGCTGCCACTGGCGCACCATCCCCATGTACTTGTTGTTCAGGTTGATGATCTTGATCGGCAGGCGGTACTGCTTGCAGGTCGAGAGCTCCTGCAGGCACATCTGGATCGACGACTCGCCGGTGACGCACGCCACGGTCGCGGCGGGGTTCGCGAGCTGCACGCCCATCGCCGCCGGCAGGCCGAAGCCCATGGTGCCGAGGCCGCCGGAGTTGATCCAGCGCCGCGGCTCGTCGAACTTGTAGAACTGCGCCGCCCACATCTGGTGCTGGCCGACGTCCGAGGTGACGAACGCCCGGCCCTGGGTGACCTCGTAGAGCTTCTCGAGCACGAACTGCGGCTTGATGATCGCCGACTTGCGGTCGTAGCGCAGGCAGTCCTTCGCCCGCCATGCGCCGATCTGCTTCCACCAGGGAGCGAGATCCTTGGTTTTGGCCCCTTTGAGCAGCTTGAGCAAATCATCCAGAACGTCCGGAATGTTGCCGACGATCGGCACGTCGACCTTGACGCGCTTCGAGATCGAGGACGGGTCGATGTCGATGTGGATGATCTTGCGCGGGTTCTGCGCGAAGTGGGCCGGGTTGCCGATCACGCGGTCGTCGAAGCGCGCGCCGATCGCGAGCAGCACGTCGCAGTGCTGCATCGCCATGTTCGCCTCGTAGGTGCCGTGCATGCCGAGCATGCCGAGGAACTGCGGATCGGTGGCCGGGTAGGCGCCCAGGCCCATCAGGGTGTTCGTGCACGGGAAGCCGAGCTGCCTCACCAGGTCGCGCAGCTGGGACGAGGCATTGGAGAGCACCACGCCGCCGCCGGTGTACACCATCGGCCGCTCGGCCTCGAGGAGGAGCTGCACCGCCTTCTTGATCTGCCCGGCGTGGCCCTTGCGCACCGGGTTGTAGGAGCGCATGTGCACGCTCTCGGGGTAGTCGAACTCGCACGCCTGCGTCGTCACGTCCTTCGGGATGTCGACCAGCACCGGCCCGGGGCGTCCGGTGGCCGCGATGTGGAACGCCTTCTTCATCGTCGAGGCGAGGTCCTTGACGTCCTTCACCAGGAAGTTGTGCTTCACGCAGGGCCGCGTGATGCCGACGGTGTCGCACTCCTGGAACGCGTCCAGCCCGATCGCGTGCGTCGGCACCTGGCCGGTCAGGACCACGAGCGGGATCGAATCCATGTACGCCGTGGCGATGCCGGTGACCGCGTTGGTGACGCCGGGCCCCGACGTGACCAGGCAGACGCCGACCTTCTTCGACGAGCGCGAGTAGCCGTCGGCAGCGTGCGCCGCGCCCTGCTCGTGGCGCACCAGCACGTGCTTCACCTTGTCCTGCTTGAAAAGCTCGTCGTAGATGAACAGCACCGCGCCGCCGGGGTAGCCGAAGACGTACTCGACGCCCTCGGCCTGCAGGCAGCGCACGACGATTTCCGCGCCGGTGAGCGTGGTGGTCTTCGCCCGATCCATGGACTCGGTCTAAGTGCCGGAAAAGCTTTGGACAATAAAGGCTTGGTGCGGTGCGGTCAAGCCGCGCCGGGCGCTTCCCGCGGGCCTTTTGCTACCATCTGCCGCCAACAATCCGAGGGACCACCCTGGCATCCCGAAGCGAGCTTGCCGCTTTCCTGGAAGGCGTCGAGAAGCGCGCGTTCAAGCAGGCGGTGTTCGCCGTTCGCGACGAGGACGCGGCGCTCGACATCGTGCAGGACGCGATGCTGCGGCTCGCGGAGAAGTACGGCCACCTGCCGGCGGGCGAGCTGCCGGCGCTTTTCCATCGCATCGTGCAGAACGCCATCCGCGACTGGTTCCGGCGCCAGAAGGTGCGCTCGCTGTGGACCACGCTGCTTTCCTCGCTCGGGCCCGGGCGCGACGACGACGAGGAGCAAGATCCGCTGGAAACCCATGATGCAGGCCTCCAGGAGGGTCCGGCGGTCCACTTCGAGCAGTCCCAAGTGCTTGAAATCATTAGGCAAGAGCTAGACCGCTTGCCTGCGCGTCAACGGGAGGCTTTCATACTGCGTTATTGGGAGGAACTGGACGTGGCCGAGACGGCCCGCGCGATGAACTGCTCGGAGGGCAGCGTGAAGACGCATTGCTCCCGGGCGGCTCACGCTTTGCAGGCGGCGCTCGCCGCTCGCGGCATCACGTTCGGGACGAGGTCATGAACGAAATGCAATTCGGCCGCAGGATCCGTCAAATCCTGAATCAGGGGACCCGAGTCGAGCCCGAGGTTGCCGAGCGCCTGAGGCGGGCGCGCGAGGCGGCCCTGGCGCGCCAGCGTGCCGAGCCCGCGCCGGCCCTCGCCTGGGCCGACAACGCGGTCGGCCGGCTCGGCGGCTGGGGCGCTCTAGCGCTGCGCGTGCTCCTGCCGCTCGCGATGCTCGTCGCGAGCGGCGTCGCGATCTACCTGTGGGAGCGGAACCAGCGCGCCGCGGAGGTGGAGGAGATCGACGCGCAGCTGCTCACCGACGACCTGCCGATCGACGCCTACCTCGATCGCGGCTTCCAGAACTGGCTCAAGAAACGCTCGGCCGAGCAATGACCCGGCCTGCGCCCCTGCTTCTCGCGCTCGCCCTGCTGGCGGGCCCGGTCCTCGCGCAACCGCCGGCGGAGGTGGCGCCGAAGGCAGCCGCCAAGAAAGCGAAGCCGGCGGCGAAAGCCAGGGCCGCGGTGCGGCCGGCCTGGGCCGAGCTCACCGCCGACCAGCAGATGATCCTCGCGCCGCTCAAGGCCGAGTGGGAAACCCTGGAGCCCGAGCGCCGGCACAAGTGGATCGGCGTCGCCAAGCGCTACCCGAAGATGACGCCAAAGGCACAGGAGCGCGTGCAGCGGCGCATGCAGGCGTGGGCGAAGCTCACGCCCGAGCAGCGGCGCGAGGCGCGCGAGAACTACAAGCGCCTCGCCAAGGCGCGCGCCGAGAAGCGACAGCAGCTCGCGCAGCGCTGGGCCGAATACCAGGCGCTGTCCCCGCACGAGCGCGAGCGCTTCCTCTGGGAGCCCAACAGCCAGTAGCGGCGCGGTGAGCGCGCCCGGCCTTCCGCGGCGGCTCGCCGCCATGGCGTACGAGGCCATCCTGCTGTTCGCCGTCGCCTTCTTCGCCGCGTGGCTCTTCTTCTTCGCGAGCGGCGGCCGCGACGCGACCGCGGGCTCGCTGCGCTACGCCCTCCAGCTTTTCATCGCGATGGTCTTTGCGGGCTATTTCCTGTGGTGCTGGCTGCGCGGCGGGCAGACGCTGGCGATGAAGGCCTGGGGGATCCGCCTGGTTCAGATCAACCCGATGAAAGCATTGCTGAGGCTCGTGCTGGCATCGATCCTGCTGCCGACCGGCATCTCCATCCTCTGGGCGCTGTTCGACCGCGAGCGGCAGTTCCTGCACGACCGCCTCGCCGGCACGCGCCTCGTCAACGCGTAG
>DATIGR010000223.1:0-17949 GCA_035454645.1 Burkholderiales bacterium
AAAAGCCAGTATCCCGAGGCCATCTTTCTTTCCGAGGCGTTCACGCGGCCGAAGGTGATGTACTACCTGGCCAAGCTGGGCTTCACGCAGTCGTACACCTACTTCACCTGGCGCACCACCAAGGCCGAGCTCACCGAGTACTTCACCGAGCTCACGCGTCCGCCGGTGCGCGAGTTCTTCCGCCCCAATCCGTGGCCCAACACGCCCGACATCCTGCACGAGACGCTGCAGCACGGCGGCCGGCCGGCGTTCATCGTGCGCGCGGTGCTCGCCGCGACCGCGGCGGCGAACTACGGCATGTACGGGCCGGCGTTCGAGCTGCAGGAGCGCACGCCGCGCGAGCCGGGGAGCGAGGAGTACCGTGACTCGGAGAAGTACGAGCTCAAGCGCTGGAACCTCGAGCGCGCCGACAGCCTGGCGCCGCTGATCGCGCGGCTGAACGCCATCCGCAAGGCGAACCCCGCGCTGCAGTCGGACTGGAGCCTGCGCTTCCACCCGGTCGACAACCACCAGCTCCTCGCCTTCAGCAAGAAGTCGGGCGCGAACGAGATCCTGGTCGCGGTGAACCTCGACCCGCGCCACACGCAGTCGGGGTGGCTGGATTTCCCGCCGTGCGAGGTGCACGATCTGCTTTCCGGCGGGCATTACGTGTGGCGCGCCGAGCGCAACTACCTCGAGCTCAGCCCGCACACGCTGCCGGCGCACGTCTTCCGCGTCCAGAGAACATGAACGAACGCGTCACCGAAGCGCTCGAGACGCCCGCCGCGGCCGAAGCCCCGGCCGAGCCCCTGTGGTACAAGGACGCGGTCATCTACCAGCTGCACATCAAGGCGTTCTTCGACTCGAACGGCGACGGCATGGGCGATTTCGCCGGCCTCACCTCGAAGCTCGACTACGTCAGGGACCTCGGCGTCACCGCGATCTGGCTGCTGCCGTTCTACCCCTCGCCGCTCAAGGACGACGGCTACGACGTGTCCGACTACCACGGCGTGCACCCGCAGTACGGCACGGTGGAGGACTTCAGGGTCTTCGTGCGCGAGGCGCAGCGCCGCGGCCTCAAGGTGATGACCGAGCTCGTGGTGAACCACACCTCCGACCAGCATCCCTGGTTCCAGGCGGCGCGCGGGGCGCCGTCGGGCTCGGCGAAGCGCGACTACTACGTGTGGAGCGACACCGAGCAGAAGTACAAGGGCACGCGCATCATCTTCACCGACACCGAGACCTCGAACTGGGCGTGGGACCCGCTCGCCAAGGCCTACTACTGGCACCGCTTCTTCAGCCACCAGCCCGATCTCAACTTCGACAACCCGCACGTGCTGAAGGCGGTGTTCAAGACCATGCGTTTCTGGCTCGACATGGGGGTCGACGGCTTCCGCCTGGACGCGGTCCCCTACCTGATCGAGCGCGAGGGCACGTCGAACGAGAACCTGCCCGAGACGCACGCGGTGCTGAAGCAGATCCGGGCGCTGGTCGACGAGAGCTACCCGAACAAGGTCCTGCTCGCCGAGGCGAACATGTGGCCCGAGGACGTGCGGCCGTATTTCGGCGAGGGCGACGAGTGCCACATGGCGTTCCACTTCCCGCTGATGCCGCGCATGTACATGGCGATCGCGCAGGAGGACCGGCACCCGCTGGTCGAGATCATGCAGCAGACCCCGGAGCTTCCCGAGGTCTGCCAGTGGACGATCTTCCTGCGCAACCACGACGAGCTCACGCTCGAGATGGTCACCAACCGCGAGCGCGACTACATGTACCGCATGTACGCCGCCGACGCGCGCGCGCGCCTCAACCTGGGCATCCGCCGCCGCCTCGCGCCGCTCATGGAGAACGACCCCGAGCGCATCAAGCTGATGAACAGCCTGCTGCTCTCGATGCCGGGCTCGCCGATCATCTACTACGGCGACGAGATCGGCATGGGCGACAACATCTACCTCGGCGACCGCAACGGCGTGCGCACGCCGATGCAGTGGAGCCCGGACCGCAACGCCGGCTTCTCGCGCGCCGATCCGCAGCGCCTCTACCTGCCGCCGATCATGGACCCGGTGTACGGGTACGAGGCGGTCAACGTCGAGGCCCAGGCGCGCGACCCGGCGTCGCTGCTCAACTGGACCAAGCGCATGCTCGCCACGCGCAAGACGAGCCGGGCGTTCGGCCGCGGCAAGCTGGAATTCCTGCGCCCGGGAAACAGGAAGATATTAAGTTACTTAAGAGAATATAAAGACGAGGCGATCCTGTGTGTGGCGAACCTTTCGCGCACGGCGCAGCCGGTCGAGCTCGACCTCAAGCGCTTCAAGGGCCGGGTGCCGGTGGAGATGCTCGGGCGCACGACCTTCCCGCCGGTCGGCGAGCGCTTCTACCTGCTGACGCTGCCCGCCTACGGCTTCTACTGGTTCCGGCTCGCCGCCGACGCGCAGCCGCCCGACTGGCACGCCCAGGTCTTGCCGCCGCAGGAGCAGCCGATGCTCGTGCTGTTCGACGGCTGGACCAGCTTCCTGCGCGACCGGGTGGTGCCGTGGCGCATCGGCATGGCCGAGAAGCTGCGCGTGCAGCTCGAGACCGCGGTGCTGCCGGCGTTCCTCCAGGCGCAGCGCTGGTACGCGCAGAAAGGCGAGCCGATCGAGCGCGCCTCGATTCTCGACTCCGCGATCTGGAGCGCCGGCGCCGCGAGCTGGCTGCTCGCCATGGTCGAGGTCCGGGGCAGCCTTTATTTCATGCCGCTCGCGCTCGCCTGGGAGGACGCGGAAGAGCACCTGAAGGCGCTGTCGGTCGCGACCGTGGCGCGCGTGCGGCAGCAGGCGAACGTCGGCGTGATCGCCGACGCGGTCGCCGACGAGGGCTTCTGCCGCCAGCTGGTGCAGGCGATCGGCGAGGGAGCCAGCATCCCGACGAAGAACGGCGCGCTCAAGTTCACGCCGACGAGCGCCTACGCCGAGCTCGTTCCCGCCGACGCGGCCGCGCTGCACGTCGAGCGCCTGCAGGCGCAGAGCACCAATACCTCGGTGCAGCTCGGCGATCGCCTGTTCCTCAAGTGCTACCGCCGCGTGCGGCCGGGCGTGCACGCCGAGCTCGAGGTCGGACGCTTCCTCACCGAGGTGGCGCGCTTCAGGCACTGCGTGCCGCTCGCGGGATCGGTGGAGTACGTCGCCGCGGGCGCCGAGCCGGCGGCGGTGGCGCTGCTGCAGGCCTTCGTGCCCAACCAGGGCGACGGCTGGAGCTACACGGCTGCCTACCTCGAGCGCTTCCTCAAGGCGCCGCGCACCGAGGAGCCGCACGGCGCGTATCTCACGCTCGTGCAGACGCTCGCGACGCGCACTGCGGAGCTGCACCGCGCGCTCGCCACGCCGAGCGGCGATCCCGCGTTCGAGCCCGAGCCGCTCAGCGCGCAGGAGGTCGCGGCCTGGAGGCAGAAGGTGCGCGAGGAGGTGGCCGCGACCTTCGCCCGGCTGGAGAAGCCGCACCAGGGCGCGCTCGAGCCGCTGCTCGGGCGCATCGAGGCGTGTCCGGCGCCGTCGCAGCCGGCGTTCAAGACGCGGCATCACGGCGACTATCACCTGGGACAGGTGCTGCTCGCCAACAACGACTTCCTGATCATCGATTTCGAGGGCGAGCCGTCGCGGCCGCTTTCCGAGAGCCGGCGCAAGCAGTCCGCGCTGCGCGACGTGGCGGGCATGCTGCGCTCCTTCGCCTACGCGAAGGGGGCGGCGCTCGCCAACGCGGCGCAGCCGGCGCCCGAGGGGGCCGCGGGCGAGCTCGACGCGTGGCAGGCCGCAGTGCGCCAGGCGTTCCTCGCGGCGTACGGCGAGGCGATGCGCGGCTCGGGGCTGTTCGAGTCGTTCGACGACGTGCGCGGCCTGCTCGAGCTCGCGGAGATCGAGAAGCTCGCCTACGAGCTGCGCTACGAGCTCGACAACCGGCCGGCATGGCTGCACATCCCGCTGCAGGGGCTCGCCGCGCTCGCGACGAAGCACGGAACACAGTGATCTGACCGGGAGGAGGTAACCATGGACCGCTTCGAGGTGTTGCTCGAGCCCCTGCGGGTGTTCCTGCGCCAGATGGGCGACTTCCTGCCGCGGCTCGCGCTCGCGCTGGCGGTGGTCATCGCCGGCTACTTCATCGCCAAGGCGGTGCGGTTCGCCATCGCGCGGGGGCTGCGCGCCGTGAACTTCAACGTCCTCACCGAGCGCGCCGGCATCGACGGCTTCCTGCGCGCGGGCGGCATCCGCTCCGACGGCACCGAGATCGTGGCGCTGCTCTTCTACTGGGTCGTCATCCTGGTCGCGCTGGTGATCGGCTTCAACAGCCTCGGCCTCGCCTACATCACCGACCTTCTCAGCCAGGTGCTGCTGTTCGTGCCCAAGGTCATGGTGGCGATGCTGATCCTCGCCTTTGGCGCCTACTTCGCCGGCTTCATCGGCCAGGCCGTGACCGCCTACTGCAAGAAGGTGCAGCTCCAGGACGCGGAGCTCCTCGGCCGCATCTGCCAGTACGCGATCCTCGCGTTCGTCGTGCTGATCGCGCTCGATCAGGTGAACGTCGGCGGCGACATCGTGCGCCTGACCTTCCTCATCGTGCTCGCCGGCGTGGTGCTCGCGCTCGCGCTCGCGTTCGGGCTGGGCGGCAAGGACTGGGCCGCCGACATGCTGGAGCGCTGGTGGCCGCGGCGCCGGAAGCCCTGAGCCGTGGCATGCCGTTCGGCGCCGAGGCGCTGGCGCAGGGCGGCGTGCGCTTCGGCCTCTGGGCGCCCGCGGCGAGGAAGATCGAGCTCGAGCTCGCCCGCCGCCTGATCGCGCTGCGAGCGCGCGGCGACGGCTGGTTCGAGCACACCGACGCTGACGCCGGCCCGGGCACGCTGTACCGCTACCGCGTCGACGGCGAGCTGCTCGTCCCGGACCCCGCGTCGCGCTTCCAGCCGCGCGACGTCGACGGGCCGAGCGAAGTGATCGCGCCGCACGCCTACCGGTGGAGCGATCACGCCTGGAGCGGGCGGCCGTGGAACGAAGCGGTGATCTACGAGCTGCACGTCGGCACGTTCACGCCGGAAGGCACCTACGCCGGCGCCGCCCGAAAGCTGGGTACCCTGAGAGACCTGGGCGTTACCGCGATCGAGCTGATGCCGCTTGCCGACTTCGCGGGCCGGCGCAACTGGGGCTACGACGGCGTGCTGCCCTACGCCCCCGACTCGGCGTACGGGCGCCCCGAGGAGCTGAAGGCGCTCATCGACGCGGCGCACGCCGCCGGCCTGATGGTGTTTCTCGACGTGGTCTACAACCACTTCGGCCCGAAGGGCAACCACCTGCCGCGCTACGCGCCGCAGTTCTTCACCGGCCGCCACCGCACGCCGTGGGGAGCGGCGATCGATTACGCGAACCGGACGGTAAGAGAATTCTTCGTTCGTAACGCCCTGTACTGGCTCGAGGAGTACCGCTTCGACGGCCTGCGCTTCGACGCGGTGCACGCGATCATCGACCCGTCTCCGCGCCACATCCTGGAAGAGATCTGCGCCCGCGCCCCGGCCGGAAAGCACCTGGTGCTCGAGAACGACGCCAACCAGGCGCGCTTCATCGGCCCCGGGCGCCACACCGCGCAATGGAACGACGACTCGCACCACGCGTACCACGTGCTCGCCACCGGCGAGTCCGACGGCTATTACGCCGCCTACGCCGATGCCCCGGCCAGGCACCTGGCGCGCTGCCTTGCCGAAGGCTTCGCCTACCAGGGCGAAGCGTCTCCCTTCAGCGGGAAGGCGCGCGGCGAGCCGAGCGCGCACCTGCCGAGCGCGTGCTTCGTCGACTTCCTGCAGAACCACGACCAGATCGGTAATCGCGCGCGAGGCGAAAGATTGATTTGTCTTGCAGAAGAAGAACAACTCAAAGCGCTGGTCGCCATCCAGCTGCTCGCCCCGTCGCCGCCGCTCCTCTTCATGGGCGAGGAGTGGGGCTGCCGGCAGCCGTTCCTCTTCTTCTGCGATTTCGAGGGCGAGCTCGGCGAGGCGGTGCGCAAGGGGCGGCGCGAGGAATTCAGGCGCTTTGCCGGCTTCGAGGGGGAGATCCCCGATCCGCTCGCCGAGGGCACGTTCAGGCAGTGCGTCCTCGACTGGGGCAGGCGCGACGCCGGCTGGCTTTCGCATTACCAGAAGCTGCTGCAGCTGCGCGCGCGCGCCATCGCGCCGCGCAGGTTCGGCCCGGGCAGGTACCGCATGCTCGGCGAGCGCGCGTTCGAGGTGGCGTGGGACGGCCTGACGCTGATCGCGAATTGCGGCAATCAGGCGGTCGCGGTGCAAGACTTTCCCGAGGACCCGCCCTTGTGGTCGAACGGCGAGCCGGGAAATCCCTGGTCGGTGAACTGGTGGCTGACGAAGTAGCCTCGAGCTATCTCGACGTCTGGGGCAACGAGAAGCCGATCGAGCCCGGGGTGCGCCGCGTGCTTCTCGAGGCGATGGGCCCGAGGCGCAAGGCGCGCCGCAGGCTGCGCCTGGCGGCCGGGCGCTGCTACCAGCCCGAGGTGCTCGACGAGCGGCGCCTCTGGGGCTTCGCGGCGCAGCTCTACGGGCTGCGCTCCGGGCGCAACTGGGGAATCGGCGACTTCACCGACCTCGGCCGGCTGGTCGAGATCGCGGCCGGCCTGGGCGCGGCGGTGGTCGGCGTGAGCCCGCTCCACGCCACGCAGGGGAGCCCCTACAGCCCGTCGAGCCGCCATGCGCTCAACGTCCTGTACATCGACGTCGAGGCGGTGCCCGGCTACGAACCGTCGCCGAAGCTGCGCCGGCGGCTGCGGGTCCTGCGCGATGCGGACCTGGTCGATTACGAAGCAGTACGGCGCGTCAAGCTTCCGGTTCTGGAGTCCTTATTCAGAAAGCAAGGACCGGTCCGGCCCCGAGGCAACTTCCCGGTGTTCGAGGCGTTGCGGGAGCAGTTCGGCCACGGCTGGCAGAACTGGCCCGAGGCTTTTCACCGTCCCGGCTCGAAGGCCGTGAAGGCGTTCGTGAGGAGGAATGCGGCGCGCGTCGCTTTCCACGCCTGGCTGCAACGGATCGCGCGGGCGCAGCTCGACCAAGTGCAGCGCCGCGCGCGCGAGCTCGGCATGCCGCTCGGGCTTTATGTCGATCTCGCGCTCGGCGCCGATCGCGGCGGGGCGGAGGTGTGGTCGCAGCAGGACGTCTACGCGCTGGGCGCATCGTGCGGCGCACCGCCCGACGATTTCAGCCCGCTCGGCCAGGACTGGGGGCTGCCGCCGTACTCGCCGCGCGCGCTGCGCGCGAAGGCGTACCGGCCGTTCGTCGAACTGCTGCGGGCGAACATGCCGGCCGGCGGCGCGCTGCGCATCGATCATGTCATGGCGCTCGCGCGCCTGTGGTGGATCCCGCAGGGCGAGAAGCCGGACCGAGGCGGCTATGTCGCCTATCCGTTTCGCGAGATGCTCGCGATCCTCGCCGCCGAGAGCCGGCGCGCGCGCTGCCTGGTGATCGGCGAGGACCTCGGCACGGTGCCCCCCGAGCTGCGCGCGGCGCTCAACGCGGCGGGCGTGCTGTCGTACCGGCCGCTGCTGTTCGAGAAAAAGCCCTCGGGCGAGTACGCGCTGCCGGGCGCGTACCCGCGCGAGGCGCTGGTATGCGTGACGACGCACGACCTGCCGACCTGGCGCGGATATTGGAGCGCGCACGACCTGCAGCTGAGAAAACGCCTCGGGTTGACGGTGGATTTCGACCGGGAGCTGTCGGCACGGGAAGCCGAAAAGCGGGAGCTGGCGCGCGCCCTGCAGCGCGAGAATCTGGATCTTTCGGCGCGCTCGGCGCACGCGTTCATCGCGCGCACGCCGTGCCGGCTCGCCCTGCTGCAGCCCGAGGACGTGCTCGAGATGCTCGAGCAGGCGAACCTTCCCGGCACGCTCGGCGAGCATCCCAACTGGCGGCGCAAGCTGCCGCTCGCGCTCGAGAGATGGGGAGCCGAGCCGCGCGTCGCGGCGCTCGCGGGAATCATGGCGGAGCGCAGCCTCGCCAAAGGCACGCCGCGCGTCGTGCCGCTCGCCACCTACCGCCTGCAATTCCACAAGGGGTTCAGGTTCACGCATGCCGCACGCCTCGTGCCGTATCTCGCACGGCTCGGCATCAGCCATCTCTACGCCTCGCCGTTCCTGAAGGCCCGTCCCGGGAGCACGCACGGCTACGACGTCGTCGACCACGGCCAGGTGAATCCCGAGATCGGCACCGAAGCGCAACTCAATCGGTTGATCCAGAAACTGAAAGCCCACGGCATGGGCATGGTCGTCGACCTCGTGCCGAACCACATGGGCGTGCTGCACGCCGACAACGCGTGGTGGCGCGACGTGCTCGAGAAAGGGCCGCGCTCGCCTTACGCCCGGTTCTTCGACATCGACTGGTCGCCCGGCAAGCTCCTGCTGCCGGTGCTCGGCAAGCACTATGGGGAGGCGCTCGAGGAGCTGAAAGTCGAGCGCCGGGGCGGAAGCTGGTATGTCCGTTATCTCGACCAGCGCTTTCCGCTCAGGCAGAAAAACGTCGAGCGCCCCAGGGACAGCCTGGCGCTGCATCGCCTGCTCGAAAGCCAGCACTACCGGCTCGCCTACTGGCGGGTCGCCTCCGACGAGATCAATTACCGGCGCTTTTTCGAGATCACGGACCTCGCCGCCCTGCGGGTGGAAGACCCGGAGGTGTTCGCGGCGACGCACGCGCTGCTCGCGCGCCTCGCGCGCCGCGGCGGCATCGACGGGCTGCGCATCGACCATCCCGACGGCCTCGCCGACCCGCGGCAGTACTTCGAGCGCCTGGCCGAGCTCTTGCCGCGGCGCTGGGTCGTGGTCGAGAAGATCCGCGCCGCGCCGCACGAGGAGCTGCCGCGCGACTGGCCGGTGCACGGCACCACGGGCTACCGCTTCGTCAACGTGCTCACGGGGCTGTTCATCGACGCTGCGGCCGCGTCGCGCTTCGACCGCATCTACCAGCGCTTCACCGGCGAGCGGCGCGCCTTCGCCGAGATCGCGCGCGAGAGCCGCTTGCTCATCATGGCCACTACGCTCGCCGCCGAGCTCCACATGCTGTCGAACCGGCTCGCGCGCATCGCCGCGGGCAACCGCTCGACGCGCGACTACACGGCGAGCGGGCTGCGCAAGGCGCTCGCCGAGATCGCCGCGCGCTTCCCGGTGTACCGCAGCTACGTCTCGGCGCGCGGCGTGTCGGACGCCGACCGGCGCTGGATCGACTGGGCGGTGAACGCCGCCCGGCGCGCGAGCCGCGTCGCCGACCCGAGCGTGTTCGACTTCGTGCGCAGCGTGCTGCTCCTGGAAATCCCCTGCGCTGGAAAGCGCCGGGAGGAAATGCTTCGCTTCGCGATGCGCTTCCAGCAGTTCACCGCGCCGGTGGTGGCGAAGGGCGTCGAGGATACGGCGTTCTACCGCTACCACCGGCTGATCGCGCTGAACGAGGTCGGCGGCGACCCGGCGCACTTCGGCTTCTCTCTGAAGGCGTTCCACGCGGCGAGCGAGGACCGGGCGCGGCGCGCGCCCTACACCATGCTCGCGAGCTCCACGCACGACACCAAGCGCTCCGAGGACGCGCGCGCGCGCCTCGCGGTGCTGTCCGAGCTCGCCTCGCTCTGGCGCATGACGCTCGCGCGCTGGAGGGTCATGAACCGCAGCGCGCTGGCGCCTTCCCCCGGCGACGAATACCACTTCTATCAGGCGCTGATCGCCGTCTGGCCGGGAGCGGCGACGAGCGAGCTCGCCGGGCGCCTGAAGGGCTACATGCTGAAGGCGGCGCGCGAGGCGAAGGAGCACACGAGCTGGATCAACCCGGACGCCGAGTACGAGGCGGCGCTCGAGCGCTTCGTCGTGCGCTCGCTCGAGAACAAGGTGTTCCTGAAGGACGTGGCCGGTTTCGCGGCGCGGGTGGCGCATGTCGGCATGCTGGTCGGCCTGTCGCAGGCGCTCGTCAAGGTCGCCTCGCCGGGCGTGCCCGACTACTACCAGGGCACCGAGCTCTGGGACTTCAGCCTGGTCGACCCCGACAACCGCCGGCCGGTCGATTACGAATTGCGCGCGAAATTGCTCGCATCCCGAGATGGGGAGCTCCTGAAGAACCTTGCCGACGGCCGGGCGAAGCTGCACGTGATCCGCAAGGGCCTGGAGGTGAGAAGGAAATTCCCGGCGCTGTTCCAGGGCGGGAAATACGCTGCGCTCTACGCCGACGGCGGCCGCGAGGAGAACATCATCGCTTTTTCGCTTTCCGACTCGACGCGCTGCGTGGTCGCGGTGGCCCCGCGCCTGTTTGCCCGGCTGATGGACGGCCACGACCTCGCGCCGCTCGGCGCGAAGGCATGGGGCGAGGCGCGCCTGCCTCTCGAGGGCGAATACGTCAACGTGCTGACCGGGGAACGCCACGAGGATCGCGCCGGTCACATGAGCGTGGCGCAGCTTCTTTCGACCTTTCCGGCCGCGCTGATGGTGCGGCCGTGAGCGCGCCGCCGTTCCGCGCCGAGCACATCGGCAGCCTGCTGCGGCCGCCGAGGCTGCTGCAGGATCGCTCGCTCGCGGACGAGTGCATCGCCGAGGCGATCCGGTGGCAGGAGAGCCTGGGCCTCGAGGTGGTGACCGACGGCGAGTTCCGCCGCGAGTCCTGGCGCCTGGGGTTCGTGTCCAAGGTCGCCGGGTTCGCGCGCGCCGAGGCCTGGGGCAACGTCGACCTGCAGCGCGACGATGCCGGCAACGTCATGCGCGTCGGCGAGGCGCCGGTGGCGGTGACGCGCGTCCGGCGCACCGGCCCGTTCGTCGCCGACGAAGTCGCTTTTTCGCTGAACCGCGCGGGGCAAAGTGCGTCGACCGCGACGTCTACCCCGATCTCGAGCAATTCCTCGACGACGTGGTGCGGATTTATCGGGATGAGATCCAGGCCTTGTACGCCGCCGGCGGCCGCTATCTCCAGATCGACGAGGTGGCGCAGACGCTGCTGTGCGATCAGAAGCTGCGCGACGCGGTGCGCGCGCGCGGCGACGATCCGCGCGGTGCGCGAGCGGCCGGCCGGCATGACGGTGGGCGTGCACATGTGCCGCGGCAATGCCATGGGCAAGTGGATCGCCGAGGGCGGCTACGAGCGCATCGCGGAGAAGTCCTTCTCCCGCATGGAGGTCGACGCTTTTTGTCTCGAGTTCGACAGCGAGCGCGCCGGCGGCTTCGAGCCGCTGCGCTTCGTTCCCAGGGGCAAGCGCGTGGTGCTGGGCCTCCTGTCCACGAAGATCCCGGCGCTCGAGGGCAAGGACGACCTGAAGAGGAAAATCGCCGCCGCGGCGCGCTTCGTTCCTCTGGAGAATCTGTCGATCAGTCCGCAGTGCGGCTTCGCCAGCCACGAGAAGGGCGCCGCGCTAGGATTCGAGCATCAGGAGGCCAAGCTGCGGCGGGTCGTGGAGACCGCCGCGGAGGTATGGGGACACGCATGAAAAGCCTGTGGATCGCGGTTGTTGCGCTCGCCTGCTTCAACGCCCGGGCTGCCGAGCCGAGCCAGTTCATCTTCTCGTGGCCGCTCGACGAGAAAGCGCTCAAGCCGCGCGGCGCGACGACGCGCGGCGCGCCGGTGACGCTCGACGCGGCGCCAGGGGAGTCGTGGAGGCGCCTGAGCGAGCCGGGCCTGAGCGCGCACGAGCGCGACCGGCGCGCGATCCTCGCGATGGCCGGCCCGTACCGGGTGAGCTTCGACTTCCTCGAGGTGGTGCGCTACGACCCCGCGCTCAAGCAGGACGCGCCTTACCAGAGCTGGGGCACCGAGTACGTCTTCATCGCCGAGGACCGCCCGGACCTGGTCGCGCTTCAGCATGTCCTGGTGATGCGCATGCGCCTGGAAGGGGACAAGATCAGCGAGCCCATGGTGGTGCGCCACTGGCGCCAGGAGTGGCGCTACGAGCCGCCCACACTTCTCGTGTACGAGGGCGCGAACACCTGGGCGCGGCGCGCCATCCCCGCCGCCGCGCGCCGCGGCGCCTGGACGCAGACCGTGCTCCAGGTGGACGACTCGCCGCGCTACGCCGCGCTCGGGCGCTGGGAGCACGCGAAGGGCGTCTCGACCTGGGTGAGCGACGAGACCTGGCGGCCGCTGCCGCGCCGCGAGTTCAGCGTGCGCAAGGACTACGACGTGCTGGTCGGGACCAACCGGCACACCATTACGCCGGCCGGCTGGGTGCAGGAAGAGAACAACCTCAAGCTCGCGATGAAGGAAAACCGGTTCCTTGCCCGGGAATACGGCGTGGCCCGCTACCAGCGGATCAAGGACTACGACTTCGCCGCGGGCGAGAAGTACTACGCGCGCACCGAGCCGTTCTGGGCCGAGGTGCGCGCCGCCTGGCGCGAGCTCGAGGAGGGGCGCGGCCGCTTCACCGTGCGCGCGCCGGTGGACCAGGCGCAGCTCTTCCTGCCGTTCTTCCGCTACGCCGACAAGCTCGTGCAGGGCACACCCTTCGACCGCGACGACGCGCGCGCCTTCGTGCGCCGCACGCTGCAGGACGACTACCTCAAATAATGCTTGCGAGGCTCGGCATGCCGATATCCAGTGTCGCCGCACCCAGGACCACTCTGCTTGTCATGGCCGTCTCGATCGCGGGATGCGCCGGACCGCCGGTGCTCGAGCGCCAGGTTCTCGGCTATGACGAAGTCACCTCGAGGATCGATCAGAAGCTGCTGCTGCTGAATATCGCCCGCGTCGATCGCGGCCACCCCGTGCACTTCACCTCCACCTCGAGCATCGCGGCGACCTTCGACTGGACGACGACGCTGGGCGCCTCGGGCCAGCTCAACAACACGTCGGCCTCGAACTTCCTGAACCTGAGCCTCGGCACCAGCGTGTCGGAGAACCCGACCTTCGCCATCGTTCCGCTCTCCGGAGAGGCGTTCTCGCAGCGCATCCTGACGCCATTCAAGGACAGCGTGTTCGAGTTCCGGGTCTATCAGGGCGGCGCGATCGACCGGGTCATGCGGTTGCTCGCCGGCGGCATCGAGGTGCAGGCCGCGGACGGCCGCTTCCTGCGCTTCATCGAGAACGATCCGCGGCGTCCGCGCGAATACGAGGAGTTCCGGCGTCTCGCAATGCACCTGCGCTGGCTGAACGACAACCGCAAGCTGTTCGTCCGTTCCCTCGTGTTCGAGGAAACGCTGGTGTCCGACGCGAAGGGGCCGCTCAGGCCGGAGGACATCAACAACGCCTACAAGGAAGGGCTCTACTGGCGCCAGAAGCCGGATGGCAACTACACGCTGACGAGGTTGAGCGCCGGGCGCGTCGTGGTCACCAACGTCGATCCGATGGCGCTCAGCGATCGGCAGCGCTTCGAGCTGAACGAGCGGATCAAGCGCAACCCGGCGGGATTCGTCCATCTCGAGCTGCGGCCCGAAGGCCCGGGCGGCGAGCTCGCCATCCGCGGCGCCATCAAGCTGCGCAGCATGCTCCAGATACTGGGCTTTATCGCAAACGGCCTGCGAGCCGCGCCGGAGTTCGATGTCGCGCCGGACCCGCGGACCGGGCCGGTCGCGGAAAACCCGCGTTCGACGCTGGCGATCGAGGTTTCCGATGCCCCGCCACCGGAGCGCACGACTGCCTCGGTAACGTTCCAGGGCAGGACCTACAGCATTGCGGACAGCCCGTGGGACCGGGCGGCGTTCGCGATGCTCGGCGATCTCTTCCAGACGGCGGTCGGAGACGTCAAGGAGGTCGGAATTCCGATCACGATCTCCAAGTGACGCGCCGGAGGAAGAACTCCCGCAGCACCAGCACGATGCCCAGCACGAATCCGGCCACGTCGGTCACGAGCGCTCCGGGGAACGCATCGGCCGGCGTCACGAGGGCGATGCCGGCCGTCACGTAGAGAATCCGCTCGAGCACCGCTTGCGGACGGGCGAGGTAGCCGACGACGCCTACGCAGACCAGCCAGACGCCCATCGTCGCGGTGACCGCGGCGACCATCACCGCGAGCGGCGGCCCTTCCATCAGCAGCGTCGGCGCGAACACGAACATGAAGGGGATGACGTACGCGAGCCACCCGAAGCGCATCGCGGCGAACCCGGTGCGCATCGGATCGGCGCCGCTGAGCGAGGCGGCGGCGAAGGCGGCGATGGCCACCGGCGGCGTGATCATCGACATCATGCCGAAATACAGGATGAAGAGGTGCGCGGCGATCGGCAGGAATCCGACCTCGACCAGCGCCGGCGCGACCAGGGTCGAGAGCAGGATGTAGACCCCGGCGGTCGGCATGCCCATGCCGAGGAGGATGCACACGGCGGCGGCGATGAGGAGCAGCACGAACACGTTGCCGCCGCCCAGCTTCACCAGGGCGAGCGTCAGGCCGAAGCCGAGCCCGGAGATGTTGAGCACGCCGATCACCAGACCCGCGGCGGCGCCGATCATGAAGATGTCGAGGACCGCGGTGCCCGTGCTTCGCAGAGCGTCCAGCAGGTCGCGCCACCCGAGGCGCTTGCCGCGGTAGCCGACGATCGCGCCGGTCGCGAGGATCACCGCCGCCGAGACCAGCGCCGCGAGCTCGGGCGAGTAGTTGAGGAAGAACAGCGTGCCGATCAGCACCGCGAACGGCAGCGGGAAGATCCATCCCGACTTCAGCACCGGCCAGGCCCGCGGGATCTCGGCCTCGGGGATGCGCACGATGCCGCGCTTGCCGGCCTCGAGATCCGCGACGATGAAGAGCGCCGCATAGTAGAGGATCGCCGGGATCAGCGCCGCGATCACCACGTCGGTGTACGGGATCTGGAGGAAATCGGCCATGATGAAGGCGGCCGCTCCCATGATCGGCGGCATCAGCTGCCCGCCGGTCGAGGCGACCGCCTCGATGGCGCCCGCGTCGACCGCGCGATAGCCGGCCCCGCGCATCAGCGGGATCGTGATGACCCCGGTGGTCACCACGTTGGACACCGCGCTGCCGGAGATCGAGCCGAACAGCCCCGACGCGATCACCGCGATCTTGGCCTGGCCGCCGCGAAACCGCCCGACGATGGCCATCGAGATCTCGGTGAAGAAGGCCGAGCCCCCCGACTTGAGCAGCACCTGGCCGAAGAACACGTAGGCCGTGACGATGGTGGTGACCACGACCATCGGTGTGCCGAGCATCGCCGAGGGGTCCCAGGCAAGGTAGTAGGCGAGGTGGTCCCATCCCACCTGGCGCCCGGCGAGCGCGCCGGGCATCAGGTGGCCGACGAGGGCGAGCGCGACGAACCCGCCGACGATGACGGTCAGCACCGTTCCCGCGGTGCGACGCAGCCCCTCGACGACGAGGAGCATGACGACGAGCCCGGCGACGAAGCCGTCGGCCGGAAGCCCGGCGAGCAGCTCGGCGAGCACCGGATAACGCACCGCCATGTAGCCCGCGGCGGCGAAGCCGACGGCCGCGGCGACAGAGTCGTACCAGGGGACCTTCCCGGCGGGCCGGGTCCGGGTCGCGCGCGTCGTCAGGTACAGGAGCGGCAAGGCAACCGCCAGCATGCCGCACAGGTATTGCTCGGTGTAGAGGAGCAAGCCGACCTCGCGGGGAAGGTCGGCCGCCCACGCGATCGCGGCGCACGTCAGCACGACGGCGAGCACGGCGGTGACGCCGCGCCCCGCCGCCGCGCCGGTCTGCGTCGGCGGTCCGCTACCGGTAGGGTCCAATCAGCCGGCCGCTACTTCGGCGGCCACTGGCCGGTTTCCTTGTAGAGCCTGATCGCCCCTGGATGGACCGCGACGCCCGGGATGTTCTTGGCCATCCGGTCGGGCGCGAACTGGTTGAGCGCCGGGAACGAGGCCGCGAGGTCCTTCTTGTTGTCGTGCATCGCCTTGAGCACCCGGTACACGACGTCGTCGGATACCTTCGCGTTCGTCAGCATCATGTAGTCGTAGGCCATGATGTGCGTCGGCTCCAGGACTCCGACGTTCACGGGCGAGGGCTTGTACAGCTTGGCCTCTGCCGGCGGCACGTGCTTCTTCATCCGGGCCACCGCCTCCGGCGACGGGTCGATCGGGATGGCGCGGATCCCGCCGACCTTGGCGTCGGTTTCCTTGACCTTGCCGGCGCCGACCGCGAAGAAGAAGACGTCGGTCTTGCCCGCCGCGAAGTCGTCCGCGCCCTTGACGACGTTGGGCACCGGCACCTGCTCGACGTCGGCGTAGGTCATCCCGGCGTTGGCGAGCACACCGTCCATCAGCACGCCGATGATCTTCTGGCTCGCCCAGCCGGCGGGAACGCGCTTGCCCTTGAGGTCCTTCACCGAGCGAATGTTCGAATCCTTGCGCGCATAGAGGCCGCTCGCGAACGGCGTCAGAACCGTCGCGACCCGCAGATCCTTCTGCGGCCGCCCCTGGTAGATTTCCTGGCCGGTGGCCGCGTACAGCGTCTCGAGCTCGTTGGCGAGCCCGAATTCCAGGTTCCCCGCGTTCAGGAGCGGCACGTACACGCTGGTGCCGCCGTGCGTCTGAACGCGCATCTGGATTCCCGCCTTCTCCGACACCACCTTGGCGATGGCGGCGGAGGCCTGCGCCGTGTACGCGGTGCTGGTAGCGCCGATGCCGATGGTCTGGGCAAGCGCCGCAGGCGCCGCCAATGCGGCGGCGAAGATCGTCAGGACGGTCCTGGTATGCATGGGTAATCCTCCTCCTCGTTCGGGCCGAACGGAACCCGCCGGCCCTCCGGACAGCCTAGGAGCGCTGGCGAGCGGTGTCAATTTGGCAGCCGACCTGAAATAACCGGGGTCGGCGCCCTGTTCGCGTCGTCATGAAAACTCTATTCATCGCCATGGGCCTGCTCGTCGCGATCAGCGCGCAGGCGCAGCAAAAGGACATGACCTTCTTCATCACCAGCGTGGGCCCTGGCAAGGGCGCCGATCTCGGCGGCCTCGCGGGCGCCGATGCGCACTGCCGGAAGCTCGCCCAGGCGGCCGGGGCGGGCCAGCGCGAATGGCGCGCCTACCTCAGCACCGACAAGGTGAATGCGCGCGATCGGATCGGCAAGGGCCCATGGAAAAACGCCAAGGGCGAGGAGATCGCCAGGAGCGTGGAGGACCTGCACAAGAACCCCAATATCAACAAGCAGGCCGGCTTGGACGAAAAAGGCGACATGGTGAACGGGCGCGGCGACAGCCCGAACCGCCACGACATCCTGACCGGCTCGACGCCCGACGGCCGTGCGATCGCGGACAAGGACCTGACCTGCGCCAACTGGACGATGAGCGGCGAGGGCGCCGCGATGGTCGGGCACCACGACCGCATCGGCCTGCGCGACGACGACGCCTCGAAGTCGTGGAACTCCTCGCACCCCTCGCGCGGCTGCAGCCAGGACGCGCTGCGCAGCTCGGGCGGCGACGGCCTGTTCTACTGTTTCGCGGTCAGGTAATTTTCAGAATATCGCGATCGTGCGCCGGCCGCGGCGGTCGATGGCGAGCGGTGTCAATTTGGCGGCCGACGGACATAGTCGAAGCTTCCGCTCTTCGACAGACGCGGGCAGCCTAATCGGCTAACGGAACCTCGATTTGAGCGCCCGTCGCGGCGTCGGGGTCCACGACCCAAGCCGTCAGAACCGGGCGCCCCGCGGACGCTGCGCCTTCGGGAATGAGGAAAGGCACGAGCCCCGCTTCCTCATTGCTCCCGTCAATCGTCCGGTCCCGAAATAGTGACTGAACGACTTTCCGATACTGACCTTCGCGCCCTTCCTGCTGCGCTCGCCGCTCCGAGGTGGAAACCAGCAGCCCGACCAACGCTCCCGCAAAAAAAGCGGCTATCTCTCCTGAATTCGAACTCTTGTCGAGCCTGCTCAGGACGGAATTCACCGTCGCCGGCACGATCGTGCTCCCGTCCGCGAGGCGTAGCCGCATGTCCGATGCGCGAACGACCAGCTTGCGCTGCGTGGCCCCGCGCAACGTGACCTGAATGGCCACCAAGCCCGCGTCCCGCAGCGCCTTGGCGGTCTCGGGCTCCAGGCCGGGGAG
>DATIGR010000224.1:0-3598 GCA_035454645.1 Burkholderiales bacterium
GCTCGACCCCGGCGTCGGCACCTGCGGCAAGGAAGGCCAGAGCGTGCCGGTCGGGGTCGGACAGCCGACGCTGAAAATCGAAGGCCTGACGGTGGGTGGCACTGCATGATCGAGCATTGCCGCACAGCGGCTGATCTCGCCCGCCTCGTCCCGGACGGCGCGCTGATTGCGCTGCCGGCGGATTACTCCATGCCGGCGATGACGGTGGTGCGGGAGCTGATCGTTCAGAAGAAGAGGGAGCTGAGGCTGCTCGGCGTTCCGATCCTGGGCATGGCGGCCGACCTCCTGATCGGCGCCGGCTGCGTCGCCGAAGTCGAGACCAGCGCGGTTTCGCTGGGCGAGGCCGGCTTCGCGCCGCGCTTCACCGAAGCGGCAGAGGAAGGGGCAATCGAAGTGCGCAACGCCACCTGCCCCGCCATCCACACTGCGCTGCAGGCGGCCGAGAAGGGCGTCCCTTACATGCCGGTCGGGGGGCTTCTCGGCTCCGATCTCCTGAAGGAAAGAAGGGAATGGCGCACCGAAGCGGGCCTGGTGCTCATCCCGGCGCTTCGGCCGGACGTGGCGCTGTTTCACGCGCGCTGGGCCGACGAGGCGGGCAACGTGTGGGTGGGCCGCCGGCGCGAGCTCGCGACTGCGGCGCACGCGGCACGGAATTGTTACGTGACGTACGAGGAACCGCGCGCGGGCGACATGCTCGAGGACGAGGTTCTCGCCCCGGGCGTGATTTCGTCTGTCTACGTCACCGGCACCGCGCACGCCCCGCGCGGCGCCTGGCCGTTCGGCGTCCCCGGCCTGTACGGCATCGACGACGCGCACGTCGCGGGGTACGCCCGGGCGGCGAAGACGCGCGCAGGCTTTCAGCGCTACCTCGACGAATGGGTGCTTACGCCAAGGAAGAGCTTCTCGCCTGCGTGATTGCGCGCGTGGTGGGCGAAGCCCGCCACGCCGCCATCGGCGCTTCTTCCCCGATCCCGGCGACCGGGATGTACCTCCTCAAGCAGCGCGTGCCGGGGCTGCGCATCTCGCTGCAGCAGAAGCGCACCGCCAATCCCTTCAGCGAGGGCTCGCGCGAGCTCTTCGACCTCGCCGGCCAGGGGCGCATCGACGTGTTCTTCCTCGGCGGCGCGCAGATCGACGGCAGCGGCGCGATCAACCTGGTGCGCGCCGACGGCCGGCGCTTTCCCGGCAGCTTCGGTTCGGCCTACCTGTATCCGGTGGTGCCGAAGGTGGTGCTGTTCCGCGAAGAGCACTCGCGGCGCACGCTCGTCCCCAGGGTGGACTTTGTCTCCGCTCGCGGCGAGCCGCTCGCGCTCCTTACCGGCAAGGCGCTTTTCTCCTGGCAAAAGGACCGAAAGCGTTTTCGGCTCGAAAGCTTCCACGAAGGCGAGAGTCTTGATTCCATCCGCGAGCACACCGGCTTCGACTACGACGTCGCCCCCGGGGCAAAGCAAACGCCGCCGCCCAGCGAAGCGGAGCTCGCTCTGCTGCGCGGCGTCGTCGCCCGCCAGGTCGCCCCGGACTACCCCGATTTCGCGAAACGCCTGTGGGGCATAAACTAGGGTCATGAACGCTCCCGAGAAGCTCAAGCCGTACGACCGCGACGCGCAGGTCGTGGGCAACATCGTGCACCTCGAGCACTTCAACGTCTGCATTCCCGACCAGCGCCTGGCGACGCTGTTCTACGTCGTCGGCCTGGGCGGCACGCGCGACCCGTATCTGTTCAACGGCCTGGAGAACATGTGGGTGAACTTCGGCCGCACGCAGGTGCACCTGCCGAGCCGCGCGGTTCCGCCGCGCACCGAAGTGCTGCGCGGCACCGTCGGCCTGGTCGTGCCGAGCCTTGAGGATCTCCTCAAGCGGCTCGAATTCGCCGGAAGCGAGATGAAGCGCGTCGCACCCGAAATTCCAAGCAAATTCTCTTTTCAGAAAAAGGGCGGCGTCGTCGAAGCGACCTGCCCGTGGGGCAACCGCGTGCGCTGCCACGCGCCTGCGCCGCAATTCGGCAGCATCGAGCTCGGCCTCGCCTACGTGGACTTCGACGTGGCGCCGGGTACGGCCGAGGGAATCGCGCACTTTTACCGTGACGTGATGCGCGCCCCTTCCCGTTTCGAGAAGAACAGAACTTCAGTGAGTATCGGCCGCAACCAGCGCCTGTACTTCACCGAGACCGCGAAGCCGCTGCCCGAGTACGACAACCACCACATCCAGATCTACATCGCCGACTTCGGCACGCCGTACCACTGGCTGAAGCAGAGGGATCTCATCACGATGGAGACCGACGCCGACGAGTGGCGCTTCCAGTGGATCGTCGACCCGCGCGACAACCGCAAGCTCTTCCAGATCGAGCACGAGACGCGCAGCATGAAGCACCGCCTGTTCAACCGGCCGCTGGTCAACCGCAACCACGGCATCACCAACATGACGTACGTGCCGGGGCACGACGCGTTCCGTGGGACATATTGAAAGGCGCGGGCTCTGGAACGAGTACCGCGAGCCGCATGCCGACCTGCGTGAGGCGATCGAGCGCCTAGAGCGCGCGGGCGAGCTCGCCCGCATCCGCGGCGCCGACTGGAAGCTCGAGATGGGCACGCTCGCGGAGATCGTCACCCGCGAGGCGAATCCGCCGGCGCTGCTGTTCGAGGACATTCCCGGCTACCCGAAGGGCTACCGCGCGATCTCCGGCGCGACCAACTCGGCGAAGCGGCTTGCTCTCCTGCTCGGCTTTCCGGTGCCCTCCCATCCGCTGGACGTGGTCCGGGCGTACCGGGGTCGCATGAAGACGCACACGCCGATTCCTCCCCGGGTCGTCAAGGACGGGCCGGTTCTCGAAAATGTCGTGAAAGACAGGATCGACGTATTGCGTTTTCCCGCCCCGCTGCTGCACGAGCACGACGGCGGGCGCTACATCGGGACCGACGACCTGGTGATCATGCGCGACCCGGAGCAGAACTGGGTGAATTGCGGCACCTACCGCGCGATGGTGCAGGGGCCCGACCGCGTCGGGCTGTGGATGTCGCCCGGCAAGCACGGCCGCCAGATCCGCGAGAAATACTGGAGCGAGGGAAAGCCCTGCCCGGTGCTCGTCAGCTGCGGCCACGACCCGCTGCTGTTCCTCGCGGGCGGCAACGAGATCCGCTTCGGCCTTTCCGAGTACGACTACGCCGCCGGACATCGCGGCATGCCCTACGACGTCATCGAAAGCGGGCTCTACGGCCTGCCGATGCCGGCGCATGCCGAGATCGTGCTCGAGGGCGCGATGCACCCGGGCGAGACCGCGCCCGAGGGTCCGTTCGGCGAGTTCACCGGCTACTACGCCGGCGGCCGCACGCCGCAGCCGGTCGTGCGCGTCGAGCGCATCTACCACCGCGACGACCCGATCCTCGGCCTCGCCTGCCCGATGGTGCCGCCTTCGGACTTCTCGTACTCGAAGTGCGTGATGAAGGCCGGCATGATCTGGGACGAAGTCGAGCGCGCCGGGCTCTCCGGCGTGCGCGGCGTGTGGGTGCACGAGCCCGGCTGCGCGCGCATGTTCAACGTGATCTCGATCCGGCAGGCGTACGCCGGCCACGCGCGCCAGGCGCTGCACCTCGCCGCGAGC
>DATIGR010000225.1:0-9949 GCA_035454645.1 Burkholderiales bacterium
GTTCGCTCATCTGGGGGATTTCCTCCTCGCGCAGTCGCTCATGTTGCGGGACCGCCCGGCGCGCGTCCTGCATGGCTGGGACCGCGAAGTGCCCGGCTACGGCTTCGTTCTCGGCATGTGGGCCTTTGGCCTGGAAGAGTCCGGGCAATACGCCGACGCCGAGGAGGCCGGGCGCGCTGCGCTCGACCTGAACCCGCGCGATCCCTGGTCGGTGCACGCAGTAGCGCACGTCATGGAAATGCAGAACCGCGTGGATGAAGGGATCGCCTGGCTGGAAGGGCGCGCGCCGGACTGGTCGGCCGACAATCTCTTCGCCTTCCACAACTGGTGGCATCTTGCGCTGTACCAGCTCGATCGTGGAAATCTTGCGGCGGCGCTCGCGCTCTACGATACGCGCGTGCGTCCAAAGCCCAGCGCCGTGGTGCTCGAGATGGTGGACGCGTCCGCGCTGCTCTGGCGCCTGATGTTGCGCGGAGTGGACACCGGCAAGCGCTGGGACGAGCTCGCCGACAGCTGGCTGCCGAATCTCCCGGACGGCCATTACGCCTTCAACGACGTGCACGCCATGATGGCGCTCGTCGGCGCTGGAAGGCTTGTGGAGGCCCGCCGCCTGATCGCCGTGCTCGAGCAGGTGGCGGCGAGAGCCACGCTCAACGGGGAGATGACTCGGCTCGTCGGCTTGCCTGCAGCGCGTGCTTTTCTGGCGTTTGGCGAAGGTGCCTTCGAGAACGCGCTCGACCTGCTGATGCCGGCGCTGCCGGTCGCGCAGCGGCACGGCGGCAGCCACGCGCAACGGGACGTGCTGCAGTACACCGCCACGGAAGCCGCGTTGCGCAGCGGCAGGCGGAATGCAGCAAGGGCGCTGGTGTCTCAGCGGCTCGCCTCCAAACCGCGCAGCCCGCACAATCTCGAGCTGGCCGGGCGCTGCGGGCTTTCGCAAGCAGCCGCCTAGTCGCCAGAACATGATTACCCGAGAGCAGAACGAGCGGATCACGCGCATCGGGCCGGGAACGCCCGCCGGCAGCCTGCTGCGCCGCTACTGGCAGCCGGTGGCGCTCGTCGACGAGCTGCAGGGAGAGCGGCCGGTCAAGGCGGTTCGCGTCCTTGGAGAAGACTGGGTTCTCTTCAAGATCGGCAACACCTACGGCCTCGTGGACCGTCATTGCGCCCACCGCGGCGCGGACCTGGCGTACGGCCGGCTCGAGGACGGCGGGCTGCGCTGCTCGTTCCACGGCTGGCTGTACGACGTCGCCGGAAAGTGCCTGGAGGCTCCCGCGGAGCCCGCGGGCAGCCGGCTGTGCGAGCACATCCGGCTGCGCTCGTGCCCCGTGGTCGAGAAGAGCGGCGTGCTGTTCGCCTACCTCGGCGCGGGCGAGCCGCCCGCCTTCCCGCCATTCGACTGCTTCATCGCGCCCGACGCGTACACGTTCGCCTTCAAGGGCTACTGGGACTGCAACTGGCTGCAGGCGCTGGAGGTGGGCATCGACCCGGCGCATGCCTCGTGGCTGCACAAGTTTTTCGAGGACGAGGACCCGGCGGCGAGCTACGGCCGGCAGTTCCGCGGCACGCCGGCCGATTCGCAGATGCCGATCTCCAGGGTCCTGCGCGAGTACGACCGGCCCGAGATCCGCGTCGAGCGCACGCCCTACGGCATGCGCCTGCACACGCTGCGCAGGATCAGCGACGCCCACACGCACATCCGCGTGACCAACATCCTTTTCCCGCAGGCCTTCGTCATCCCGATGAACGCCGAGATGACGATCTCGCAGTGGCACGTGCCGGTCGACGACACCGGTTGCTACTGGTACGCGATCTTCACCAGCTTCGGCGCGCCGGTGGACAAGGACACGATGCGCAACCAGCGCCTGAAGACCTACCCGGCGCCCGACTACAAGCCGATTTTCAACCGCGGCAATTCCTGGGGATTCGACGCCGCCGAGCAGAAGAACCGCACCTTCACCGGCATGGGGTTCGACATCAACATCCACGACCAGTGGGCGTGCGAATCGCAGGGTCCGATCCAGGACCGCACGAAGGAAAACCTCGGCGCCACCGACAAGGGCATCGTGCTCTATCGGCGGCTCCTGCTCGATGCGATCCGCAAGAATGAAGCCGGCGAGCTCGAGGTAGACGTCGAGGCCTCGGGTCCTCCCGCCATCGACGGCATCGGCCCGACCGCGGGCATCGACCAGTACTGGAAGCAATCCGACGAAGCGCGACGCAGGCGATCGGCCTGGGCCGCATGAATCTGCCGAAGGGCCTGAAGGCGGTACGCTTTTCGTTCGCCGACCAGCACGGCGTGCTGCGCGGCAAGACGCTTTCGGCGTCGGCCGCCGAGGCGGCGATGGAGCGCGGCGTGACGGTGACGAGCACGCTGCTCCTCAAGGACACCTCGCACAAGACCGTCTTTCCCGCCTTCACTCCCGGCGGCGGCGTCGGCATGGCCGAGATGCAGGGCGCGGCCGACATCCTGATGATCCCCGACCCGTCGACCTTCCGGATCCTGCCCTGGGCGCCCGACACCGGCTGGTTCCTGTGCGACCTGCGGTTCCCCGACGGCCGGCCCGTGCCCTTTAGTACAAGAGATCTTTTCAAGAGAGCAACCGAAAGGCTCGCTGGCGCAGGCTACGAGTTCGTCGCCGGCCTGGAGGTCGAGTTCCACGTCTTCAGGATCCGCGACCCAAAGCTGCAGCCCGCGGATGCCGGGCAGCCAGGCAACCCGCCGGAGGTCGAGCTCCTCACGACCGGCTACCAGCTCCTGACCGAGCACAAGTACGACCAGCTCGACCCGGTGGTCGAGCTGTTGAGAAAGGACCTCGAGCAGCTTGAGCTGCCGCTGCGCTCCTTCGAGATCGAGTTCGGCCCGAGCCAGCTCGAGCTCACCCTCGCGCCGCGCGCCGGCATCACCGCCGCCGACGAGATGATCCTGCTGCGCAGCGCGGTGAAGCAGATCGCGCGCCGCCACGGCTACCACGCCACCTTCATGTGCCGGCCGAAGCTGCCGAACGTCATGTCGAGCGGCTGGCACCTTCACCAGTCGCTCACGCGCAACGGTCTCAACGCCTTTACCTCGGACCGGGACGACCTTTCGGACACTGGGAAAACCTGGCTGGCCGGGCTGCTGGCCCACGCGCGCGGCGCGTGCGCGCTCGCGACGCCGACGATCAACGGCTACAAGCGCTTCCGCCCCTATTCGCTCGCTCCCGACCGCGTGATCTGGGGCAAGGAGAACCGCGGCGCCATGCTGCGCGTGGTCGGCGCGCCGCGCGACCCGGACACGCGCATCGAGAACCGCATCGGCGAGCCCGCCGCCAACCCGTATCTCTACTTCGCCTCGCAGATCTACTGCGGCATGGACGGCATCGAGCGCCGCCTGCCCCTGCCCCGTTCGGCCGACACGCCGTACGAGACGAAAGCCGACTTCCTGCCCCGCACGCTCGACGAAGCGCTCCAGCACCTGCGCGCCGACAAGGCGCTGCGCGAGGGCTTCGGCGCCGGATTCATCGACTACTACTGCCGCATCAAGGAAGCCGAGATCACCCGCTTCAACCTCGAGGTGAGCGACTGGGAGCACCGCGAATACTTCGACCTGTTCTGACAAGATCCTCAAGGGCGGCACACCCGCGCGCACGAGGTCATCCAGTAGGGTCCGGGCGCGAAACAGGGGCATGAAATCGGGGGCTTGCCCCGATAATGCCGCCATCAAGGAGGTAGCCATGGAGCAGCGCGAACTCGGCCGCAGCGGGATCAAGGTGTCGGCGCTCGGCCTCGGACTGATGTCGATGTCGGGGATCTACGGCAACGCCAACGACGACGAGTCGATCGGCGTCATCCACTACGCGCTCGACAGGGGGATCAATTTCCTCGATTCGGCCGACATGTACGGCTGGGGGCACAACGAGACGCTGCTCGGAAGGGCGCTCAAGGGCCGACGCGACAAGGTCGTGGTCGCGACCAAGTTCGGGCAGGTGAAGCTTTCCGACGGCAAGCAGGCGGTCGACGGCCGCCCGGAATACGTGATGCAGGCGTGCGAAGCGAGCCTGAAGCGCCTCGGGATCGAGGTCATCGATCTCTATTACCAGCACCGGGTGGACACCAATACGCCGATCGAGGACACGGTGGGCGCGATGAAGCGGCTGGTCGAGCAAGGCAAGGCGCGCGCCCTCGGCCTGTCGGAAGCGCGCCCCGAGACCATCCGCCGCGCGCACAAGGTGCATCCGATCGCCGCCGTGCAGAACGAATATTCCCTGCTCTACAGGCAGGAGGGAGAGGAAACGCTCAAGGCGACCCGCGAGCTCGGCATCACGCTGGTCCCGTACGCTCCGCTCGGCCGCAGCATGCTCACCGGCACGGTGCACGGCAAGGCCGACGTGCCCGAAGGCGACCGCCGCCTGCAGCACCCGCGGTTTCAGGGCGAGGCCCTCGACAAGAACGTGCAGCTCGCAGGCCGGATCGAAGCCATCGCGCGCGAGAAGAAGTGCACCCCGGCGCAGCTCGTGCTCGCATGGCTCCTCCACCAGGGCAAGGACATCGTCCCCATCCCCGGCACGAAGCGCAAGCAGCGCATCGATGAGAATTCGAAGGCCCTGGAAATCCGCTTGAGCGCTCAAGAACTGAAACGGATCTCCGATGCCGCGCCCCCGGGAGCCGGGGCCGGCACGCGCTATCCCGCGGAAACCATGAAGCGCGTGTACCTCTGAATCCGTACGACGCCACGCGGTGGCTGGCGCTCGCCACCATGTGGTCGCTGCAGTACCTCTTCCTGCGCGTGGCGGTGCCGGCGTTCGGCACCGCCGCGGTGGCCGAGGGACGAGCGCTGTTCGCGGCGCTGTTCCTCGTGCCCTGGGTCGCATGGGTGGCGCGCCAGCGCATCGCGCCGCTCGCGCACTGGAAGGACCATCTCACGGTCGCGCTCGTGAACAACGTGGCGCCGTTCGTCTGCTTCGCCTGGGCGGCGAGCGTGCTGCCGGCGGGCTACCTCGCGGTGATCAACGGCATGGTGCCGCTCTGGGCGGCGCTCATCGCGGTCCCGGTGCTGAAGGAGCGCCTCGGCTCCGGGCGGATCGCGGGCTTCGCGCTCGGCATCGCGGGCGTCGCCCTGATCGTGAACCTGGGCCCGGTCGAGATGGGATGGAAGACCTTGTTGGCAGCCCTCGCCGGCATTGCGGGCGCGGGATTCTGGGGATGGGCGGGGGTCATCATCAAGCAGCGCTCGGGCCGCCTGCCGCCGATGGGGCTCGCCGCCGGCTCGATCGCCTTTGCGGCGCTTCTCATGGCGCCGCTGTGGGCTGCTGTACCTTCTCCACAAGAATGGACCTTTCCAGCCCTCGCCTCGCTGGTCGCTCTCGGCGCGGTCTGCAGCGGGCTCGCCTACCTGCCCTTCTTCACGCTGATCCGCGACATCGGGCCCTCGCGCACGCTGACCGTCGGCCTCGTGGTGCCGGTGCTCGGCATCCTCTGGGGGTGGCTGTTCCTCGACGAGCGGGTGACGCTCGGGATGCTCGCAGGCACCGCGCTGGTGCTCGGCGCCCTGGTCATGGTGCTGCGCCGTTAACCCGTTCTCCGCGCGCCCTCGTTTAACAGGGCACAAAGGAGAACTTGCCATGCCAAACCTGAAGAAAGTCACGGCCGCTGTGGCGCTTGCCTTTTCCTCCCTCGCGTACGGCGCGGTGGCGGAAAAGCCGAGCACGCTGGCCGACCAGCAGTCGGTCGCGGTCACGATCTACAACGAGAACCTCGCCCTGGTGAAGGACCAGCGGCGCGTCGTGCTCGAGGCCGGCCGCAACCGTCTCGCGCTGCGCGAGGTGAGCGGCCGGATGCGCCCCGAGACCGCGCTGCTGCGCAGCCTGTCGCATCCCGGAACGCTCAGCCTGGTCGAGCAGAACTTCGACTTCGACCTCCTCACGCCGGCGAAGCTGCTCGAGAAGTACGTCGGGCGCAACGTGAGGATCGTGCGCACCCATCCCACGACCGGCGCCGAGTCGATCGAGACCGCGACCGTGCTCGCCGCCACCTCGGGCGTGGTGCTGCGCATCGGCGACCGCATCGAGACCGGGCTGCCCGGGCGCATCGTCTACGACGGCGTGCCCGCCAACCTGCGCGACCGCCCGACCCTCGTCACCGAGCTCGATGCCGCGCGCGCCGGCGTGCAGAACGTAGAGCTTTCCTACCTCTCGGGCGGGCTTGCCTGGAAAGCCGACTATGTCGCCGAGCTGAACGGCGCCGACACCGCGCTCGACCTGAACGGCTGGGTGACGCTGACCAACACGAGCGGCACCGCGTATCCCAACGCAAGGCTGCAGCTCGTCGCGGGCGACCTCAACCGCGTGCGTGACGAGATGCGCCTCGCGGCGAAGTCCGGCGCCATGCGCGCGATGGCGGAGGCACCGGCCCCGCCGATGGCGCAGGAAGCGCTGTTCGAGTACCACCTGTACACGCTCGCCCGCCCGACGACCATCGCCGACAACCAGACCAAGCAGGTCGCGCTGCTCAGCGCCCAGGGCGTGCCGGTCGCGAAGGAGCTCGTCCTCCAGGGCAGCGACTACTACTACCGCTCGAGCGTCGGCAGCATCGGGCAGAAGATGAAGGTCGGCGTGTTCGTGCAGCTCGAGAACCGCGAGTCCTCGCGCCTCGGCATGCCGATGCCGAAGGGCGTGGTGCGCGTCTACAAGAAGGACAGCGCCGGCAACGCCCAGTTCGTGGGCGAGGACCGCATCGACCACACCCCGAAGAACGAGACCGTGCGCCTCAAGCTCGGCGAGGCGTTCGACGTCACGGCGGACAAGAAGCAGACCGACTTCAGGCGCCGCGACACCTACAGCCCCTGGCACTACGTGCACGAGAGCGCGTACGAGATCGTGCTGAGGAACGCCAAGAAGGAAGCCGCGACCGTCGTGGTGCGCGAGCCGGTGCCGGGCGACTGGAGGATGCTCGAGGAAACGCAGCGCCACGCCAAGGTCGCCTCCGGCACCGCCGAGTGGCGCGTGCGCGTGCCGGCCGAGGGCAGCACGACCCTGCGCTACCGCGTCCTGGTGCGCTACTAGCCCTCCACGGGCAACACGGTGACCCGGTACTCGTGGCGCAGCTTGCGCTTGAGCACTGGGTCTTCGAGCTCCATGGCGAAGCGCCCGGCCGGGCGGATGCCGCCCTTCGCCGCCAGGGTTCCGCAGAACATGGCCCACCCGGGTTTCAATGCATATCTTTGAAGAAGATCCTCGGGAGAACGCATCGCCGTAACCGGCCCCTCCTGGTAGAGCTCGCCGTCGGCCCAGGCGCGCAGCACGAGCTTCTCCCAGTGCGGCTTCACCTCGTCGTAGCGCCATGAGTCGCGCGACACGGGCTTGGCGCAGAGCTGCTTGGAGAGCGAAACGCCGATGGTCTCCGCCTTGCGGTCGGTGTGGTCGGAGCCCACCGCAACGCGCAGCTCCTTGTCCTGCATGAGGACAAATTCCACCTCGCCGCTCGTGTCCGGCCCGGACACCTGGATTTCATCGGAATAAGTGAAAAGCGCGGCCGCTACGCGGTAGAAGATCGGCGTGCTGCTCGGCGGCTTGACCCCGATCTCCTCGAGCTCCTTGATGTGCTTCCTCAGCGCCGCCTCGTCGCGCCCGGTCCATCCGGCGATGACCAGCTCAGCGGGCTGGAATGCCATAGGAACCCATCAGGTCGTCGACGATCTTGTGGAAGTCGTTCCACGGCGTCTCGCGGAAGGCGTGGTTGCGCACGATAAACGAGGCGCCGGCGTAGAACTTCTCGTACTGGAGGTGGCGCCCCGCGAACTCGGAGCCGACCATGTCCCAGGCGAGCTTGAACAGCTTCATGCGCTCGACCGCGCCGCTCTGCGGGGTCTGGAAGTAGGTGGTGAACTGGCGCGCCAGGTCCTCGTCCTCCATCACCGAGATGTCGGCGGGCATCTGGAACACGCCGCCGCCGCACAGCTCGCGCAGGCGCTCGATGAACTGGCTGTAGTTCTGCGTGCACCACTCGAGCGCCGCATACATCATGCGGCGGTTGAAGCAGACGTAGCCCTCGGGCCAGGATTCGTGCGCCTCGACCTGGCCGTTCACCATGCCGCCGATCATGCTCTCGACCGCGGACATGTGGCCGAGCACCTCCTTCACCGCCGGCACCTCGATCGCGCCGGTGGCGTGCGCGATCTTGCTGCACACGCCGAGCAGCAGCCGCATCTTCGACCAGTAGCGCACGTTCGACTGGTGGTTGCCGAAGCAGTGGCTCGGGGTCTTCACGTAGATGTCGCGCGAGAGCAGCGCGTCGTCGTGCACGAACACGCGCTCCCACGGCACCTTGACCTCGTCGCACAGCACCATGCTGTCGGTCTCGTCGAAGCGCGAGGCGAGCGGCGCGTCGAACTCGGACTTCGCCTCGCGCTCGAAGGGCTTGCGCGACCACAGCGACAGCCCTTTCGTCGCCACCGGCAGCGAGCAGGTGATGGCCTGCTTCTTCTGGTCCGGCGCGAGCGGCAGCACGTTGCCGATCCAGACCTCG
Source organism: Burkholderiales bacterium (assembly GCA_035454645.1). Taxonomy (GTDB): domain Bacteria; phylum Pseudomonadota; class Gammaproteobacteria; order Burkholderiales; family SG8-39; genus SCGC-AG-212-J23. The sequence continues at coordinate 8,506 of DATIGR010000225.1, forward strand.
TTCGCGAACACCGCGCCGGTCGCGAGCATCTTCATGCCCGAGATCACCAGCCCGTCGTCCTCCTCGCGCACCACCGAGAGCGTCGGGATGGGAAGGTTCTGGCGCTGGTAGAACTCCGGGTTGCGCGCCGCCTGCGGCGGCAGGACGGCGTAGACGACGTAAGCATCGTTCTTTCTTATTTCTCGATAGAAGTTCAGAAGATTGTCCGGACGACCGCAGGGCGGTTTGAGCTCCTCGGCCTTCATCGCCATGCCGGTGACGAAGCTCGCGACGTGGTCGGGCGAGCGGCCGAACATGCCGTGGGTGAGGTCGGCGATCATGCGGTGGCCGCGCGTGCGCCGCGCGAGCTCCTCGCGCGTCCTCGGCTGCAGGAAGTAGATCGAGAGCCGCTCGCCGCCCTCCTCGAAGCTCATGGCCTCGCGCTCGGCGATCTTCAGGTCGTAGATCGAAGCCACGGTGCGCGCCGCGTTCCTGAACGCGGGGTGCGTGGTGACGTCGGCGACGCGCTCGGAGCCGATGTACACCACCCGGCCGTCGCGCAGCGACTCTAGATGTTCATTTCCGGTCTTGAGCATAGTAGTGGATCTCGTGAAGGATGCAGCCGCCGCGGGAAGTGAACGGCCCGTGGTGGACGCCCGGCGGGCGGCAGGCGTAGGTCGGCGCAAAGCATTGCTGGCCGCCCTTTCCCTGGCTGTCGTTGCCCACCACCAGGTCGCCCTGCACGACGTAGACCTCTTCCCAGTGGTCGTGGACGAAGGGCTCGGCGGAGAACGCGCCGGGCTCGATCTTCAGGAGCCGCGTGCGGCTTCCGCGCTTCTCCTTCTCGTCGAGGTCCGAGGCCAGGATCTTCTGGTAGAAGCCCGGCGGATAGCCCGGCGGCACCTCCCAGCCGCTCTGCAGGTCGACCTTCACGAACTCCAGATGCTGCTTGGGTTTCATGGCCAAACCTCCTCGCTGTTCATCGCCTGATGCGTCACCGTGCCCTCGAAGGTCATGAAGCGCTTGAAGTCCTCCCTCGCCTCGGCGCGCTCGCGCGACGCAAGCGCGCGGTTCAGGGCGTCCTCGCTCTCGAACTCGAGCTGCGCGAGCAGCGCCACCCGGCCGCGGTTGACCGGCGCGGGATCGTTCCACCCGGCCGGCGTGTGCAGCACCACGCGTTGCAGGCCCGGCCAGCGCGCGAGAATCGGCACGTGCTTCTCGCGGTAGTGGCGCAGGAATTCCTCCGAGCTCTCGATGTCGTAGCGCACGAAGTAGGAGACGCTCACGCCGCCTCCGCCTCGTGCAGCAGGAGCTCGAGCATCGCCAGGGCGCGATCGCCGCAGGCGACGAGCTCGGCGGCGAGCGCGCGCAGCTCGCGGAAGCGCTTCGCGTCGAGCGGCTCGAACAGCACGTCGTTGACGCGGCGCTGATAAGGCGCCATTTTTTCCAGCAAGTCAAAAGCCTT
>DATIGR010000226.1:0-13735 GCA_035454645.1 Burkholderiales bacterium
GGTCGCGGGGATACTCGAGCAGGATGCGGCCCCAATCCTCCGTGGCAGCGTCGAAGCGGCCGGCGCGCCACGATTCGAGCGCGCGGATATGGCCGCGCTCGCGGGCGTTGGCCTCTGCGGCGAGCGGCTTCAGCCGCGCCAGTATCTCGTCGAGCACGGGCTCGGCCGCCTTCTCGCTGGAGGTCGCGTAGATGCCCCCCTTCAGTGCAAGGCCCATGATGAAGCCGGGATCGTGCTCGAGCGCCCGGTCCACCGCGGCGACCGGATCGGCGAAGTAGCCGTGAAACAGCGTCGCCGCCTCGTCGAGCTGGTCCACGAGCTTGCGGTCGCCGGCGGTAACCGGGACGCCGCGGGTATCGGAGTACTGGGCCACGGCGGCTACGCCTGCTCTTCGCGGTACAGCCCGAGCGCGCGCATCGCGGGGAAGTCGTTGAACGAGAACAGCACCGACTCCTCGTGCGCGCCGTGCCGGTAGCGCGTCCACGACGGCACGCAGAAGATGTCCTTCTCCTCCCACTCGAAGCGCTGGGAGCCGCTCATTTCTCCTATTTCCGACCAGCCGCTGCCGGTGGCGACCTGGTAGACGACGCTTCCCGTATGGCGCCTGAAAGCAGTGCTCTCTTTGATCAGCTCGAGCCGGGCGCCCATGGTCGGCATGACCGGGCCGCCGGTCAGCGGGTTGGAATATTCGTGGATCTTCTCTTTGCGGACAATCTTGTAGGCGTCGTCCCACTTGTAAAGAAAGACCGGCGAGTAGGGCTTCGACCAGTTGTCCTTCTTCGGTCCTCCAGGGATCGCTTTTTGAACCACATCCGGGTGCACTTCGTAGAAGTTCGCGTCGAGCGAGTTCATGAGCGGGATGTCGAGGCCGTCCTGCCAGATGCACTGCGTGCCGCCGGCCTCTACGTCGACTACGCCGTGGTCGTGCCAGGTGCCGTTCGGCGTGAGCACGAAGTCGCGGGCGCCGAGCGCCAGGCGCTCGCCGTCCACCACGGTATAGGCGCCGCGGCCTTCCATGACGAAGCGCAGCGCGCTCGCCTGGTGGCGGTGCGCCGAGGTGAACTCGCCCGGATTCATCACCTGGACGCCGGTGTAGAGCAGGCCGACCGCGGCGCTCCACTCCTTGCGCCCGGGGTTGACCAGCATCACCACGCGCCGCGCCGCCTTATCGGCCGAAACAAGGGTTGCCGCTTTTCTCACAGGGGATTCGATTCTTTTCCAGCGCCACAGCGTCGGGACCGATTTCGGCTGCGGGTACCAGGGCTCGATCTCGTTCGCCACCGTCCACAGCGCGCCGAGCGCCTCGCCCTCCAGGCTGCGGTAGTACGCCTCGAGCTCGGGCGTGTCCTCGACGTTGGCGCGCCCGATGACGTTCTCGCGTTTCATGTGAAAAGTCTACACCCCGAGATATCGGTGCTGTACGCTGGTATCCGCGGCCAGCTCCTTGGAGCCGCCGCTCCACACCACGCGCCCCTTCTCGAGCACGTAGTGGCGGTCCGCTATCCGGGTCAACGCCTTGACGTCCTTGTCGATGACAAGAATCGACAGGCCTTGCGCCCTGAGCTGCTCGATCGAGCGGAAGATGTCTGCGCGGATGAGCGGCGCGAGCCCTTCGGTCGCTTCGTCCAGGATGAGCAGGCGCGGGTTGGTCATGAGCGCGCGCGCGATGGCGAGCATCTGCTGCTCCCCGCCCGAGAGCTGGTTGCCGTAGTGATTCTGCCTTTCACGCAGATTCCCGAACAGCCTGAGAACCGCCTCGAGCGTCCACGCTCCCGGGCGCGCCGTCGCGACCAGGTTCTCGCGTACCGTGAGGTTCGGGAATACCTGCCGTCCCTCGGGCACCAGGCCGATGCCTTTTTGCGCGACGCGGTAGGAGGCGAAGCGGTGGATGGGGTGGCCTTCGAACGAAATCGTGCCCGACCGGGCCGGCGTGATTCCCATGATGGAGCGCACGGTGGTGGTCTTTCCCATGCCGTTGCGGCCGAGAAGCGAGACCATCTCGCCCTTGCCGATCTGCAGGTCGATGCCGAACAGGACCTGGCTGCGCCCGTAGGAGGTCTCGAGGCCGCGGACCTCGAGCATCATTCTTCCCCCAGGTACGCTTTGCGCACTTCTTCGTTCGCCCGTATGTCTTCGGGCTCGCCGGTCGCGATGACGCGCCCGTACACCAGCACCGAGATGCGGTCGGCGAGGCGGAACACGGCGTCCATGTCGTGCTCGACCAGGATGAGGGTCTTCGCCTGCTTGAGCCGCGCGAGCAGCTCGATCATGCGCTGCGATTCCTCGGCTCCCATGCCGGCCATCGGCTCGTCGAGCAGCAGCAGCCGCGGCTTCGTGGCGAGCGCCATCGCCACCTCGAGCTGACGGTGCTCGCCGTGCGACATGTTCGCGGCCGGCACGTCGGCACGCGCCCCGAGGCCGACTTCCTCGAGCAGCCGGCGCGCCGGCTCGATGAGCGCGCGATCGCTGCGCGCCGGCCGCCAGAAGCCGGCGCGGCCGCTGTGCGCCTGCACGGCGAGGGCGACGTTGTGGAGCGCGGTGAAGTCGTGAAACACGCTCGTGATCTGGAACGAGCGCGCGAAGCCCTTGCGGGCGCGCGCGTGCGCCGGCAGGTGCGTCACGTCCTCGCCGGCGAAGCGGATCGCCCCGGCGTCGGGGCGCAGGTTGCCCGCGAGCTGGCTGATGAAGGTGGTCTTGCCCGCGCCGTTCGGGCCGATCACCGCGTGCGTTTCGCCCTCCGCGACGTCGAAATCGATGCCGTCGCACGCGCGCAGCGCGCCGAAGCTCTTGGTGAGCCCTCTTACCTCAAGCATCGGGCTTGGAGAAAATCCCCGCCAGGCCGCGGCGGAAGAAGATCACCGACAGCACGAGCAGCGGCCCGAGAAACACCTGCCAGTGCTGGGTCCACCCCTTGAGGATCTCCTCGACGAAGAGCAGGGCAAAGGTGCCGAGCACCGGTCCGGCGGTGCTCGCCATCCCGCCGAGGATCACCATGAACATGAGGTCGCCCGACTGCTGCCAGCTGCCCAGATCGGGCGTGATGTAGCGCGTATGGTTGGCGTAGAGCGCCCCGGCGAGCCCGCACATCGCCCCGGCGATGACGAACGCGGCGAGCCGGACCGGGTAGGGCGAGAAGCCGATCGCGCGGGCGCGCGCCTCGTTCGACTTCGCCGCGCGCAGCGCCATGCCGAATCTCGAGTTCACGATCCTGAAAACCGCGTAGACCGACGCGAGCATCAGGACGAGCGCGACGTAGTAGAACACGACCGGATTCGCCAGGTCGACGAGCGGGAACTGGCTCGTCACCTTGATGCGCATGCCGTCGTCGCCGCCGAACTCCTCGATCGAGATGCCGAGGTAAAACAGCATCTGGGCGAACGCGAGCGTGATCATGATGAAGTAGATGCCGCTGGTGCGGATCGACACCGCCCCGATCGCGGCCGCGACCAGCGCCGCGGCGGCAACCGCGACCGCGAGGTGGAGCCAGCCGCTGGTGAAGCCGTAGAAGCCGAGGATCCCGACCGCGTAGGCGCCGACGCTGAGGTAGGCGGCGTGGCCGAACGACACCAGGCCGCCGTAGCCGAGGATCAGGTTGAGGCTGGTCGCGGCGATGGCGAGGATCATGATGCGCCGCACGAGGTCGAGATAGAACGGCTGGTCGATATACAGCACGAAAGGCGGCAGCGCGAGCAGCACCAGCACCACCAGGCTCCAGAGGACGAGGCGGGCGCTCATCCTCGCGGCGGGAACAGGCCCTGCGGCCGGAACGAGAGCACCACCGCCATCAGGACGAAGATCAGCATCGAGGCGAGCGCCGGGCCGGCCGAGTCGCCCGCGGTCGGCGAGATCATCGCGCCGAGCAGCGGGCGCAGGAACACGCGCCCCAGCGTGTCCACCATGCCCACGATCAGCGCGCCGACGAAAGCGCCGCGGATCGAGCCGATGCCCCCGATCACGATCACCACGAACACCTGGATCAGGATCAGCTCGCCCATGCCGGGCTGCACGTTGTAGATCGGGCCGGCCATCAGCCCGGCGAGCCCGGCGAGCGCCGCGCCGAAGCCGAACACCAGGGTGTAGAGCAGCCGGATGTTCACGCCGAGCGCGGCCACCATGGTGCGGTTCGAGGCGCCGGCACGGATCAGCATTCCCAGCCGCGTGCGCGTCACCACGTACCAGAGGATCGCTGCGGTCAGCAGACCCACCAGAATGATCACCGCACGGTAAAGCGGATAGCTCGAGCCGGTGACGAGCTCGATGTGCCCGGAAAGGAAGCGCGGCACCGAGGCGAAGAGCGCCGCGCGCCCCCACAGGATTGCCACCAGCTCGTTGAAGAACAGGATCAGGCCGAAGGTGGCGAGCACCTGGTCGAGGTGGTCGCGCTCGTAGAGCGCGCGCGCCACGACCACCTCGACGACCATCCCGACCACCAGCGTGCCGGCGAGCCCGAGCGCGACGCCGGCGAGATACGAGCCGGTCCATTGCGCGGCGGCGAGCGCGAGGTAGGCGCCGACCATGTAGAGCGAGCCGTGCGCCAGGTTGATGAAGTTCATGATGCCGAAGACGAGCGTCAGTCCCGCCGCCATCAGGAACAGCGTCACCCCGAGCTGCAGCCCGTTCAGCAGTTGCTCGAAAAGCAGCGCCAGGCTCATAAGAAAAAGGGCGCTGCCGCGCCCTTTCCCCGGACCGGTTCTTAGGCGCTCACCACTTCATCTTGCAGTCTTGGTAGTACGAGTCCTTGTGCTTCTCGAACACGGTCTTCTGGATGCGCATCTCGATCGCGCCCGAGGGGGTCTTCTCCGCCCTCAGCAGGTAGAAGTTCTGGATCGGGTGATGGTTGACGTTGTAGGTGAACGGCCCGCGCAGCGAGTTGAAGTTCGCCTTGCGCATCGCCGCGACCATGCCTTTCACGTTCTTGAGGTCGCCCTTGACCGCCTTCACCGCCGAGTCGATCAGCAGGATGCCGTCGTAGCTCTGCGCGCCGTAGAACACCGGCAGCTTGCCGTACTTCTTCCTGTAGTCGGCGACGAATCTCTGGTTCGCCGGGGTCTTGAGGTCGGGGCTCCAGTAGCGCGTCTCGTAGATCCCGACCGCGGAGTCCTTCACCGCCGGCAGCGAGATCTCGTCCACCGTGAACACCGTGTACAGCGGCAGCTTGTCGCGCAGCCCGGCCTGGTCGTACTGGCGCAGGAACTGGATTCCCATGCCGCCCGGGTAGAAGGCGAATACCGCCTTCGGGCTCTTCGAGCGCAGCTGAGTGATCTCGGCCTGGTAGTCCTGCTGGCCCATCTTCGTATAGATCTCCTCGACGATGCGGCCCTTGAAGTTGCGCTTGAAGCCCGCGACCATGTCCTTGCCCGCCTGGTAGTTCGGCGCGAGCACGTACACGTCGTTGATTCCCTGCTCCTGCATGAACTTGCCCATCGCCTCGGGCGTCTGGTCGTTGTTCCAGGAGGTGGAGAAGTAAAGCTCGTTGCACTGCGCCCCGGCGAGCGGGCTCGCGCCGGCGTTGGTGCCGACCATGATCTTGCCCGCGCCGGTGACCACGGGCACCACGGCGAGCATCACGTTCGACCAGATGATCCCGGAGACGAAATCCACCTGGTGCTTCTTCAGCATCTCCTCGGCGACCTGCACGCCGACGTCGGGCTTGAACTGGTCGTCGCCGTAGACCATCTCGACTTCCAGGCCGCCGACCTTGCGGCCCAGGTGGTCGAGGGCGAGCTCCACCGAGTCCTTCATGTACTGGCCCATGACGCCCTGCGGGCCCGAGAAAGTGCTGATGAAGCCGATCTTGATCTTTTGCTGGGCGACCGCCGGGGTCGCGAATGTCAGCGCGGCTGCGACCGCGCCGGCAAGCAGGCAATGAAAGGGTTTGCGCACGTCTTTCCTCCTCCGGAAATATAGTTCAATCAAAACGTGGACTTACGCAGTCTAGAGTCCACTCATGGATAACGCAAGACCTTTTCCCGGTTGCGGGCGAGGAATGGAAGCTCCACGACTTTCGCTCGGACAATCATCCGCGGCTCGTCGGAGAAACCGCCCCAGGCCACCTTGACCTCCGACCCCGGCGCGATGGCGCGGTCGAGCCTCGCCAGCGAGATCATGCGGCGCAGCGTCGGGCTGTAGGCGTAACCCGACGCCCACCCGCCTTCCAGGACTCTGAGGAACAGGACCCTGAACTGGCCGGCCGGCAGATCGGGCGGGGGAGCCGACGGCGCGTCGCGGTATTGCGCCGCGTGCAGCTCGGCCATGTCCTCGCTCGACCATTCCAGGCCCACCAGCCGGCGCGCGGGGCCGCCTTGTTCCTTTTCGCGAAGCAGCGCGTCGCGGCCATGGAAGGCTGTTTTCTGCAGGTTGATGGTGTATTCCCAGCCGAGCTCGGCGGGCGAGCAGAAGTGCTCCTCGATCGGGAAATCGATGCGGCCGAGCTCCTCGTGCGACATCCAGTGGCGCATCATGCGCCGCAGCTCGCCGGGCGAGCCGCGCGCGGGCAGGAAGTCGCGGATCACGGTCGCGATGCCGGTCTCGGTGTGGCCGATCATCTGCGCCTTGAAGCCGAGCTCGCGCAGCCCGAAGTCGCGCCCGACCTCGCGCAGCCTGCGCCACAGCTCGTGCGCCCGCCCGGTGTCGGTGCGCATCAGGAATTCGTAGCCGATCTCTCCCGTGACGCCCTGGCGCGCGACGAGCATCTCGGCCGTCTCGAAGTGCGTCTTGCGGAAGCGTGAGAAGCGCAGATCCTTCCAGGACTCGCCCGTCAGCGCCTCCAGCACCTGCGTGGAGCGCGGCCCTTGAAGCGCATAGCAGGTGTAGTCGGGCGTCACGTCCTCGAGCCGGGCTTTCATGCCGGTCTTTTCGCGCAGGAGCTCGAGCCACTTCAGGCCGGCGGACTGGGTAAAGAGGTATTCGTCATCCGCGAGCTTGAGCGTCAGGCCTTCGATCGCGACCTTGCCGTTCTCGTTGACCATCGGGGTGTAGACGATCTGGCCGACCTGCTGCTTCGAGAGGTCCTTCACCGTCGCGTGGTTCATGAGCCGCGCGGCATCGCGCCCCCGGACCAGGGTCTTGTTCAGCCAGCTCCAGTCGCCGATCACCGCGGCATTGCGCAGCGCCGCGGATTCCTTCCACCAGCGGGTGTACTCGTACGCGATCAGGTAGCCCGAGTTGATGTGGCCCCAGATCTGGCTCGCGTTGGTCTCGGCCTGCGCCGGCGCCGCGGGCGAGCCGAAGTAGGGGCGCTCGACGAAGGCCAGCTTGCCAAGCTGCTGGGCTTTCTCGTACTGTTCGCGCAGGTTTTTCCCCATGAAGCGCAGCATAGTCGATTACATCGCGGAGCACGCCGCGCGCGGCCCGCAGCGCGTCGCGATTCACTACCGGGACGCGAAGCTCTCCTACGGCGAGCTCGTGGAGGCCGCGGCACGCTGCCGCGGCGCGCTCGCCGCCCGCGGCATCCGGCCGGGCGACCGGGTCGCGCTGGTGATGAGCGACTCGCCCGAGATGGTGATCGCCTTCCTCGGAATCATGAGCATGGGCGCGATCGCCGTGCCCTGCAGCACGATGCTCCCGCCGGATGGGCTTTCCTATGTCTTCAAGGACAGCGAAGCGAAGCTCGTGATCGTTTCCCCCGAGCACCTCGAGAACGCGAAGGCGGCAGGCGCTTCAGGAACCGTCCTTGGTTCCGAGTTGGGGAAAGCAAGCCCGGCGCCGCTCGGCGAGTTCGATCGCGACACGCCGTGCCTCGTGCTCTACACCTCGGGCAGCACCGGCCAGCCGAAGGGCGCGGTGCATCGCCACGGCCACATGCCGTGGACCGTCGAGAGCGTCGCGCGCAAGGTCTACGCCCTGCAGCCCGACGATCGCCTGTTCTCGGTGCCGCGGCTCTTCTTCGCCTACGGCCTGGGCAACAGCCTGTCGATCCCGCTCGGCAGCGGCGCCTCGACCATCCTCGTGAGCGAGCGGCCGACGCCGGCGCTGATCGCCGAAGTGTTCGCGAAGTACCGGCCGACGGTGTTCTTCGCCGTGCCGACGGTGTTCCGCATGCTGCTCGAGCACGCGCGGCAGGGAAACCGGCTGGACGCGGGCTCGATCAAGTTCTCGGTGTCGGCGGGCGAAGTGCTGCCGGTGGCGACCTGGAACGAGTGGAAGGCGCTCACCGGCAACGAGATCCTCGAGACCATTGGCACGACCGAGCTGCTGCACGCGTTCATCCACAACTATCGCGAGCGCAACCGCCCCGGCAGCTCGGGCGTGGTGCTCGATGGCTACGAAGTCAAGCTCACCGACGAGAGCGGCGCCGAGGTGAAGGGGGCCGGGCGCGGCAACATGCACGTGCGCGGCGGCAGCGCCATTCCCTATTACCTCAACAAGCCGGAGAAGACCGCGGAGACGATCCGCGACGGCTGGGTGCGCACCGGCGATGTCTACCGCAAGGACGAAGACGGCTTCTACTGGTTCGAAGGCCGCAGCGACGATCTCTTCAAGTGCTCGGGCCTGTGGGTGACGCCCGGCGAGGTCGAGGAAGCCGTTTGCCGGCATCCGGGAGTCATGGAAGCGGCGGTGATCGCGGAGAAGGACGCGAACGGCGGGACGATCCCGGCTGCATACGTCCTGCTGCGGCCCGGCTACGACCCCGGAGAGGCTCTTTCAGCCGAGATCAGGGAAGCCGCGGCGAAAACGCTGCCGCGCTACAAGCGCCCGCAGCGCATCCACTTCATGAAAGAGCTGCCGCGCACCCCGACCGGGAAGGTGCAGCGCTTCAAGCTGCGGGCGCTATCCAGCCGGGGTCCTTGAAAATCTCCTGAAGCGCGGCCTCGTCCTCGGGCGTGGGCAGCCGCTCCGGGCCGCTCCACGCCCGGCCGGCGTACGGCCCGTTATGGCGGTTGAAGCGCGGGTCGGTGAGGTGGAGCTTCGGGCCTGCCTCGGGCAGGAGCCGGTTCAGCAGCCCGATGAGCTTGCGCGCCTCCGCGATGAAGGCCGCACGCGCCGCCTCGTTTGCCTGGGAGGGCTCGATGGGCTGCTCGCCCCAGGGCGCCTTGAGCCCCCAGTCGTGGATCCGCTGCGCCCGGGTCGAGACCTCGGCGCCGAAAGCGTCGTAGCAGATCGCGAGCATGCGGTTGATGTAGCGCTGGTGAATTTCCACCGGCACGCGGGCGGCGGCGCAGATGCGCCGCATTCCCTGGTAGCCGATGACGAGGTGGAAGCCTTCCTCGCGCAGCATCGGCGCGATGCTGCGCGCGAAGGGCGCGAAGGCGCAGCCCGCGAACATGGTGAGCTGATACTTGCCGACCCGGTCGCCCCAGTTGTGCCAGGAGAACACGTCGAGCCAGTTCAGCCTCACGTTGAACATCTCGAGCAGTGCCTCGCCCCGTGTCGCGCGCCGCTCGAGCAGCTCGCGCGCGGCCCGGCGGCCCTCGTCGCCGAAGTAGGTGACGAGCAGGTAGGCCATCTGCCAGCCGTGGCGCGTTTCCTCGGTCATGTGGCGCACCAGGCGGCCGCGATCGTGCTCGCTCGGGGCGCTGTCGAGGAGCTGGCGCGCCTGCTCGACCGCGCGCACCTCGGAGTCGGCCTGCGCGACGATGAGCCGCAGCAGCTCTTCCTTGATCCCGCCGGAGGGGATCTCGGCCGGCGTTTCCCAGCGCCGCTCGCCGGCGTAGCGGCCGAACCGGATCTCGGGCGACGCCACCTCGTCGAACTTCTCGGCGAGCTCGACGCGCGGATCGGTCACCGCGCCGACGTCGCGCTGCCATTCGCGCATCGCGTCGACCCAGTCGTCGAACGCGCCGCGTTGGGCCGGGGTGTTCATCGAGTACGATTCTACGGTGCTCAGCCTCAAGGGGGTGACGAAACGCTTCGGTGCGCGCACCGTCCTCAGCAGCGTTTCGCTCGAGCTCGCCGCCGGCGAATACGTCGCCGTCATCGGCGAGTCGGGAATCGGCAAGTCGACGCTGCTGAACGTGATCGCCGGGCTGGAACCGGTCGACACGGGGGAAGTGGTTTTTCAGGGAAAGACGCTGACGGCGATGGACGACGACGCACTCACGCTGCTGCGGCGCGACCACTTCGGCTTCGTGTTCCAGGCGTTCCACGTGCTGCCGCAGCTCACGGTGGAGCAGAACGTCGGCCTGCCTTTGCTCCTCAGGGGAATCGAGGACGCGGCGAAGACGCGTGCGATGCTCGCGGCGGTGGGCCTTGCCGGCCGGGAGCACAGCGCGCCGCGCGAGCTCTCGGGCGGGGAGCTGCAGCGCGTCGCGATCGCGCGCGCCCTCGTGGGCGAGCCCAGGCTGGTGCTCGCCGACGAGCCCACCGGGAACCTGGATCCCGACAATGCCCGCCAGGTGCTGGATCTCTTCAGAGTTCAAGTCAAGAGCAAAGGCGCGGCCGCGATCCTCGCCACGCACTCCGAGAGCGCCGCCGCGGGCTGCGACCGGCGCTACCGGCTGACCGGCGCGGGGCTTTCCCCGGTTACCTGAAGAGCTTGCGCGCCGGGAACGGCAGCGCCTTCGCGCCGAGCGCCTCCTCGATGCGCAGCGCCTCGTTCCATTTCGCCATGCGCTCGGAGCGCGCGAAGCTGCCGACCTTGAGCTGCGGCACGCCCCAGCCGACCGCAAGGTGCACGATCGAGACGTCCTCGGTCTCGCCCGAGCGCGCCGACGCGATGCCGCGGTAGCCCGCGGCGCGCGCCGCGTCCCAGCAGGCGAGCGTCTCGGTCACGGTTCCGACCTGGTTGGGCTTGAGCAGCACCGCGTTGCAGGCTCCATTGGCTTCTCTCACGCGTGCTGCGCGGGTGACAAAGAAATCATCCCCGACCACCTGGATGGAGGTGGCCTTGGTAAACGCGCGCATCGCGGCGGCGTCGTTCTCGGCGAACGGATCCTCGATCGAGACGATGGGATAGCGCTCGATCCAGCGCATCCACATCGCATGGAGCTGCTCCGCGGAAAGGGTGCGGTCTTCGAGCGCGAGGTAATAGCTGCCGCCCCGGTAGAGCTGGGTGGCCGCGACGTCGAGGGCGATGGCGATGTCGGTGCCGGGCTCGAAGCCGGCATCCGAGATCGCCCCGAGGAGCTCGGCGAGCCCCTCCTCGTTGCTCTTGAACGCCGGCCAGTAGCCGCCCTCGTCGGCGACGCCCTGGAGCGCGCCGCGCCTGGCGAGGCGCTTTCCGGCCGCCGCATAGACCTGCGCGGTCCATTCGAGCGCTTCGGCAAAGCTGCCTGCGCCGATGCAGATGATCATGTAGTCCTGGATGTCGCAGCGGCCGCGCGCGTGCGCCCCGCCTCCGAAGATCTGGATCTGCGGCACCGGCAGCGCGACGCGCCGTTCTGCGGCCAGATGAAGCCAAAGCGGCCTTTTCGAAGCGGAGGCCGCCGCGTGGGCGCACGCCAGCGATACCGCCACCATCGCATTCGCGCCGAGGCGGCTCCGGTCGGTCGTGCCGTCGAGCTCGATCAGGCGGCGGTCGATTCTCTCCTGGTCCGAGACGCTGAGCGCGCGCAGCCCGTCGCGGATGCGCGACTGGATGTTGCGCACCGCCTCGCGCGCTTCCACGGCCTTTGCCTCGCCGGAGCCGGTCGAGGCGCCCGCCGGGGCGATCGCGCGCCCGGACGCGAGCGGTGTAGCGCCGCGCCCCACGATCACTTCGGCCTCGACCGTGGGACGGCCGCGCGAATCCCAGACCTGGCGGCCTCTTATGTCGAGGATCTTTGCCATGCTTCGCGCACCTGCTTCAGGGTGGACGCCACGGGCAGCAGCTGCCTCGCCAGGGTTCTTACAACAAGCTTTTTTTCTTCGGTCAGATACTCCACGGGAGACTTCCCGTCCACGCGCGCGAGCAGCAGGGCGGGAAGCAGCGAGGCTGCCCGCTGCTCGATGTTCTCGAAAGAAACGAGATTCAGGTATTCGGAAGACAAGGCATCGAAGCACTCGAGGAACGCGGCCCTCGCGCGCGGCACCCAGAGGCACTTGAGCAGCAGGTGGTTGAGGCAGAACGCGAGGTCGAAGGCGGGGTCGCCGTACCACGCGCACTCGGCGTCGAGAAACACCGGGCCGCGCGGGCCGGCGAGGATGTTCTTCGGGCTGACATCGCCATGCACGAGGCAGACCTTGGTTTGCGCCGTTCTGTTGACGAGGAACTCCATTTGCCGGGCCAGGTCGGGATGGCGGCTTCCCGTAAAAGCCAGGTAAGGCTCGAGGCGAATCGCGTAAAAGATGGCGTCGCTGGCGAAGCGCCGGGCCACGTCGGCGCGGTTGGCGGTCGAGGCGTGGATCGCGGCGAGCGCGCCTCCCACCTGCGCCGCGAACGCGGGATCGGCGTTTCCCTGGCGCAGAAGCTCCTTCCAGACCGGGAACGCGACGTATTCCATGGCGAAAACCCCGGCCGCGTCGTCCCATGCCAGCACGCGCGGCGCGGCGCCGGGCGCGGCGGCGCCGGCGGCCTCGAGCCACAGCCGCTCGTAGCGGTTGCGCTCGATGGGCGCTTCCCACACCTGCGCGACGCGCAGGCGGGGCAGGGCGCGCTTTACGCAGACGTTGCCCACCTTCCAGATTTCCGACGAGACGCCCCCGCCCAGCTCTTCGCAAGGACCGATCTCGAGGCCGGCCCCGCGGAGCAGGCGCGCTGCCGGCTCAGGGAGAGAGGCGCTCAATCGTCCACGAGCCGCCGGCGCGGCGGTAGCGCAGCCGGTCGTGCAGGCGGTCGCTGCGGCCCTGCCAGAACTCGATTTCGTGCGGCTCGACCCGATAGCCGCCCCAGTGCGGCGGCCGCGGCGGCCGCTCGCCGTGGCGCCGCCGGGCGTCCTCCATGGCGGCTTCGAGGATCTGACGGGAAGCCACAGCCTGACTCTGCGCTGACGCCCAGGCCGAGAGCCGCGCGCCGAGCGGGCGCGTGGCGTAGTAGGCGTCGGACTCGGCGGCGCCGAGCTTCTGCACCGTGCCGTCGATCCGCACCTGGCGCTCGAGCTCCGACCAGAGGAAGAGCAGGCACGCCGCGGCGCGGCTCTCGAGCTCGCGCCCCTTGCGGCTGAGGTAGTTGGTGTAAAAGAGGAAATGCCCGCGCTCGACGCCCTTCAGGAGCACGATGCGCGCCGATGGTGCGCCCGCGGGCGTCACGCTGGCGAGGGTCATCGCGTTCGGCAGCGGCAGCCCGGCGCGCAGCGCGTCGTCGAACCAGCGCTGGAACTGGCGGATCGGATCGGCATCGGCCTGCGCTTCGGACAGTCCCGAGCGCATGTACTCCTGGCGCAGGTCGGCGATGTTCATACACGAGATTCTACGGGCAGCGTGGCCGAAACCCGACGCCGCGGCAAAGAGTCGCAATCCCGCTATGAAAAGCGTTGACACGCGATAGCTTCTTCGGCATCTTCACGTCACCGCTGCGCCTTGTGGCGGAACCCGGAGCGAAATCCAGCACCTCATCCGCATCCCCTATAGATCGTTCAGAGGAGAAACAGAGATGGCGAAGAAGAAAGCAAAGAAGGCCGGCAAGAAGCGCAAGCCGAATGCCGCCTTCATGAAGGCGATGACGCCGAGCGGCCCGCTCGCGTCGGTGGTCGGCTCGAGCGCGATGCCGCGCACCGAGGTGACCAAGAAGATCTGGGCCTACATCAAGCGCAATGGCCTTCAGGACAAGAAGAACCGTCGCATGATCAACGCCGACGACAAGCTCAAGGCCGTGTTCGGCGGCAAGAGCCAGGTGTCGATGTTCGAGATGACCAAGCTGGTCAGCCGGCACCTGAAATAA
>DATIGR010000227.1:0-3933 GCA_035454645.1 Burkholderiales bacterium
CTTGTAGGCGCCCTGCATCTCGGCGCGGTAGAGCTGCATACCGCCGACGCCGAGCAGCGGCAGGACGGCGATGGCGAGGACCACGACGCCCATGCCGCCGTACCACTGCAGCGCGTGCCGCCACAGGTTGATCGCGGGCGGCAGGAAGTCGAGGCCGCTCATCACGGTGGCGCCGGTGGTGGTGAGCCCGGAAGTCGTCTCGAACACCGCGTCGGTAAGCGACATCTGCGGCAGCGCGATGGCGAGCGGGATGGTGCCGGCCGCGCACATGAAGACCCAGGCGAGCGTCACCAGCAGATAGCCGTCGCGCGGGCGCAGGTCGCGCCGCCGGCCGCGCGTCGCGAGCCACAGGCCGTAGCCGACCGCGAAATTGATCAGCATCGCGAGCGCGAACGCGATCGCGGTGCCGTCGTCGTACAGGAGCGAGGCGGCGATCGGCAGGAAATACGTGACGGCGAACACCATGAGCAGCGTGCCCAGCACGTTGGCGACCGGCAGGAGCGCCTGCATCGGCTAGAGGAAGGACGCGCTCACCTGGAACAGCTTCTCCACCTGCGGCACCAGGCGCTTGGAAGTGACGAACACGATGACGTGGTCCCCGGCCTGGATGCGCGTGTCGTGATGGCACATGATCACCTGCTCGCCGCGCACCAGCGCGCCCATGGCGGCGCCCGCGGGCAGCCGGATCTCGTCGACGCGCCGGCCGGCGATGCGCGAGGACTCGGCGCCGCCGTGCACCACCGCCTCGATCGCCTCCGCCGCGCCGCGGCGCAGGCTGTGCACCGCCACCACGTCGCCCCGGCGCACGTGGGCGAGCAGGCTGCCGATCGTCGCCTGCGCCGGCGAGATCGCGATGTCGATCTGCCCCGCCTGCAGCAGATCGACGTACGAGCGCCGGTTGATGAGCGCCACCACGCGCCGCGCGCCCATGCGCTTGGCGAGCAGCGAGCTCATGATGTTGTTCTCGTCGTCGTTGGTCACGGCGACGAACAGGTCCATGTCCGCGATGCTCTCGTCCTCGAGCAGCGCCTCGTCGGTCGCGTCGCCGTTGAGCACCAGCGAGTCGCCCAGGCGCGCGCCGAGCAGCTCGCAGCGGCGCTTGTTGTGCTCGATCACGCGCACCGAATAGTCCTGCTGCAGGGCGGACGCGAGGCGCAGGCCGATGTTGCCGCCGCCGGCGATCATCACGCGCTTCACCGGCCGGTCCATGCGGCGCAGCTCGCGCATCACGTCGCGGATGTGGCCCGAGGCCGCGAGGCAGAACACCTCGTCGTCGGGCTGCACCACCGTGTCGCCGTCCGGGACGATCGAGCGGTCGGCGCGGAAGATCGCCACGATGCGCGTGTCGATGTGCGGCATGTGCTGCGGCAGCTCCTTCAGCGGCCGGCCGACGAGCGGCCCGCCGGCGAACGCGCGCACCGCGACCAGGCTCACGCGAGCGTCGGCGAAGTCGAGCACCTGCAGCGCCTCGGGAAACTCCACCAGCTTCACGATGTAGTCGGTGAGCACCTGCTCGGGGCAGATGGCGAGGTCGATGTCGAAGCCCTCCTCGCCGATCACCTTCTCGTTCGACAGATAGTCGGTCGAGCGCAGGCGCGCGATGCGCCGCGGCACGTTGAACAGCTTCGCCGCCAGCCGGCACGCGACCAGGTTGGTGTCGTCGGACTGCGTGACCGCGATCAGCAGGTCCGCGTCCTCGATCCCGGCCTGCCTGAGCACCGACGGGTGCGCCGCGCTTCCCATCACGGTGCGCAGGTCGAGCCGGTCCTCGAGCGCGCGCAGGCGCTGCGCGTCGAGGTCGACCACGGTGATGTCGCTTTGCTCGGAGACCAGGCTCTCGGCGACCGAGCTGCCGACCTGTCCCGCTCCCAGGATCACGATTTTCATTGCCGGGCGCGCATCTTAACCGATGCCGGCTTGCGCTTTGTGCAGTGCGGGAGTAGGTTTGCGCACCCTGGAACAGGAACGCTCAACCAGAGCTTCCCGGGCGGCCCTCACCATCGCGGCGCTCGGCATCGTCTACGGCGATATCGGGACGAGCCCGCTGTACGCGGTCAAGGAGACCTTCGCCCCCGGCCACGGCATCCCGCTCAACCTCGCCAACGTCCTCGGCGGCCTGTCGGCGATTCTCTGGGTGCTGATCATCGTGGTGTCGCTCAAGTACGTGGTGCTGGTGATGCGCGCGGACAACCGCGGCGAGGGCGGCACGATGGCGCTGATCGCGCTCGCGAGCGCCGCGGTGCGCAAGCGCCCGCAATGGCGCGTGTTCATCCTCACCGTGGGCCTGTTCGGCGCGTCGCTGTTCTTCGGCGAGGCGGTGCTCACGCCGGCGATCTCGGTGGTGTCGGCGGTCGAGGGGCTCGAGGTCGGCACGAGCGCGTTCAAGCCGTGGGTGCTGCCGCTCGCGGCGCTCGTCCTGATCGCGCTGTTCATGTTCCAGCGGCACGGCACCGCGGTGGTGGGCGCGTTCTTCGGGCCGGTGTGCCTGCTGTGGTTCATCGCGCTCGGCGCGGTCGGCCTCTGGCAGATCGCGCAGCACCCGGTGGTGCTGCAGGCGGTCGATCCGCGCCACGCGTTCGCCTTTCTGACCGGCCACGGCTTCGCCTCGTTCGTGGTGATGGGCGCGGTGCTGCTTGCCTTCACCGGGGCCGAGGCGCTCTACGCCGACATGGGCCACTTCGGCAAATGGCCGATCCGCGCGGCGTGGTTCGCGCTGGTGCTGCCCGCGCTGGTGCTCAACTACTTCGGCCAGGGCGCGCTGCTGATCGCGAATCCCAAGGCGCTCGACAATCCCTTCTACCTCGCGTTTCCGGCCTGGGCGCTCTATCCGATGGTCGCCCTCGCCACCGCGGCCACGATCATCGCGTCGCAGGCCACGATCACCGGCGCGTACTCGCTCGCCCGGCAGGCGATCCAGCTCGGCTTCCTGCCGCGCATGAACATCATCCAGACCTCCGCCCGCCGGTACGGCCAGATCTACATCCCGGCGATCAACTGGCTGCTGCTCGCGCTCGTGCTCGCCGCGGTGTTCGGCTTCGGCTCCTCGAGCGAGCTCGCCTCGGCCTACGGCGTGGCGGTCACCGGCACCATGACCGTCACCACCATCCTCACCTTCTTCGTCATCCGCTACGGCTGGGGCTATCCGCTGTGGCTGTGCCTGTTCGCCACCGGCTTTTTCTTCCTCATCGACGTCGCGTTCTTCTCGGCGGCGCTGCTCAAGATCCTCGAGGGCGGCTGGTTCCCGCTCGTCCTCGGCATCTCGATGTTCACCGTGATGACCACGTGGCGCCGCGGCCGCGAGGTGATGCTCGCGCGGCTGAGCGAGGCGTCGGTGCCGCTCGAGCCGTTCCTGAAGTCGCTGTTCGCCGACCCGCCGCTGCGCGTCCCCGGCACCGCGGTGTTCCTCACCGCCACGCCCGACGCGACGCCGCACGCGCTGCTCCACAACCTGAACCACAACAAGGTGCTGCACGAGCGCGTGGTGTTCCTCACCGTCGAGATCCGCGACGTGCCGTGGGTGTCGTTCGAGGAGCGCGTCACCTGCGAGCGCCTCGGCCACGGCTGCTGGCGGGTGCGCGTGCGCTACGGCTTCATGAACCGCCCCGACGTGATGCGCGCGCTCGAGGTGTGCGGCGCGCTCGGCCTGGAGTTCGACTTCATGCAGACCTCGTTCTTCCTCTCGCGCCAGCAGGTCGTTCCGGCGCCCGGCGGCGTCGCCGCCATGGCGCGCTGGCGCGAGCGCATGTTCGCCGCCATGGCGCGCAACGCCGGCAACATCACCGACTACTTCAACATCCCGTCCAACCGGGTGATCGAGCTCGGCACGAAAGTCGAGGTCTGAAAAAGGGGTCAGGACCCTTTTATTGGAAAAGGGGTCAGGACCCTTTTTGCAGGGAGCTACGCGCAGCTGCGCGAAAAAGGGTCCTGACCCCT
>DATIGR010000228.1:0-3632 GCA_035454645.1 Burkholderiales bacterium
CGCCGAGGACAAGCCGTTCCTCGCGGTCGAGGCCTACAAGCTGTTCGTCGGCGAGCTCGGCGGCAATCCCGCCTCGGCCGGCGTGCTGGGCGTGCTGCTGATCGTATTCACGGCCGCCGCATTGCTCGTGCAGCGCCACTACCTCGGCCGCCGGCGCTTCTCGACGTCCGCGCGCCGCACGCCGCCCGAGCTGGTGGTGGCGCCCTGGCTGCGCCGCCTCGCCGCGACCTACTGCTGGGGTATCGTGCTGGTGGCGCTCGTGCCGTTCTTCGCGGTCATCGTCATCTCGTTCATGGAGTTCCGCGGCCCGGTGCTGCACGCCAACTTCAGCATCGACAACTTCCGCGCGCTGCTCGACCAGTCCTCGCGCCCGCTGGTGAACACCGTCACCCTTTCAAGCGCCGCCGCGCTGCTGGCCGCGGTCATCGGCGTGCCGATCGGATACGCCGTGACGCGCTGGCATTCACGCGTCTCCGGCTTCCTCGACGTCATCGCCATGACCCCGTTCGCCGTCGCCGGCACCGTGCTGGCGATCGGCCTGGTGATCTCGTTCAACAGCGGCTGGCTGGTCCTCACCGGCGGCTGGCTGATCCTCGTGCTCGCCTGGGCGGTGCGCAAGATCCCCTTCAACGTGCGCGCCTCGAGCGCCATCCTGCACCAGATCGACCCCAGCCTCGAAGAAGCCTCCGTCAACCTCGGCGTGTCGCCGCTGATGACCTTCCTGCGCCTGACGCTTCCCCTGATGATCGGCGGCGTGATCGGCGGCATGGTTCTCACCTGGGTCACCGTCGCCTCCGAGCTCAGCTCTACCGTGGTGCTTTACAGCGGCCCCTGGGCAACGATGATCGTAGTCATGTTCCAGGCGCTCGAAAGCACCGGCGCCGGCATCGCCTCCGCCGCCGCGACCGTCCTCATCATCGTCACGGTGCTACCCGTCGCCTTTGTCTACCGCCTGCTGCGGCGCTACGAGCTGGCGATGATGTAGCAGCAGGCGCCGCGCTTCTTCGCCGCGCGGCCTTCAGATCCCTGTGGAAGTGAGGAGGCGTTTCAGCGGTTCAGGCTGTGCGGATCGTGGCCGGCTCGCCGAGGCGGATGCGCTGCTCGGCCACGGTGTCGGCGATGGCATGTACCGCGGCGCGGATCGCGTGCTCGTCGATCGCGCCGATGCAGCCCACGCGCAGCGTGTCGACCTGGGTGAGCTTGCCGGGGTAGAGCACGAAGCCCTTCTCGCGCACGCGGTCGTAGAAGCGCTGGAAGTCGTAGTTCGGGTCGGTGGGCGCGAGGAAGGTGACGATCACCGGCGCCTGGTGCTTCGGGTCGAGGAACAGCCTGAAGCCGAGCTTCGTCATCCCTTCGATCAGCACCTCGCAATTGCGCCGGTAACGCGCGCCGCGCGCGGCGCGGCCGCCTTCGGCTGCGAACTGCTCGAGCGCCGCGTGCAGCGCGGCGACGATCACCGTGGGCGGGGTGAAGCGCCACTGCGCGGTCTTTTCCATGTTCACCCACTGGTCGTGCAGGTCGAGGACCAGCGAGGGGGAGTTACCGGCGCACCGCTCAAGGGAATTCTTTCTTATCAAGGCAAAGCTCATTCCCGGCGGGCCCTCGAGGCACTTGCCGGACGCCGCCACCAGCGCGTCGAACGGGCCTTCGATCGGGACCGCGGCGAACGAGCTCATGGCGTCGACCAGCAGGCTTTTCCCGTGCCGGGAGACGGTTTCTGAAATCTCGTGAAGGGGATTGAGCACGCCGGTACTGGTTTCGCAATGCACCAGCGCTACGTGGGTAATCGACGGATCTTTCTTGAGCGCGGCGTCGATGTCGGCAGGCTTCACCGGGTCGCGCTCGTCGTATTCGACGGCGGTGATCTTCCGGCCGAGGATCGAGCAGATGCGCTGGATGCGCCTGCAGTAGGCGCCGTTGAGCGGCACCAGCACGTGCCCGCTCTTCGGCACCATCGTGCCGAGCATCGCCTCGACCGCGAAGGTGCCGCTGCCCTGCAGAGGCACGCAGACATGCGTGTGTTCGACGTTCACCACCTGCAGCAGCATCTGACGCATCCGGCGGTTCAGCTCGATGAAGCCCGTGTCGCGCGAGCCCCAGTCCCGCACCATCGCGAGCTTGGTCGCGGTCGAGGTGGTGAGCGGGCCGGGCGTGAGCAGGATCGGTTCTTTCACTTGAGGTTTCTCCATCTCTGCGTCTTGCGGTCCACCAGCCACCCCAGGCCGAGGTAGACGACGCAGGCCGCGAGCGAGGTCGCCGCGATCAGCACCGCCATCGCCGCCGCCGGGCCCGCCTCGCCGGCCTCGTCCAGGTTGAGGATCGCGATCGCGGCGACCTTGGTGTCGGGCGAATAGAGGAACACCACCGCCGAGATGGTGGTCATGGCGTTGATGAAGAAGTAGCGGCTGATGTCGAGGAGGGCGGGCGTGCAGATGGGCAGCGTGACGCGCCAGAAGGTGCGGTAGAAGGGGACCTTGAGCGAGGCCGACACCGCCTCGAACTCGGCGTCGAGCGCCTTGAGCGCCGTCACCGCGGTGAGGTGGCCGGTGGTGTAGAAGTGCACGATCGTGCACAGCACGAGCAGCGTCATCGTGTGGTAGAGCGGGTTCAGCGGGTTGCCCGGGGCGTTGAAGAAGAAGATGTAGGCGAGGCCGAGCACGAGTCCCGGCACCGCCATCGGCAGCAGCGCGAGCAGCTGCACCCCCGGGCGCAGCCATTCCACGCCGCGCGTTTTTTCGAGCAGATACGCGCCCACGAACACCAGCGCCGTGCCGAGGACGGCGGTGCCGAAGGCGAGCCTCAGGCTGTTGAAGAACGCCTTGTCCACCTCCGCGTCCACGAGGCCGTAGGCGTAGCTGCGCAGGCTGAACGAGAGATCGTAGGGCCAGAACTTGACCAACGAGGCGTAGATCGCCATGCCGAGCACCGCGAGCATGAGCAGCGCCACGAGCAGGCAGTAGGCCGCCATGACGAGGTCGAAGCCGCGCGAGGGCCGCGGCGCGTACGGCACCGCGCGGGCGGTGAGCATGGAGGTCTGCTTGCGCTGCACGAAGCGGTCCACCGCGAAGGTGACCAGCGCCGGCGCGAGCAGGAACACCGCGACCACCGCGCCGCGCTGGAAGTCCTGCTGGCCGATCACGAGCTTGAAGATGTCGGTGGCGAGCACGTTGAAATCCCCGCCGATCACCTTGGGGATGCCGAAGTCGGTGATCACCAGGGTGAACGTGACGAGCGCGGCGCTGATGAGGCCGTACTTCGCGCCGGGGAGCGTGATGGTGAAGAACTTGCGCGCGCGCCGGGTGCCGAGCGCGTCGGCGGCTTCGTACAGGCGCGCGTCGGCGAGCGTCAGCGCCGTGATCAGAATCATGAGCGCGTGCGGGAACACCGCGAAGATCTCCGACACGATGATCCCGGGGGCGCCGTAGATCTGCTCGATGCCGAGCGCCCGCAGCGCGCCTTTGAGCACCCCCTGGTTGCCGAACCAGTAGATGAACGAGATCGCGGCGAGCAGCGAGGGCGCGAGCAGCGGCGTGAGCGCGACGGTGCGGAACACGCTCTTGAGCGGCATGCAGCTGCGCGTGAGCGCGTACGCGAAGGCGAACGCCGCGGGGACCGTGGCGAGCGTGACCACG
>DATIGR010000229.1:0-13880 GCA_035454645.1 Burkholderiales bacterium
CAGGCGACCAAGGAGCTGAAGCGCCTCGAGAGGATGGGCGAAGGCAGCGCCGAGAGCTCGATGCTGCGCACCTACCTCGAATGGCTGACGGAGCTGCCGTGGAAGAACGAGGAGCCGAAGCCGATCGACATCGCCGAAGCGCGCAGGATCCTCGACGAGGATCACTACGGCCTCGAGAAGGTGAAGCGCCGCATCCTCGAGCACCTCGCGGTGCGCAAGCTCAATCCGCGAGGCAAAAGCCCGATCCTGTGCTTCGTCGGCCCGCCGGGCGTCGGCAAGACCTCGCTGGGCCAGTCGATCGCGCGCGCCACGGGGCGCAAGTTCCAGAGGATCGCGCTCGGCGGGTTGCACGACGAGGCCGAGATCCGCGGCCACCGGCGCACCTACATCGGCGCGCTGCCCGGCAACGTGATCCAGGCGATCCGCCGTGCCGAGTCGCGCACCTGCGTGCTGATGTTCGACGAGATCGACAAGCTCGGCATGGGCGGCTTCCACGGCGACCCGTCGAGCGCGCTGCTCGAAGTACTGGACCCCGAGCAGAACGCGCGCTTCCGCGACAACTACCTCGGCGTGGACTTCGACCTCTCGAAGGTCATGTTCATCACCACCGCGAACCTGCTCGACACGATCCCGGGGCCGCTGCGCGACCGCATGGAGATCATCCCGCTCCCCGGCTACACCGAGGAGGAGAAGCTCGAGATCGCGCGGCGCTACCTGGTCAAGCGCCAGCTGGAGGCCAACGGGCTTGATTCTTCGAGGGCCGAAATTACCGAAGAAACCCTGAAAGCCATCATCCGCGACTACACGCGCGAGGCGGGCGTGCGCAACCTCGAGCGCGAGATCGGCGCGGTGCTGCGGAACGCGGCGATGCAGATCGCCGAAGGCAGGAAGGAGAAGGTCCTGGTCGAGAATGCGGACCTGCATTCCATCCTCGGCCCGCGGCGCTTCGAGAGCGAGGTCGCCGAGCGCACCTCGATGCCGGGCGTGGCGACCGGCCTCGCCTGGACTCCGGTGGGCGGCGACATCCTGTTCATCGAGGCCTCGCGCACCCCGGGCACGGGCAAGCTGATCCTCACCGGCCAGCTCGGCGACGTGATGAAGGAGTCGGCGCAGGCGGCGTTGACTCTGGCGAAGACCCAGGTGCGCGAGTCGCTGGAGAAGACCGACATCCATATCCACGTGCCCGCGGGCGCGACGCCGAAGGACGGGCCGAGCGCGGGCGTCGCCATGTTCGTGAGCCTGATTTCGCTGCTGAGCGGAAAGCCGGTCAGAGCCGATGTCGCCATGACCGGCGAGATCTCGCTGCGCGGCCTGGTGCTGCCGATCGGGGGCGTGAAGGAGAAGACCCTCGCCGCGCTGCGCGCGGGCATCAAGACCGTGATGCTGCCCAGGCGCAACGAGAAGGACCTCGAGGATGTGCCGGCCGAAGCGCGCGCGAAGCTCGAGTTCGTGTTCCTGGAGAAGGTCGAGGACGCGATCCGCAGCGCGATCGGCGAGCTGCCGGCGCCGGGCGAGCGCAAGGCCGCGTAGTTCTTACTTTTCCTTCTTCGCCGGCCGCAGGCGGTCGATCAGCCGGATGAGCGCGCGCTTGCGCGATTCGCGCCGGGAGAAGAGCCACTTCCCGGCCTCGTGGATCCATTGCGGGGGATTCCTGAACGCCGGCTCGTCGGGGAGCTTCGGGCCTGGACGGATCGGCGGCATGGCTTGCAAAAAGCAGTCTAAGCCAGCCGAAACGCGAAGTAAACGAAGTAAAATGTTCTCTCGAATCAGAGGCCTTGCCATGGTCCGGACGGCGCTAGTTCTTCTCGTATTCCTCGCGGGCTGCACCACCAGCTCGATCACCGGCCGCGAGCAGTATCTGGTCGTGTCCGAATCGCAGGCGGTGTCGCAATCGGCCGCGGCTTATTCGCAGATGATGGCCGACCTCGGCAAGAAGAAAAAAATCGAGACCGGCACGCCGCGCGTCCAGAAAGTGAAGGAGATCACCGACAAGCTGGTGAAGGAGGCGGTGCGCGTGCGGCCCGACGCCTCGAGCTGGGCCTGGGAAGTGCAGGTGATCGACGACCCGAAGACCGTCAACGCCTTCTGCATGGCGGGCGGCAAGATGGCGATCTACTCCGGCATGTGGGAGCAGCTCAAGGCGACCGACGACGAGATCGCGCAGGTCATGGGCCACGAGATCGCGCACGCGCTCGCCGACCACACGCGCGAGCGCATGTCGATCGCGATGACTACGGCGGTGGCGACCACCGCCGCGGCGATCATCGTCGGCTCGCGCGACAGCGCGGGCTCCGGCGCCGGCCTTGCGCTCACCGGGGCGCAGCTCGCCGCGGTGCTCGCGATCCAGCTGCCCAACAGCCGCCAGGGCGAATCCGAAGCCGACCAGATCGGCATCGAGCTCGCCGCGCGCGCGGGCTACAACCCGAAGGCCGCCGTGACGCTGTGGGAGAAGATGGGCAAGCTCGGCGGCGGCAAGGGCCCGCCCGAATTCCTTTCCACGCATCCCTCGCCGCAGAACCGCGCCGCGCGGCTCGCCGAGCTCGGCGCGCAGGTCGAGCCGCTCTACCAGGCGGCCAAGGCCGGCAAGCCCACCGACGCGCCCAAGCTCATCACCTTCCCGCGCAAGTGATCCGGCAAGCCTGGCGCCACGCGCTTCCCGTCTGGGGCGTGGCGCTGCTGCTGTCGGGCTGCGCCGCGGTGCGCAGCTACGACGCCGAGCTCTACGTGACGCTCGAGCGCGCCTCGAGCGGCGCGGTCGACGACGCCATCCGGCTGCTCGAGTCGAACAACCGCGGCCGCGACAAGGGCCTGCTCTACTACCTCGAGCTCGGCATGCTCGAGCGCCTCGCCGGCCGCTACGAGGCGAGCCAGAAGGCGTGGAAGGGCGCGGCCGCGCGCATCCAGGCCGAGAGCGCGGGCGGGCTCGCCGAGGCATCGCGCTTGGCGCGCGCGATCTCGAGCTACGTGGTCAACGACCGGCTGCGTGCCTACCCCGGCCACGACTACGAGAAGGTGATGCTGCTCACCTACATGGCGCTCAACCACCTCGCGATGAGCGACTTCGACGGCGCGCGCGTCGCGATCAAGCAGGCGCACGAGCTCGAGGCGCAGATCGCCGAGCTGCGCGCGCGGCAGTACGCCGAGGTCGAGGAGTCGGCGCGCAAGCGCGGCGCGCACACGAGCTTCAAGGAGCTGAACGGCTACCCGATCGAGACCCTCGACACGCCCGAAGTGAACGCGCTGCGCAACGCCTACCAGAGCGCGCTGTCGCACTATCTCGCCGGCTTCATCTACGAGGCGCTCGGCGAGCCGAGCCTCGCCGCGCCGGGATACCGCCTGGCGAACGAGCTGCAGCCCGGCCAGCCGCTGCTGGAGGAGGCGCTGCGCGGGCTCGACGAGCGCGTCGCCGCCCGGCCCGGCGACGGGATGACCGAGGTGCTGGTGATCGTCAACACCGGATCGGCGCCCGCGATCCAGTCGCGCCAGTTCATGCTGCCGGTCGTCATCGACAACCGGCTGGTCCTGATCGCCAATGCGTTCCCGGTCATGACCGCGACCTCGTGGGCGCCGCCGCCGGCCGAGGTGACGCTCGGCGGCGCGAGCTTGCCGGTGGCGCGCATCACCAGCATCGACCTCATGGCGCGCCGCCGGCTGATGGACGACATGCCGTCGATCATGCTGCGCGCGACGATCCGCTCGACCGTGACCGCCACGCTGCAGTACCAGGCGCAGCGCGCGTCCGATCGCGAGCACACCCTCGCCCTGGCGCTCGCCGCGGGCATGATGACCGCGGGGACGATGGTGTTCGCGGCGGCCGACGACCGCACCTGGCGCGCGCTGCCCTCGGAGGTGTCGATCGCCCGGGCGCGCGTGCCGCACGGTGTGCACACGGTCACGCTGGACACGCCGGAGGGCCCGCGCAGCGCGTTCGTGAGCGTCTCGGGACGCTACGCGGTGGTAGACTTGCGCCTGCTGCGCCACCAGCTTTTTGTGAGCGCGCCGAAGCTGCATTGAAACGGGAGTCCGGGATGAAATCCACACTGCTGATCGCCGCGATCGCCACCGGCGCGCTCGTCGCCGGCTGCGCGGCGAAGAAGGGATTCGAGAAGCCCGGGTTCGCGTTCGGCTGCCCGATCGGCGAGACCCCGGTGAGCTCGATGGGCGACCTGGTGCGGGCCAAGGTGCTGAGCGAGGGCCGGCGCACCACGATCCAGGCGACCGAGATGCGCTGCTCGCAGACCGGCGACCTGATGCGGATCGACGCCAACCTGAACAACGACAGCCGCAGCGTGAAGCGCATCGCGTACAAGTTCCGCTGGATCGACCGCGAAGGCATGCGCGCCTGGGAGGAGGAGCCGTGGAAGCCGCTCATGCTCTACGAGAACTCCAACCTGGTGATCAACACCATCTCTCCGACCAACAAGGCGGTGGATTTCCGCCTCATCCTGAGGAGCGAGGAATGAGCCCGCGGATCGTGATCGCGCTCGCCGCCCTCGCGCTCGCCGGCGGCTGCGCCAAGGAGACCACGCGCTACGGCGACGCGCGCGGCGTCGAGACCGTGACCAACCAGTTCGGCTCGACCGACCTGCAGCTGATGGCCGAGTCCATGGCGCGCTCGATGCTCCAGGCGCCCGTGATCGCGAGCGCCAACCTGCCCATCGTCACGGTGCAGGAAGTGAGGAACAAGACTAGCGAGTACATCGATACGCGCGCGATCACCGACAGCATCCGCGCCGAGCTGCAGAAGGGCGGCCGGGTGCGCTTCGCGGTGGACCAGGCCGCGATGAACCAGCAGGTCGACGAGCTCAAGCGCCAGCAGAGCGGCCTGTACGCCAAGGAGAGCGCCGCCGAGATGGGCCAGATGGTCGGGGCCCAGTACCGGCTCGAAGGCAACATCGTCTCGATCGTCAAGCAGGTGAAGGACACGAAGGATGTGTACTACAAGCTGAATCTCCAGCTGTGGAACATCCGCAACGGGCTGCTGGAATGGTCCGACGAGAAAGAGATCCGCAAGACCACCACGAGAGGCTGATTCTCATGAAACGCAAGTACGGAGCCGCGCTCGCGCGCGAGACCCTCGCCGAGCAGAGAATGCGCGAGCGCGCCGCCGAGATGCACGACAACAGCCAGAGCTTCGGCTCGCAGTGCAAGATGGGCTCGCCGACGCGCGGCAAGCGCCGCGGGCGCGCCTACAAGCCGGCCTGGCGCCGGTAACGAGAAGGGTCAGACCCCGGGAAAAAAAGAGGGGTCAGACCCCGACGAATCGGGATCCGACCCCCGGGAAAGCTACTTCTCCAGCCGGAAGAAGTTCTGGTTGAACCAGCCGACCAGGGCCTCGAGGTCCTGGGTCGATTGCTTGCCGAAGTGCCGCTCGACCTCCTTGCGCAGGTGCGAGATCGACTTGATGCGCGGAAGCGGCAGCATGTCTCCGCTCGCGAACGCGCTCGGGGCCATGTTGAGCAAGGCCATCAAGTTCGGTGCGTTCGGCGCCATGGATGCAGCCTACCGCCGGCGCCCGGCGCCGATCGGCCCGATTCAAACTTTGACAGACGCCGGGTGTGACGGACCCGAGCCAATCGGGCTACGCAGCGGCAATAAGGCGAATACCGCCGCAGGGCAGCATTGCGATCCTTTGTAAGGTCACTCCCGCGTAGGCACTCCTGCCAGGCTGGCAAGCCAGGCTGACGCGCTCGCATCGGAGGGCATGCGCCAGTCGCCGCGCGGCGAGAGCGAGCCGCCCGAGCCCACCTTGGGCGCGTTCGGGATCGCGCTGCGCTTGAACTGGTTCTGGAAGAAGCGCTTCAGGAACACCCCGAGCCACTTGCGGATCGCCGGCAGCCTGTACTTGTCGCGCCAGGCATGCCAGGCGAGGAAGGCGACCTTGGCCGGCGAATAGCCGAAGCGAAGGATGTAATAGAGGTTGAAGTCCTGCAGCTCGTAGGGCCCGACGGTCGCCTCGCTCGCCTGCCGGCCGGGGACGAGCTCGGGGCTGATCTCGGTCTCGAGCACCCGGCGCAGCGCGCGCTTTACGTCGGCGCTGAACTCGCCGGACTCGCCCACCCAGCCGATCAGGAACTGGATCAGCGTCTTCGGCACGCTCGCGTTCACGTTGTAGTGCGACATGTGGTCGCCGACGCCGTAGGTCGCCCAGCCGAGCGCGAGCTCGGAGAGGTCGCCCGTGCCGACCACCATGCCGCCGTGGCGGTTGGCGAGGCGGAAGAGGTGGCTCGTGCGCTCGCCGGCCTGCACGTTCTCGAAGGCGACGTCGTAGACCTTCTTCCCCCTGGCGTAGGGGTGGCCGATGTCCTTCAGCATCTGCAGGCACGAGGGCCGGATGTCGATCTCCTCGGCGGTGGCGCCGATCGCGCGCATCAGCTGCCAGGCCTGGCTCTTGGTCCGCGTGGAGGTCGCGAACCCCGGCAGGGTGTAGGCGAGGATGTTGGCGCGCGGAAGCTTGAGCTCGTCCATCGCGCGCGCGCAGACGATGAGCGCCTGAGTCGAGTCGAGCCCGCCCGAGACGCCGATCACCAGGCGCCGGGTGCCCGTGGCGCGCATGCGCGTGACCAGGCCCTGCACCTGGATGCGGTACACCTCCTCGCAGCGCGCGTCGCGCGTGCGCGGGTCGCTCGGCACGTACGGCAGCCGGTCGATCTTTCTTTCCAGGAGAAGCTTTCCGCCGGGAGCCGGCAAGGCAACCTCGATGCTCCTGAACACCCGGTCGGCGTGGCGCGCCGCCGCGGCGCCGAAGGTGTTCTGGCGCATGCGGTCGGCCGCCAGGCGGTCGAGGTCGACGTCGGCCAGCGCGAGCTGCGGCCGGTCGGCGAAGCGCCGCGACTCGCCGACCAGCGTGCCGTTCTCGTAGATCAGCGCGTGGCCGTCCCAGGCGAGGTCGGTGGTCGACTCTCCCAGGCCGGCGGCGCTGTAGAGGTAGGCGGCGAGGCAGCGCGCCGACTGGTTGCCGACGAGCTGGCGGCGATAGCCCTCCTTGCCGATCACCACGTTGGACGCCGAGAGGTTCGCGATCACCGTCGCGCCCGCGAGCGCGGCGAACGAGGAGGGCGGGGTCGGCACCCAGAGGTCTTCACAGATCTCGACGTGAAGAACGAGCTTCGGCAAGAGCGTGAACAGCAAATCCGCGCCGAAGGCCGCGGTCTGCCCGGCGAGCCGGATCTCCTTGCGCCGCGCGGTGTCGCCGGGCGTGAACTGCCGCCCCTCGTAGAACTCGCGGTAGTTCGGCAGATAGGTCTTGGGCACCACGCCCGCGAGCCGCCCCTGGCACGCGAGCGCCGCGCAGTTGTAGAGCAGCCCGTCGACCGCCACCGGCAGCCCGACGAGGGCCGCCAAGGGAAGATTCTTGGTCCTGCCGAGCAGTTCGAACAGAGCATCCTCGGCAGACTCCACCAGCGCCTGCTGGTGGAACAGGTCTTCGCAGCTGTAGGCGGACAGCCCGAGTTCCGGGAACACGGCGAGGATCGCCTTCTCGCGCGCCGCTTCGCGCGCGAGCTCGAGCGTGGCGTCGAGGTTGTACCGCGGATCGCCGACGCGGACCAGCGGCGTCGCGACCGCCAGGCGCGCGAAGCCGTGGCGGTACAGGTTGAAAAAGTGTGCCACGACGGAAATTCTACAGGCAGCGTTATATGGTACGCTAAGCCATATGTTGCTGCTGCGGGAAACGGTCGTGACGTCCGGGGGAATGCTGGAGATCGAGCTGCACGACGACCTGCGCTACCGCCTGAGCTGGAGGGGCGTCGTGTACGACCCCAAGCGGCGCTACGACTTCAGGTCGGTCGAGCAGCTGCGCTACGACTTCGAGCGCGATGTCCAGAAAGCTTGAGATCCGCATCGGCGCCGCGGGCGACGCGCTCGACCGCTTCGAGGCGGCGTGGAACCGCGTGCTCGAAGGCCGCGCGCTGCGGCCGCTGGAGATCCTCAGCTTCGAGGACTTGCCGCTGCTCGCGAAGACGCTGTCGCCGGCCCGCTGGATCCTGCTGCAGAACCTGAGGGAACAGGGCCCGTGCTCGATCTACGAGCTGGCGAAGCGCCTGGGGCGCGACTACAAGAACGTGCACACCGACGTGACGCAGTTGGCAGCGATCGGGGTCCTCGAGCGGCGCGCCGACGGGCTCGCGGCGGTAACGTGGGATTTGTTACGCGCAGAGCTGAAACTTTAGTCCGGCTGCAGCAACCTTCCCTACGCCCGGGTGGTCAAACAGGCGCAGTATCTTCCCCTATGAATCGCGATCTCCCGGCCATCAGCGCGCTCAACCTCGAGCCGTACTGGATGCCGTTCACGGACAACCGGCGCTTCAAGGCGAGGCCCAAGCTCGTGACCGCGGCGAAGGACATGCACTTCACCACCGCCGAGGGCCGGGAGGTGCTCGACGGCCTGGCGACGCTGTGGTGCGTGAACGCCGGCCACGCGCGGCCGCGCATCGTGGAAGCGATCCGCAAGCAGGCGGGCGAGCTCGACTTCGCGGCGTCGTTCTCGCTCGGCCATCCGGCCGCGTTCCGCCTCGCCGAGCGCGTCGCGGCGCTCGCGCCGAGGGGCATGGGCCATGTGTTCTTCACCAACTCGGGATCCGAGGCGATCGACACCGCGATGAAGATCGCGGTGGGCTACCACCGCCTGCGCGGCGAGGGCACGCGCACGCGCTTCGTCGGACGCGAGCGCTCGTACCACGGCGTCAACCTCGCCGGGATCTCGCTCGGCGGCGTGCCGGCGAACCGCAAGGCCTACAGCGGCGTGCTGCTGCCCGGGGTGGACCACCTGCGCCACACGCACCTTCCGGAAAACGCCTTCTCGAGGGGACAGCCGGCGCGCGGCGCCGAGCTCGCCGACGAGCTCGAGCGCCTCGTCGCGTTGCACGACGCCTCGAACATCGCCGCGGTCGTGGTCGACCCGATCTCGGCCTCGGGCGGCGTTCTGATCCCGCCCAGGGGCTACCTCGAGCGCCTGCGCGAGATCTGCACGCGCCACGGCATCCTCCTCGTGTTCGACGAGGTGATCACGGGCTGGGGCCGGCTCGGCACGCCCTTCGCCGCGCAGCACTTCGGCATCGAGCCCGACCTCGTCACTTTCGCGAAGGGCGTCACCTCGGGCGCAGTGCCGCTCGGCGGCGTGATCGTGCGGGACTCGATCTACGAGACCTTCACCGGCGCGCAGGGGCCCGGGGTCGAGTTCTTCCACGGCTATACCTACTCGGGGCACCCGCTCGCCTGCGCCGCGGGCATCGCGGCCCTGGACACCTACGAGGAAGAAGCGCTGTTCAAGAGAGCCGCGAGCCTCGCGGCAGACTTCGAGAACGGCGTGCACTCGCTCAAGGGGCTGCCGAACGTGGTCGACTGCCGCAACCTCGGCCTGATCGGCGCGGTGGAGCTCGCGCTGCTTCCCGGCGTTCCCTACGGCACGCGCGCGTTCGAGGTGTTCGAGCGGTGCTGGGACAAGGGCGTGTTCGTGCGCCCGGTGGGCGAAACGATTGCCTTCTGCCCGCCGCTCGTCGCGCAGAAGAAGCACCTCGACCAGATGTTCGGCGTGGTGGCCGAAGTGCTGAGAGAAATCGCCTGACCTAGCGGTTCGCCCGCTCGAGCACCACGTTCGCGAGGACGTTGACCGCGGGCACGGTGCGCTCCAGGTCGGCGTGCTCCCGGTTGTTGTGCGTGATGCCGTCCTTGCAGGGCGAAAAGATCATCGCCGTCGGCGCGACGCGCGCCACGTGATAGGCGTCGTGGCCGGCCTGCGAGGGCAGGTCGAGCGACCCGAGGCCGAGCCTTCTCGCGGTGTCGCGCACGAGCGCGATGCATCCCGGGTCGAACAGCTCCGCGTTCCAGGTCCACTGCTCGACGATCCGCATATCCACGCTGGCGCGCCGCGCGCACTCGGCCATCGCCAGCTTGAAATCGTCGAGCATGCGCGCGGCCGCGTGCGGGTTTTCGTGCCGCAGGTCGCCGGTGAACTGCGCCCAGTCGGAAAGGATGCCGGGCTTGTTCGGCCAGGCGACGATGCGCGCCGCCGTGCCCTTGCCCTGGGTGGCGTGGTATTTCCAGCCGATGTCGTGCGCAGCCACCGCAAGCATGGCGGCGCCGACGAGCGCGTTCCTGCGCTTGTCCATCGGCCATGGGCCGGTGTGCGCGGTCTCGCCGGTCACCTCGACGATGAACCCGTGCGCCGTGTAGCCGTGGGTGACGACGCCAACGTCGATCCCCCGCGCGTCGAGCACGGGGCCCTGCTCGATGTGCAGCTCGAAGTACGAATCGAGCTCGCGGCCGCCGACCGGCGCGGCGCCGGCGTAGCCGATGCGCTCGAGCTCGTCGCCGAGGCGCTTGCCGTCGTCGTCGCGCCGCTCGAGCACCCAGTCGACCGGATACACGCCGGCGAACGCGCCCGCGGCGATCATCGGGGGAGAGAAGCGTGCGCCTTCCTCGCTGGTCCAGTCGACCACCTCGATCGGCCGCCGGGTTGGAAGATCTTTCTCATTCAAGGCTCTCACTATTTCCAGTCCGGCCAGCACGCCCACGATGCCGTCGTAGCGGCCGCCGTTCACCTGGGTGTCGAGATGGCTGCCGATGACCACGGGGGGCAGGGAATCGTCCGTTCCCTTGCGCCGGGCGAAGATGTTGCCCACCCGGTCGACGCTGACCGTGCAGCCCGCCTCGCGGCACCAGGCGACGAACTGGTCGCGCCTCTCGCGGTCGGCGTCCGACAGCGCCACGCGCGCGAGGCCGCCGGGCCGGCCGACGCCGATCCCGGCCGAGCGCCCGATCGTGTCCCAGTAGCGGCGGGGATTGATGGCTAGATCCACCCGGCCTTGCGGAAGCGGGTGAACAGAAAGACGTCGATCGCCGCCATCAGGGCGATCGTGACCGGGTAGCCGAGCTCCCAGCCGAGCTCGGGCATGTGCCTGAAGTTCATGCCGTAGATGCCGGCGATCATGGTGGGCACGGCGACGAGCGCGGCGTAGGCGGCGAGGCGCCGCGTGATCTCGCCCTGGCCGGTCGCGACCATGGCGAGCGCCACCTGGATCGCGGTGTTCACGGTCTCGCGCGCCGCGTCGATCGACTGGTTGATGCGCACCAGGTGGTCGTAGACGTCGCGGAAGTACTCGCCGAGCCCGCTGCAGACGCTCGGCACGCGGCCGCCGTAGAGCTTGCCCGCGTTCTCCTGCAGCGGCGCGGTGGCGTGCTTCATGGTGGTGAGCTTCTGCTTGACGTAGTACAGCGACTCGATGTTCTCGCGCGGCGAGGCACCGGGGGTGAACAGCCGCCCCTCGAGCTTCTCGAGCTCCATCTCGACCGCGTCGAGCACCGGGAAGTAGCGGTCGACGATCGCGTCCATGAGCGCGTAGAGCACGTAGCCCGAGCCGTGCGTGAGCAGCTCGGGCTCGCGCTCGGCGCGCGCGCGCACGTCCTGGAACCCGCGCCCGGTGCGGTGGCGCACCGAGAGCACGTAGTTCGAGCCGGCGAAGACGTGGATCTCGCCCGCGCGCAGGTCCTCGCCCTCGACCTCGATGGTATTCATCACCACGAACAGCGAGGCGCCGTACTCCTCGATCTTCGGCCGCTGGTGGCCGTGGCGCGCGTCCTCGACCGCGAGCGCGTGCAGGTCGAACTCCTCCTGCATCTCGGCGAGCTCCTCCCCGGTCGCGTCGCGCAGCGCCACCCAGACGAAGCACCCCGGCCGCGCGAGGTAGTTGCTGATCTCGTGCTTCTCGATGTCGGCGAGCTTTTTCCCGTCCTGGTACGCGACGCAATTGACCAGCATGGGACGGCATAATACGACCCTTATGCCTGAAATCAGCCGCCGGGCCTCGGGCCTCGGAACCGAAAACGCCTTCGTCGTGCTCGCCGAAGTGAACGCGCTCGCGCGCGAGGGCAAGGACATCGTCAGCTTCTGCATCGGCCAGCCGGACTTCCCGGCGCCCGACAACGTGCAGCAGGCGGCGATCCGCGCCATCAAGAGCGGCAAGCACGGCTATACGCCATCCGCGGGTATCGATGAGCTGAGGTCCGCCGCGGCGAGGTACATGGCGAGCCTGCGCGGCGGTCTGCCGATCCGCGCCGAGGACGTGGTGGTCGGCGCCGGCGCCAAGCCCTTCATCGCCTACGCCATCCTTTCGACCACCGACTACGGCGCGGGCGACGAGGTGATCTACCCGAACCCCGGGTTCCCGATCTACGAGTCGCAGATCGCGGCGAACGGCGCACGACCGGTGCCGATCCACCTGCACGAGGCCCGGAATTTCTCCTTCGACCCGCAGGACTTGGAAAAGCTCTTAAGCAGCAAGACCAGGCTGCTGATTCTCAACTATCCGCACAACCCGACCGGGGGCTGCCTCAAGCGCGCGGAGCTCGAGCAGATCGCCGCGATCCTGAAGAATCATCCGCAGGTCTGGGTGTACGCCGACGAGATCTACTCGCGCCTCGCGTTCGACGGCGAGTTTTTCTCCATCGCCCAGGTCCCGGGGATGTACGAGCGCACCATCATCTCCGACGGCGCCTCGAAGACCTGGGCGATGACCGGCTGGCGCATCGGGTTCAGCTCCAATCCCGCGCTCGCGCCGGTGTTCACGCGCTGGATCACCAACACCGAGTCGTGCGCCTCGCAGATCAGCCAGTGGGCGGCGCTCGAGGCCATCACCGGGCCGCAGCAGGCGGCCGCGGCGATGCGCGCGAGCTTCCTGGAAAGACGCGACCTGATCGTCGGCCTGCTGAACGAGGTGCCGGGCGTGAAGTGCCGCGTGCCCGGCGGCGCGTTCTACGTCTGGCCGAACGTGACCGAGGCCTGCCGCCGGATCGGCGCGGCCGACTCCGAGGAGTTCAGGAAGCGCCTGCTGCACGAGGCGGGCGTCGCGGTGCTCGCCGACATCCATTTCGGCGTGCGCGTGCCCGGCGAGGGCCAGCACCTGCGCTTCTCCTACGCCGCCTCCCGGCAGGCGATCGAGGCCGGCGTACAGCGCATGGCCGACTTCATCCGCAAGAACACGAAAAAGGCAGCATGACGATCTGGAAGCCCTCGGTGACGGTCGCCGCCGTCATCGAGCGGCACGGCAAATTTCTCCTTGTGCAGGAGCGGGTCGACGGGCGCCTGGTGCTCAACCAGCCCGCCGGCCACCTCGATCCGGGCGAGTCGCTCGTCCAGGCGTGCCGGCGCGAGGTGCTCGAGGAAACCGCGCACCGCTTCGAGCCCTCGGGGCTGGTCGGCATCTACCGCTGGCACTACGCGCCGAAGGACGTGACGTTCGTCCGGTTCTGCTTTCGCGGGCAACTGAAGGGGTCCGAGGCGCGCAGCCTCGACCGCGAGATCGTGCGGGTCGAATGGCTCACCCCCGAAGAACTCGCGGACAGGAAGCCGGAGCACCGCTCGCCGCTGGTGCAGAAATGCGTCGCGGATTTCCTTGCCGGTCGGAATTTCCCCCTGGAGCTCTTGTCGAGGGAATTCGCGTGAAAGTCATCGTCGGCATGTCGGGGGGTGTGGATTCGGCGGTGGCGGCGCTGCTCGCCAGGCGCGCCGGCCACGACGTCGTCGGCATCTTCATGAAAAACTGGGGCGAGGACGACACCGACGAGTACTGCTCGACACGCGAGGACCTGATCGACGCCGCCGCCGCCGCCGACACCATCGGCATCGAGCTCGAGGCGGTGAACTTCTCCGCCGAGTACAAGGAGCGCGTGTTCGCCGAGTTCCTGCGCGAGTACGCCGCCGGGCGCACCCCCAACCCGGACGTGCTGTGCAACGCCGAGATCAAGTTCAAGGCTTTCCTCGAGCACGCCCTGCGGCTGGGGGCGGGAAAGATCGCCACCGGGCACTACGCGCGAGTGGCCGAGTCGAACGGCTCGTTCGCCCTGCTCAAGGGCAGGGACGCCGCCAAGGACCAGAGCTACTT
>DATIGR010000230.1:0-27732 GCA_035454645.1 Burkholderiales bacterium
CGCCGGATCAGGAACGCCTCGAGGTCGCGTTCGTCCTTGATGAACGTCTCCTGCCGGCCGCGCTTCGCCCGGAAGAGCGGCGGTTGCGCGATGTGAATGTGCCCGCGGTCCACCAGTTCGCGCATCTGCCGGTAGAAGAACGTCAGCAAGAGCGTCCGGATGTGCGAGCCGTCGACGTCGGCGTCGGTCATGATGATGATGCGGTGGTAGCGCAGCTTGTCGGGGTTGTACTCCTCCTTGCCGATGCCGCAGCCGAGCACCGTGATCAGCGTCGCGATCTCGGCCGACGACAGCAGCTTGTCGAAGCGCGCCTTCTCGACGTTGAGTATCTTGCCCTTGAGCGGCAGGATCGCCTGGAAGCGCCGGTCGCGGCCCTGCTTGGCCGAGCCGCCGGCCGAGTCCCCCTCGACCAGGTAGAGCTCGCACTTGGCCGGGTCGCGCTCCTGGCAGTCGGCGAGCTTGCCGGGCAGCCCGAGCCCGTCGAGCACGCCCTTGCGGCGCGTCATCTCGCGCGCCTTGCGCGCGGCCTCGCGCGCGCGCGCGGCCTCGACGATCTTGCCGGTGATGATGCGCGCGTCGTTGGGCCGCTCGTCGAGGTACTCGCGCAGCTTCTCGGCGATGATCTCCTCGACCGCCGGACGGATCTCGGAGGACACCAGCTTCTCCTTGGTCTGCGACGAGAACTTCGGCTCGGGCACCTTGACCGTCAGCACGCAGGCGAGCCCCTCGCGCATGTCGTCGCCGGTGGTCTCGACCCTGGCCTTCTTGGCGACCTCGTGCGTCTCGATGTAGCGGTTCAGCACGCGCGTCATCGCGGCGCGCAGGCCGGTCATGTGCGTGCCGCCGTCCTTCTGCGGGATGTTGTTGGTGAAGCACAGCACCGACTCCTGGTACGAGTCGTTCCACTGCATCGCGACCTCGACCGCGATGCCGTCGCGCTCGCCGCGCGCGTTGAACACGTTCGGGTGCAGCACGTTCTTGGCGCGGTTCATGTACTCGACGAAGCCCTGCACGCCGCCCGAGAACTCGAAGTTCTCCTCCTTGCCGGCGCGCTGGTCGATCAGCACGATCTTGACCCCGTTATTCAGGAACGAAAGCTCCCGCAGGCGGCGCGCCAGGATGTCGTAGTGGTAGTCGATGTTGCCGAAGGTTTCCTTGGAGGCGAGGAAGTGCACCTCGGTACCGCGCCGCTCGGTGCTCCCGGTCGCCTTGAGCGGCGCGACCGCGACCCCATTGCGGAACTCCATCTGGTGCACCTGAGCCTCGCGCCAGGTCGTGAGCCGCAGCCATTCCGACAGCGCGTTCACCACCGACACGCCGACGCCGTGCAGCCCGCCGGATACCTTGTAGCTGTTGGAGTCGAACTTGCCGCCGGCGTGCAGCTCGGTCATGACGATCTCGGCGGCGGAGCGCCTGAGCGCGTCGTCCGCCTTGATGCCGGTCGGGATGCCGCGGCCGTTATCGAGCACCGAGACCGAGTTGTCGGTATGGATGGTGACCACGATCTCGTCGCAGAACCCGGCGAGCGCCTCGTCGACGGAGTTGTCGACCACCTCGAACACCATGTGGTGCAGCCCGGTGCCGTCGGAGGTGTCGCCGATGTACATCCCGGGGCGCTTGCGCACCGCCTCCAGGCCCTTCAGGACCTTGATCGCGTCTGAGTCGTACTGCTTCTCCGCTTCCCCCACTAGATCCTCATCGGCATGACGACGTACTTGAACTCCTTTTCCGAGCCGTAGGTGATGAGCGCGCTCGCCGCTGCGTCGCCGAACGCGCACTCGATGTCGTCGCCCGCCACGTTGTTCAGCACGTCGAGCAGGTAGTTGACGTTGAAACCGATGTCGAGCGCCTCGCCGGAGTACTTCACGTCGAGCTCCTCCTGCGCCTCCTCCTGCTCGGCGTTGGACGAGACAATCTTCAGGGAACCGTCACCGAGTACCCAGCGCACGCCGCGGAATTTCTCGTTCGACAGGATGGCGGCGCGCTGCAGCGCCTGGCGCAGCGGCTCGCGGGCGATTTCCAGGCGGTTCTTGTGGTTCGCCGGGATGACGCGGGTGTAATCGGGAAACTTGCCGTCGATCAACTTCGAGACCAGCTCCACTGCGCCGAAGCTGAACGCCGCCTGCGTCGCCGCGAGCTCGATCTTTACCGGGGCATCGCTGTCGCCGAGCAGCTTGCCGAGCTCGAGCACGGTCTTGCGCGGCAAGATCACCTCCTGCCGCGGCAGCGAGCTGCCAAGCTTGAGCGCGGCGTAGGCGAGGCGGTGCCCATCGGTCGCAACCAGCTTGAGGCTGCCGTCCTCCACGACCATCAGCAGCCCGTTCAGGTAGTAGCGGATGTCCTGCTGGGCCATGGCGTACTGGACGAGCGAGAGCAGCCGGCGCAGCGAGCGCTGCTCGAGCTGGAACTTGGCGGCCTCGCCGGCCGGCCGGGCAAGCCGGGGGAAGTCCTCGGCGGCCAGCGTTTGCAGGCTGAAGCGGCTCTTGCCGGCTTTCACCACCAGCCGCTTGTCCTGGTGCGTGAGCGTCACCTCGGCGTTGTCGGGCAGAGCGCGCAGGATGTCGAGGAGCTTCCTCGCCCCGACGGTCACCGCACGAGCCTCGGCGGGCGCCCCAATGCCGCTGCGCGCTGCGATCTGGATCTCGATATCCGTGGCGAGAAAGGCAAGCGCCTCGCCGCTGCGCTCGATGAGCACGTTGGAAAGGATGGGCAACGTATGACGTCGCTCGATGATCCCGCTTACGGCCGAAAGCGGTCCGAGAAGCTCGTCACGCTTTGCTTTTGCAAGATTCATTGTTATTTACCTTAGTAGTAGCTAATAGAGCCCCGAAGATCCCGGGATAACTGCGCAAGTGATTGTCGCGATATACATTGTCGGGGTTTCGAGGCATTGCAAAAGCTGTGGAGCGCGAGCGCGGCAATGTGGATCGTTTGCGCGCCGGCGACAATCGCGTGGGTTACTCACAATCCACCCCCAACTTTTCCCTCAGCCTTTCAGCACCTGCTCGAGCACCACATAGTCGCGATTGAGCGCGGTGTCGTGCTTGCGCAGGCTCGCAATCGTGCGGCAGGCATGCAGCACCGTGGTGTGGTCGCGGTTGCCGAACGCTTCGCCGATCTCCGGCAGGCTCATCTGCGTCAGATCCTTGGCGAGCGCCATGGCGACCTGGCGTGGGCGCGCGACGTTGCGGCTGCGCTTCTTGGAGTGCATATCCGAGATCTTGAGCTTGAAGTATTCGGCAACCGTTTTCTGGATGCCTTCGACGCTGACCTGGCGGCTCGCCACGTTCAGGATGTCCTGCAGCGCTTCCTTGGCAAGCTCGAGCGACAGCTCGCGCCCGGAAAAGCGCGCGAACGCAAGCACTTTCTTGAGAGCGCCCTCCAGCTCGCGCACGTTGGAGCGCAGGTGCTTGGCGATGAAAAAAGCGATGTCCTCGGACAGCGCGACCGACTCGGCCTCGGCCTTCTTCAGCACGATGGCGACGCGCATCTCGAGCTCCGGAGGCTCGATCGCCACCGTAAGTCCCCAGCCGAAGCGCGAAATCAGCCGCTCCTCCATGCCGGCGATCTCCTTGGGGTAGGTGTCGCAGGTGATCACGATCTGCTTGTGCGCCTCTACCAGCGCGTTGAAGGCGTAGAAGAATTCCTCCTGCGTGCGGCCCTTGTTGGAGAAGAACTGGATGTCGTCGATGAGCAGCAGGTCCAGCGAGTGGTAGTAGCGCTTGAACTCGTCGAAAGACTTCTGCTGGTAAGCGCGCACGACGTCGGTGACATACTGCTCGGCATGGATGTAGCGAATGCGTGCCTGCGGCCGCTGGTCGGCGAGCTGGTTGCCGATCGCCTGCACCAGGTGCGTCTTGCCGAGTCCTACCCCGCCGTAGACGAACAGCGGGTTGTAGGAGACGCCGGGATTCTCGGCGACCTGAAGCGCCGCGGCGCGCGCCAGCTGGTTCGCCTTTCCGGTCACGAAGCTGTCGAACGAGAACGCCGGATTGAGCCTCGCGCGCTCGAGGATCGACGGCGTTTCTGGAGCGCGCGGCGCGTTTTGCACCGGGCTCGCCGGCGGCTCCGCCATGCGCGCGAGAATCAGCCGCAAGCCGAGCTCGCGCCCGCTCGCCTCGGAGGCGAGACGCTCGATGCGCGAGGCAAAGCGCTCGCGCACAAGCTCCAGAACGAACCGGTTGGGTGCCGCCAGGACCAGCATATCGGCCGCCTCCGCCGCCTCCGGCGCGAGCGGCCGGATCCACGTGTTGAACTGTTGCGCGGGGAGCTCCTGCTCGAGGCGCCGCAGACAAGCATCCCAGAGGTTTTGCATCTTTTGGTTGGGCCTAGAGCGAGTCGAAATTTTACCTTCTTGGACATGCCTTATCCACAGACGAATTGACAATGCGCGGACGCGCACGCTCTAATACCGCCCTTTTTCGGACCGCAGATGGCGACCAAGCGAACTTACCAACCGTCCAAGACGCGGCGCGCGCGCCGCCACGGTTTTCTCGTGCGCAGCCGCACTGCAGGCGGTCGCAAAGTGCTGCGCAACCGTCGCGCCCGCGGCCGGCGCCGGCTAGGGCTGTAGCCGCGGCCAGCAAGCGCTTCGGGCTGGATGACGGGCGCCGGCTGAGGCAACAGGCAGATTTCCAGCGCCTGCTGCGAGACGGCGCGCGGCGTAACCTGGACGGCTACACGATGTATGTGGCGCGACGTGACAGCGGCAGCCCCCGCCTCGGCATGCTGATCTCCCGCAGGCACGCGGCGCGCGCCGTCGTGCGCAACCGGATCAAACGCTGCATCCGCGAGGCCTTCCGGCTGGAGCAGGAACGGCTCGGGCCGCTCGACGTGCTGGTGAGGCCGCCCTACGGGGTGAAGCCCTCGGCGCAGATGGTGGCGCGCCTGCGTGCGATTCTTGGCAGGCTCGCGCCATGACTGAGGAAACCATGGTGCGCGCGCTGCGGTTCGTGTTGCTTGCCTACCGCTGGTGCCTCCGGCCCCTGCTGCCGCCGGCGTGCCGCTTCTATCCGAGCTGCTCGCACTACGCGGAGGAGGCGCTGCTTCGGCACGGCTTGTGGCGCGGCGGCTGGCTCGCCGCGCGTCGCGTGTGCCGCTGCGGCCCCTGGCATTCCGGGGGGCACGACCCCGTACCGTAG
Source organism: Burkholderiales bacterium (assembly GCA_035454645.1). Taxonomy (GTDB): domain Bacteria; phylum Pseudomonadota; class Gammaproteobacteria; order Burkholderiales; family SG8-39; genus SCGC-AG-212-J23. The sequence goes on from DATIGR010000230.1 coordinate 5,142, forward strand.
TCATGGATACGCAAAGACTCATTCTTCTTGTCATCTTCAGCTTCTCGCTTCTCATGCTGTGGGAAGCGTGGCAACGCGAGCAGCGCCCGAAGCCGCCGCCCCCCGCCGCAGCCGCGCAACAGGGCGTGCCCGAGCCCGCGCTGGCCAAGCCGGCCGGGTCCGCGGCGCCCGCGGCCAAGCCCTCGACCGCGGTTCCGGGCGTCGACGCGGCGAAAGGCGAAATCGTGCGCGTCAGCTCCGACCTCGTCGTGGCGGAGATCGATACCCTGGGCGGCACGCTGAAGCACGTGGAGCTGCTGCGCCACAAGGACTCCAAGGACCTCTCCAAGAACCTGGTCCTCCTCGGCCCCGGGCATCAGTACGAGGCGCAGAGCGGGCTCGCGGGCGAGGGCGGGCCGAACCACCGCACGCTGTGGCGTGCCGAGCCGGGCGAGCGCGCGCTCGCGCCGGGCCGCGACGAGGTGTCGGTGCACCTCTTCGCGCGCGGGAAGGACGGCCTCGAAGCGCGCAAGACCTACACCTTCAAGCGAAACAGCTATGTCGTCGACGTCGCGCTCGAGGTGCGCAATCCCGGTGCCGCGCCGGCGGCCGCGTACGCGTACTTTCAGCTCACGCACGACGGCAAGCACGAGACAAACACCAGCACGGTCGCCGAGACCTTCGGCGCCCAGAGCTTCATCGGCTTCGCCGTGTACACCGACGAGCGCAAGTTCGAGAAGATCTATCCGTCGGACCTGGACAAGGGCAAGGCCGAGCACGTCAAGCAGGCGACGAGCGGCTGGATCGCGTTCGTGCAGCATTACTTTGTGTCGGCGTGGATGCCGCCGCCGGGCGTGGCGCGCGATTACGTCGCGGAGAAACGCGCCGACGGCATCTATGCCGCCCGGGCGATGGTGCCGGTCAACGTCGCGCCGGGCGCGAGCGCGGCGGTCAAGGTACCGCTCTATATCGGACCGCAGGAGCAGCGCCGCCTGCAAGCGGCTGCGCCGGGACTGGACCTGGTCGTCGACTACGGCTGGCTTGCGATCATCGCTTGGCCGCTCTTCTGGCTGCTGGAGAAGTTCTACGCGCTCTCCGGCAACTGGGGCGTCGCCATCATCCTGCTCACGGTGCTCATCAAGATCGTGTTCTTCCCGCTTTCGGCGGCGAGCTACAAGTCGATGGCGAAGATGAAGCTGATCACGCCGCGATTGCAGAAGCTGCGGGAAATGTACGCGCACGACCGCCAGAAAATGAACCAGGCGATGATGGAGCTTTACAAGACCGAGAAGATCAATCCCCTGGGCGGCTGCTTCCCGATCCTGGTACAGATCCCGGTCTTCATCGCGCTTTACTGGGTACTGCTGGCCGCCATCGAGCTGCGTCATGCGCCGTTCATGCTGTGGATCAAGGATCTCTCGGCGCTCGACCCGTACTACGTGCTGCCGATCCTGATGGCGGCAACCATGGTGCTGCAGACCCGGATGAACCCGGTGCCGCCCGACCCGGTGCAGGCGAGGGTGATGCAGATCATGCCGTTCGTGTTCAGCATCTTCTTCTTCTTCTTCCCGGCCGGCCTCGTGCTGTACTGGCTGGTCAACAACATCCTTTCCATCGCACAGCAATGGCAGATCCAGCGCATGTTCAACCGCGACAAGCCTGCCCATGCGAAGCGATGAGGTAATTCGCGCCACCTGAAGTGACTCGCGACACGATCGCCGCGATTGCCACGCCGGCGGGTCGCGGCGGTATCGGGGTGGTGCGCATTTCAGGTCCGCGCGCGCCGGCAATCGCAAGAGCCATCCTGGGCGTCCTGCCCGAGCCGCGGCGCGCGACGCATGCGATCTTTCGCGATGCGCGTGGCGAGGCCGTGGACGAAGGCCTCGCGCTGTATTTCCCGGAGCCGAACTCGTACACCGGCGAGCCGGTGCTCGAGCTGCAGGGGCACGGCGGCCCGGTCGTGATGCACGCGTTGCTCGCGGCGTGTCTGGACGCGGGCGCGCGCCTCGCCGAGCCCGGCGAGTTCACGCGCCGCGCCTTTCTGGAAGGAAAGCTCGACCTCGCGCAAGCCGAGGCGGTGGCCGACCTGATCGACGCCGCCAGCCGCGAAGCCGCGCGCTCGGCCCTGCGCTCGCTCTCCGGCGAGTTTTCCGCGGCGTTGAGCGCCCTGCAGTCGCAAGTGACCGAGCTGCGGGCACTCACCGAGGCGATGCTCGATTTTCCGCAGGAGGAAGTGGACGCCTTGCACCGCGACGATGCTGCAGCGCGCCTCGGCGCGATACGCGGCGCGCTCGACGACGTGATGGCCAAGAGCCGCCAGGGCAGCCTGCTGCGCAGCGGAATCCACGTCGTGCTCGCCGGGCGGCCGAACGTCGGCAAGTCGAGCCTGCTCAACCGCCTCGCGGGCGACGAGCGCGCGATCGTTACCCCGGTGGCCGGCACCACGCGCGATGCGCTGCGCGAGCCGGTGCAGATCGAGGGTGTTCCCCTCGTGCTGGTCGATACCGCCGGGTTGCGCGTGTCCGCCGACCTCGTGGAGCGCATCGGCATCGAGCGCGCTCGGCGCGAACTCGAGCGCGCCGATGCCGTGGTCGCGATCTACGAGGCGCCCCGGGGCAAGGACGAGCTCGACAACCTGCCGGCGAGCGTTCCGGTCATCGAGGTCTACAACAAGGTCGACCTCGCGCCCGGGTTTGCCGCTCCGGCGGGGACGCTCGCGGTGTCCGCCAAGACCGGCGAAGGGATCGAGCGGCTGCGTCAGGCGATCCTGCACGCGGCGGGCTGGTCGGACACCGGCGAATCGGTGTTCCTCGCACGCGAGCGCCACCTGAGGGCGCTCGAGCGCGCGCGGGAACATCTCGCCGCCGCGGCGCGGGAGAGCCGCCGCTGGGAATTCTTCGCCGAGGAGCTGCGCCTGGCGCACGCCGCGCTCGGCTCGATCACCGGCGAGTTTACCGCCGACGATCTGCTCGGCGAGATCTTCGCCCGTTTCTGTATCGGCAAGTGAGGCCGGCGCGCGATCGCTGGATCAACCCGGCGCTCGCGCTGTGCGTCTGCGCGGCCGCGGGTGCGGCGTTTTCCTGGCTCCGGCTGCCGCTTCCCTGGATGATCGGTCCGCTGGCGGCGATGGCGGCATGCAACCTCGCCGGTGCGCAGCTGCGCGCGCCGCGCGGCGGCCGCGAGATCGGCCAGATCGTGATTGGCACAGCGCTTGGCCTGTACTTCACGCCCGATGTAGCGCGCGAGGTCGCCTCCTACGGGCTGCTTCTTCTCCTCGCCGGGTTGTTCGCGATCCTGCTCGGGGCGCTCTGCGGTTGGCTACTCGCCAAAATGGCCGCGGTGGACCGTACGACCGCATTCTTCGCCAGCGTGGCCGGCGGTGCGGCGGAGATGACGATTCTCGGCGAACGCTTCGGAGCGCGCCCCGATCGCGTGGCCCTCGCCCAATCGCTGCGCATCGTCGCCGTAGTGCTGGTCGTGCCTTTCGCGCTCGCCTATTCCGGCGCGCATGGCACCGATCTCTATCAGCCGGCGGCGCTCGCATTCGACCCGGCGCGCCTTGTACTGCTGATCGGCATCGCGGCCGGCGCGGCGCTCGCCCTGAACGCCACCGGCATGCCGAACGCGTTCATGTTCGCACCGCTTGCCATCGTGATCGCGCTGACCGCGAGCGAGGTTCCTTTCTCCTCGCTGCCGACAGCGCTCTCGAACGGCGCCCAAGCGCTGCTCGGCTGCGCACTCGGCTCGCGCTTCGACCGTCGCTCGCTCGAGTCGACGCCGCGCTATGTCGTGGCGGTGCTTGCCAGCGTCGCCGCCGCGCTCGCGGTGGCGGCGGGCTTCGCGGCCTTGCTCGCCCTGGGTTCGGGCTTGCCCTTCGCGAGCCTGGTGCTTGCAACCGCGCCCGGCGGTCTTGCCGAGATGTGCATCACGGCGAAAGTCCTTCAGCTCGGCGTACCGCTCGTCACTGCCGCGCACGTGACCCGCGTGCTTGTCCTGATCACTACGACCGGGCCGACGTTTCGCTTCGCGCGGGCGCTGCAGTCGCGGTTTCGGCGCACGTAACATTTTGTTTACAAGCGCTTATTCTGGAGCCCGGCTGCTCGCGCCGAGCGCGGCGAGACACCGGCCGGTGCTACAATTCCAGGCGCACGCTAGTCTGCGTGCCACCGGCCCGGCCCGCGGGTCGTTTGCCTTTCTGGAGTGAACCAGCGATGAATGCTCCCGGTACGACACCCATCCAGCCACCGAATGCACCGTCGTGGGTGCGTCACCGCGCCCTGCGGCAATGGGTCGCGGAGCTGGCGCGGCTCGCCAAGCCGGAGCGCGTCGTGTGGTGCGACGGCTCGGACGAGGAATACGACCGGCTCTGTCGCGAATTGGCGGCGAGCGGCACCTTCATTCGGCTGAACCCGCAGCTGCGCCCCAACTCCTATCTCGCCCGCTCGCACCCGAGCGATGTCGCGCGCATGGAGGACCGAACCTTCATCTGCAGTCAAAAGAAGGAAGACGCCGGTCCGACCAACAACTGGATCGAGCCGCGCGAGATGCGCGCGACTCTGAATCGCCTGTTCGACGGCTGCATGCGCGGGCGCACGATGTACGTCATGCCGTACTCCATGGGGCCGATCGGCTCGCCGATCGCCCAGGTGGGCGTCGAGATCTCGGACTCCGCCTACGTCGCGGTGAACATGCGAATCATGACCCGGATGGGGCGGAAGGTTGCCGAATGGCTAGGCGAAGACGGCGCGTTCGTCCCCTGTGTGCATTCGGTGGGAGCGCCGCTATCGCCGGGACAGAAGGACGTGCCGTGGCCGTGCAATGAGCAGGAAAAGTGGATCGTGCATTTCCCCGAGACGCGTGAGATCTGGTCATACGGCTCGGGCTATGGCGGCAACGCGCTGCTCGGCAAGAAGTGCCTCGCGCTGCGCATCGCTTCGGTCATGGCGCGCGACGAAGGCTGGCTCGCCGAGCACATGCTGATCCTGGGCGTCCAGGCGCCCTCCGGGGAGAAGACTTACGTGGCCGCCGCATTCCCGTCGGCGTGCGGGAAGACGAACCTCGCGATGCTCATTCCGCCCGCGGGGTTCGCCGACTGGAAGGTGACCACCATCGGCGAGGACATCGCCTGGATCAAGCCGGCGGCGGACGGCCGCTTGCGCGCCATCAACCCTGAATACGGTCTTTTCGGTGTCGCGCCCGGGACCTCGCACCAGACCAATCCGAACGCGATGAAGATGCTCCATTCGAACGTCATCTTCACCAACGTCGCTCTCACGCCCGAGGGTGACGTCTGGTGGGAAGGCATGACCGAGGAGCCCCCCGCCCGGCTGACCGACTGGCAGGGACGGCCCTGGACGCCCGAGGACGGCAAGCAGGGGCGGCCCGCCGCGCACCCGAATGCACGCTTCACGGTACCGGCGGCGCAATGTCCATCGATGGATCGAGCCTGGGAAGACCCCGCGGGAGTGCCGATTTCCGCCTTCATTTTCGGCGGCCGGCGCTCCAGTACCGTACCACTGGTGGTCGAGGCGCCGAGCTGGGAAGAGGGCGTGTACATGGCTGCGACGCTGGGCTCGGAGACCACGGCGGCGATCACGGGCAAGGTGGGCGTGGTGCGCCGCGACCCCATGGCCATGCTCGCTTTCTGCGGCTACAACATGGGCGATTACTTCGGCCACTGGTTGAAAATGGGGCGCGCCGTGAAACAGCCGCCGAGGATCTTCCGCGTCAACTGGTTCCGGCGCGACGCGGGCGGCAAGTTCTTGTGGCCGGGGTTCAGCGAGAACATGCGCGTCCTGGCCTGGATCGTGCAGCGCTGCCAGGGCCGGGCGCAGGGTGCGGATACGGCGCTCGGCGTAATGCCGCGCTTTGAAGACCTCAACTGGGCCGGCCTGGAAAAGCTTACCGCGGCGCGCTTCGCCGAGCTGACGCGGGTGGATGCAGCGGCGTGGAAAGAGGAGTTGCGCTCGCACGACGAGCTTTTTGCGAAGCTGGGCGCGCGGCTGCCGGCAGCGCTTGAGGCGCGGCGCGGCCGCATGCATGAAAAGCTAGCGGCTTAGCAGGAAGCGCGCGCCGGCCGCGTCGAACGCCGGCAGCTATGGTTATGCTGCAATGCAGCAACAACCAATGGTTCCACGTGGAACTCTCAGGCCGTATTCGCTTCCCGTAGTTTCACGTGAAACCATCGCGTAAAATTCCGCACCCCATGTTGTTCCCCCAGGAGTTTGAAGTCGTCGTTGTCGGCGGCGGGCATGCCGGCACCGAGGCTGCGCTGGCTGCTGCGCGCCTGGGCTGCCGCACCCTCCTTCTGACGCACAGCGTAGAGACGTTGGGCCAGATGTCGTGCAATCCCTCGATCGGCGGCATCGGCAAGGGTCACCTGGTCAAGGAAATTGATGCCCTGGATGGCGCGATGGCTTTGGCTACCGACGAAGCCGGCATCCAATTTCGCACGCTGAATGCGTCGAAAGGCCCAGCGGTTCGCGCCACGAGGGCGCAAGCCGACCGCGCGCTTTACCGCCAGGCGATTCGCCGTCGGCTCGAGAACCAGCCCAACCTCTGGCTTTTCCAGCAGGCGGTCGACGACATCGTCCTTGAAGGCGACCGAGCTGCGGGAGTGGTGACCCAGTTGGGGCTCCAGTTCCGCGCCCGTACTGTGGTGCTCACTACCGGCACTTTTCTTTCCGGCCTAATCCACGTCGGCCTGCAAAACTACCAAGCCGGCCGTGCGGGCGACCCGGCCGCGGTTACGCTTGCGGCTAAGCTCAGGGAGATGAAGCTCCCGGTCGGTCGCCTCAAGACCGGGACACCGCCGCGTCTTGACGCGCGAAGCATTGATTTTGGCCTGCTCGAAGAGCAGCCGGGAGACTCTCCCGAGCCAGTGTTCTCGTTCCTGGCTCGGCGGGAGATGCATCCCAGGCAGCTGCCATGCTGGATCACGCATACGAACCTCCGAACCCACGAGATCATCCGGGCCGGACTGGACCGGTCCCCGATGTTTACGGGTGTGATCCAGGGCATCGGTCCGCGGTATTGCCCGTCCATCGAGGACAAGGTGCATCGTTTTGCCGCCAAGACGAGCCACCAGATTTTCCTCGAGCCGGAGGGACTGACTACGAACGAGATCTACCCGAACGGGATCTCGACCAGCCTGCCGTTCGACGTGCAGATGGAGCTCGTGCGTTCGATCCGCGGGCTCGAGCACGCCCACATTACTCGTCCGGGCTACGCCATCGAGTACGACTATTTCGATCCGCGCAACCTGAAGATGTCGCTCGAGACGAAGACCATCGCGGGACTCTATTTCGCCGGGCAGATCAACGGAACGACCGGATATGAGGAGGCCGCAGCCCAAGGCTTGCTCGCGGGCTTGAACGCCGGGCTGCGCGCCTTGGAACGCGACGCGTGGTACCCGAAGCGGGACGAGGCGTATCTCGGGGTTTTGGTGGACGACTTGGTGACGCGGGGGGTGTCGGAACCCTACCGGATGTTTACCAGCCGGGCCGAGTATCGCCTCATGCTGCGCGAAGACAACGCCGATCTACGTCTGACCGAGATCGGTCGCAGACTTGGGATCGTGGAGAACCGGCGCTGGGATGCTTTTAGCCGCAAGCGCGACGCGATCGTGGCGGAGACAGCCAGGCTAAAGCATACGTATGTGATCGCTGGCTATCACGAAAAGCAGCAAATATACGAGCTTCTAAGGCGACCTGAAGTGCACTACTACGACATTGTGGAGGACGCCGTCGCCGATCCGGCGGTCGCCGAGCAAGTGGAGATCCAAGCCAAGTACGAGGGCTACATCGAGCGCCAGCGCGAGGAGGTCGCGCGGCGAGCCGAGTTCGACTCGCGCCCGCTCCCACTGGACCTGGACTACCGCGAGGTGCACGGCCTGTCGGCGGAAGTGCAGCAGAAGCTGAACCACCACCGCCCGGAGACCCTAGGCCAGGCTGCGCGCATTTCCGGGGTGACGCCGGCGGCGATTTCGCTATTGCTGGTGCATTTGAAACGGGGCTTCCGGGGGCTCGACAAGAAGAGGGCATGACGCCGCACGCCGCGCTCGACCGCGGGCTCGGGGAGCTGGCGCTGGCGCTACCCGCGGACGCGCGCAAGCGCCTGCTCGACTATCTTGCGCTGCTCGCGAAGTGGAACCGAACCTACAACCTGACCGCGATACGCGATCCTCTTGCCATGGTGGCGCATCACCTGCTCGACTCGCTCTCGGTGCTGCCCCATCTTCCGCTCGCCGCCGAGCCTGCGCGGCTCGCAGACGCCGGCTCGGGAGCCGGGTTGCCGGGAATTCCGCTCGCGATCGCGCGCCCAAGCTGGCGCGTGGCGCTCGCCGAGTCGAGCCAGAAAAAGGCGGCCTTTCTGCGCCAGGCGGCCATCGAGCTGGAGCTCGACAACGTCGAAGTGCACGAAGTCCGGGTCGAAGCCTGGCACCCACAGCCGCTTTTCGATCTGGTGATCTCGCGCGCGTTCGCGGAGCTGGGCGAGTTCATCGCGGCCTGCCGGCACCTGGTAGCGCCCGGTGGCGTGCTCGCCGCCATGAAAGGAGCCGCGCCACACGATGTGCGCGCCCAGTGCTCGCTGATCCGCCTTCGCGTACCGCTGCTCGAAGCGCAACGTCACCTGGTTCTATGCCCCACCTCCTCGCCGTAGTGAATCAAAAAGGCGGCGTCGGAAAGACGACCACGACCGTGAACCTGGCCGCCGCGCTTGCGCAGGCGGGACGGCGTGTGCTTCTGGTCGACATGGACCCGCAGGGCAACGCAACCATGGGTAGCGGCGTGGACAAGCGCACGCTGCCCCGCACGGTCTACCACGCGCTCCTCGGCCTGGGGGAGCTCTCGGGCATCCGCGTGCGCGCCGAGCGCGGCGGCTACGACCTCGTGCCCGCGAATCGCGACCTTGCCGGCGCCGAGGTCGAGCTGGTCGAGCTGCCGGCGCGCGAGACGCGGCTCAAGTCGGCGCTCGAGCGCGTCGCTGCGGACTATGACTACATCCTCATCGACTGCCCGCCCTCGCTCAGCCTGCTCACGGTGAACGCGCTTGCCGCCGCGCAGCGCGTGCTGATCCCGATGCAGTGCGAGTATTACGCGCTCGAAGGCCTTTCCGATCTCATCGGCACGATCAAGCGCGTGCGCGCCAACCTGAATCCCGCGCTCGAGATCGCCGGGCTGCTGCGCACGATGTACGACCCGCGCAACACGCTGTCGCAGCAGGTGTCGCGCGAGCTGGAAGCGCATTTCGGGGACAAGGTCTTCCGCACGCTCGTGCCGCGCAACGTGCGCCTCGCGGAGGCGCCAAGCTACGGCATGCCGGCAGTCCTCTGGGATCCGGAGTCGAAAGGCGCGCAGGCGTACATCGCGCTCGCGGGCGAAGTCCTCGAACGGGAGGTGGCTTACTCATGAAGGCAAAAGGCCTGGGACGCGGCCTGGACGCGCTGCTCGGGGCGACCGAGGAGGGACCGCGCGACGCGCTGCTGACTCTGCCGGTCGCACGCATCCGGCCCGGGCGCTACCAGCCGCGGACCAAGATGGACCAGCAGGCCCTCGCCGAGCTCGCGGCGTCGATCCGCTCGCAGGGGCTGATGCAGCCGCTGCTGGTGCGGCCGGTGGATCGCGACCGCTACGAGCTCGTCGCGGGCGAGCGGCGCTGGCGCGCGGCACAGATGGCGGGGCTCGACGAGGTACCGGCGCTGGTGCGCGAGGTGCCCGACGAGGCCGCGCTCGCAATGTCGCTCGTCGAGAACATCCAGCGCGAGAACCTGAACCCGATGGAGGAGGCCGCCGGCATCCAGCGCCTGGTCGACGAGTTCAAGATGACCCACGAGCAGGCCGCCGACGCGATCGGCCGCTCGCGCAGCGCTACCACCAACCTGCTGCGGCTTCTCAAGCTCGCGCGGCCGGTGCAGGAAATGCTCATGGAGGGCGCGCTCGAGATGGGGCACGCGCGCGCGCTGCTCGCGCTCGACGGCGCGCGCCAGATCGAAGCCGGCAAGCGCGTCGCGGCGAGAGGGCTCTCGGTGCGCGAGACCGAAGCGCTCGTGCAGGCGATGCTGCGCGGGCCGGTCGCGCGGCGCAAGCGGATCGACCGCGATCTCGCCCGGCTGGAGGAGGAGATCTCCGAGCGGCTCGGCACCACGGTCGAGATCCGCGCCGGAAAAAAAGGCAGCGGCAAGCTGGTGCTGCATTACTCGAGCCTCGATCACCTCGAGGAGCTGGTGAAGAAGCTCCGATGAGCGCCGAGTTCGGATATACTTCCGCGGCCTTGCTCGGTGCGAAGAAATCGAACGCCATGCTTCGCGGCCTGAGCAAACCGATCCGCACCGTTCTCGCGTGGCAGGCGGCAGCCACGCTGCTGATGGCGCTCGCGGGAGCGGCGTTCATCGGCATCCACGGGGCGGCTTCGGCGGCCGCCGGCGGTCTGGTCAGCAGCATCGCCGGCCTGGCGGCCGCGTTCGTCGCCGCGAGGAGCGGCGGGAAGTCGGCAGGGGGGATCTTGGCCGGCGCGCTGCGCGCCGAAGCCGTGAGAATCGGCCTGGTCGTTCTTCTGCTGTGGCTGGTGCTTGCGAACTACGCAGAGGCGATTGTGATCGTCGTCATCGGCTCGTTCGTGGTGACCCTGCTGATCTATTCGATGGCGTTCTTCGTTCGCGAGTACTGACGCATCCAGATGGCCGCAGGCAAAGCGCTGACCCCGACGGAGTACATCCAGCATCACCTCACCTTCTTCACCAAACCGGTCGGGGACGGCGGCTTCTGGACGCTGCACGTGGATTCGGTGGTGACCGCGCTGTTCGTCGGCGTCCTCGGCATCGGCTTCATCTGGTGGGTGGTGCGCGGCGCAACCCCCGGCGTGCCGAACAGGCGCCAGGCATTCGTCGAGTGGGTCCTCGAGCTCGTCGACGACCAGGTGAAGGGGGTTTTCCACCACGGCGATCGCCACCGCTTCGTCGCGCCCACCGCCATCACGGTGTTCATCTGGGTGCTGCTGATGAACGCGATGGACTTCTTGCCGGTGGACATCATGGCGGCGATGCTCGGCGCGGTCGGCCTGCACGAATGGCGGCTGGTCCCCACGGCCGACGTCAACACCACCTTCGCGCTCTCGCTCTCCGTGTGGCTGCTGATGATCTTTTTCGCCATCGCGGCGAAGGGCCTCGGCGGCTGGATCCACGAGCTCACGTGCACGCCGTTCGGCGTGAGGCCTTGGGCGGCTGCGCCTTTCCTCGTGGCGTTCAACCTGCTCTTCAACCTCATCGAGTACGTTTCAAAGCCGCTCTCGCACTCGCTGCGGCTTTTCGGCAACATGTACGCGGGGGAGATCATCTTCCTGCTGCTGTGGCTCTGGGCGGCGAGCGGCCTGGTGGGCTCGATCTTCGCGGTGCCGCTCGCGCTCGGCTGGGCGATATTCCACATCCTGATCGTGCTCCTGCAGGCCTACATCTTCATGATGCTTACCGTGGTCTACATCGCGCTCGCGCACGAGCATCATTAGCCGTCTTTCTAACCAAGGGAAAACATCGATGGAAAAACTTCAACTGCTCGCGATGGTCCAGGCCTACACGGGCATTGGCATCGGCCTCATGATCGGCGTCGGCGCGGCCGGTGCCTGCATCGGCGTCGGCATCATGTGCAGCCGGTTCCTCGAGGCGGCGGCGCGCCAGCCCGAGCTCACCAACTCCCTTCAGGCGAAGGTGTTCCTGCTGCTCGGCCTGATCGACGCCTCGTTCATCATCGGCGTGGGTCTCGCCATGATGTTCGCCTTCGCGAATCCGCTGATCCTGCCCGAGTTCCGCTAAGCCAGTGAACATCAATCTGACCCTGATCGTGCAGGCGGTCACCTTCGCGCTGCTCATCTGGTTCACGGTGAAGGTGATCTGGCCGTACCTGCTGCGCACGATCGAGACGCGGCAGAAGACGATCGCCGACGGGCTCGCCGCGGCCGAGGAGGGCAAGCGCTCGCTCGAGCTCGCCAGCCGCACCTCGGACGAGGAGATCCGCAAGGCACGCGAGCGCGCCGCTGAGGTGCTGTCGCACGCGGAGAAGCGCGCCGCGCAGCTCGTCGAGGAAGCGAAGAACGCGGCCAAGGAGGAAGGCAACCGCGAGAAGGCGGCCGCCAAGGCCGAGATCGAGCAGGAGATGACGCGCGCGCGGGAGCAGCTGCGCGATCACGTGGCATCGCTCGCGGTGGCGGGCGCCGAGAAGATCCTGCGGCGCGAAGTCGATGCCAGGGCGCACGGCGAGCTCCTCGAGTCGCTGAGGCGGCAGCTTTAATGGCCGAACCGAGCACCGTCGCCCGCCCGTACGCCGAAGCGGCGTTCAGCCTCGCCGTCGAAACCGGCGCGCTCGCCAAATGGGCGGAGATGCTTCCCGCGCTCGCGCTCGTCGCAGCCGACGAGCGGGTGCGCGCCGTGGCCGCCGACCCCAACCTGAGCGACGCCCAGGCGGCGGGCCTGTTCATCTCGATCCTGTCGGGCCGGCTCACCGGCGATGCCGAGAATTTCGTGCGCGTGCTGGCGCAATACGGCAGGCTCGGCCTGCTCCCCGAGATCCGCGCGCAGTTCGAGGCGCTCAAGAACGAGCACGAGGGTGTGCTCGAAGCCGAGGTCCATGCGGCGTTCGAGCTGACCGACGCCCAGCTCGCCGACCTGACGCAGCGCCTGGAGAAGAAGACCGGGCGCAAGGTCAGGACGAAAGTGAGAATCGACAAGGACCTGATCGCCGGGATCCGGATCGTCCTCGGCGACAAGGTGATCGACGGCTCGGCGCGCGCGCAGCTCGGCGCGCTCGAGACCGCGCTGAAAGCTTAGGAGCTTCTCGATGCAACTCAATCCTTCCGAAATTTCCGAACTCATCAAGAGCCGCATCCAGAACCTGGACGCCGGCGCGCGCATGCGCACGCAGGGAACCGTGGTGTCGGTGACCGACGGCATCTGCCGCATCCACGGCCTGTCGGACGTGATGCAGGGCGAGATGCTGGAATTCCCGAAAAATACGTTCGGCCTCGCCCTCAACCTCGAGCGCGACTCGGTCGGCGCCGTGATTCTGGGCGAGTACATCCACATCACCGAGGGCGACACGGTGAAGACCACGGGCAAGATCCTCTCGGTGCCGGTGGGTCCCGAGCTCCTCGGCCGCGTGGTGAATTCGCTCGGCCAGCCGATCGACGGCAAGGGGCCGGTCAACGCCAAGATGACCGACGTGATCGAGAAGGTGGCGCCGGGGGTGATCGCGCGCCAGTCGGTGTCCCAGCCGGTGCAGACCGGGCTGAAGGCGATCGATTCGATGGTGCCGATCGGCCGCGGCCAGCGCGAGCTCATCATCGGCGACCGCCAGACCGGCAAGACCGCGGTCGCGGTCGACACGATCATCAACCAGAAAGGCAAGGACCTGTTCTGCGTCTACGTCGCCGTCGGGCAGAAGGCGTCGACCATCGCGAACGTGGTGCGCAAGCTGGAGGAGCACGGCGCGATGGCCTACACCATCGTCGTCGCGGCGTCGGCGTCGGAGTCCGCCGCGATGCAGTACATCGCGCCGTACTCGGGCTGCACGATGGGCGAGTATTTCCGCGACCGCGGCCAGGACGCGCTCATCATCTACGACGACCTCACCAAGCAGGCGTGGGCGTATCGCCAGGTCTCGCTCCTGCTGCGGCGGCCGCCGGGACGCGAGGCGTACCCGGGCGACGTGTTCTATCTGCACTCGCGCCTGCTCGAGCGCGCGGCGCGCGTGAACGCGGAATACGTGGAGAAGTTCACCAAAGGCGCGGTCAAGGGAAAGACCGGGTCGCTCACCGCACTGCCCGTGATCGAGACCCAGGCGGGCGACGTCACGGCGTTCGTGCCGACGAACGTCATCTCGATCACGGACGGACAGATCTTCCTGGAAACGGATCTGTTCAATGCGGGCATCCGCCCCGCGATCAACGCCGGCATCTCGGTGTCGCGCGTCGGCGGCGCGGCGCAGACCAAGATCATGAAGCGCCGCGACACCGGCGGCGGCGTGCGCCTCGCGCTCGCCCAGTATCGCGAGCTCGCGGCATTCGCGCAGTTCGCGAGCGACCTGGACGAGGCGACCCGCAAGCAGCTCGAGCGCGGGCGGCTGGTCACGGAGCTGATGAAGCAGCCGCAATACCAGCCGCTGCAAGTGTGGGAAATGGCGCTCACGCTGTTCGGGGTGAACAACGGCTACTTCGACGACATCGAAGTCAAGAAGGCCTTGGCGGCCGAGAAGTCCATGCGCGACTACATCAAGGAAAAGTACGCTGCGCTGGTCAAGACGATGGAGGACAAGAAGGACCTGTCCGCGGATGACGAGAAAGCGCTGCACGAGGCGATCAAGGACTGGAAGAAGAACGGCAGCTTCTGATGCCAGGGACCAAGGAAATACGGATGAAGATCCGGAGTGTGCAGAACACCCGGAAGATCACCAAGGCCATGGAGATGGTCGCGGCCTCCAAGATGAGGAAGGCGCAGGACCGCATGCGCCACGCCCGTCCCTACGGCGAAAAGATCCGCAACGTCGCGGCGCACATCTCGCACGCCAACCCGGAGTACCGCCATCCTTATCTCATCGACCGCGACACGGTGAAGCGGGTCGGGATCATCGTGATCACCACCGACAAAGGCCTGTGCGGGGCGCTCAACACCAACCTGCTGCGCATGGTGCTCGCGCAGTACAAGCAGTGGCAGTCCGATGGCGAGGAGATCGACGTCTGCGCTCTGGGCAACAAGGGCCTGGGATTCATGCAGCGGCTGGGCGCCCATATCGTGTCGCAGGCGGTCCAGCTCGGCGACCGCCCCGTGATGGAGAAGCTGATCGGCGCGGTGAAGGTGATGCTCGACGGCTACACGTCGAACCGTTTCGACCGGCTGATGCTCGCCTATACGCGGTTCATCAACACGATGAAGCAGGAGCCGGTGATCGAGCAGCTGCTGCCGCTCTCCGGCGAGCGGCTCGGCGCGCCGGAAACCGTCTGGGACTACCTCTACGAGCCCGAGGCGCGTGCGGTGCTCGACCAGGTCATGACGCGCTACATCGAGGCGCTCATCTTCCAGGCGGCAGCGGAGAACATGGCCTCCGAGCAGTCCGCGCGCATGGTGGCGATGAAGGCCGCATCCGACAACGCCGGCACGCTGATCGACGAGCTGACGCTGATCTACAACAAGAACCGGCAGGCGGGGATCACCAAGGAGCTTTCTGAAATCGTCGGCGGCGCGGCCGCCGTTTAACGGACGAACCCATGGCACAGGCACAAGGAACCATCGTTCAATCCATCGGCGCGGTGATCGACATCGAGTTTCCGCGCGAGCACATGCCGAATATCTATGACGCTCTGGTGCTGGAAGAGAGCGGCGACAACGCGCTGGTCGAGAAAGGGCTCACCTTCGAGGTCGAGCAGCAGCTCGGCGACGGCGTGGTGCGCTGCATCGCGCTCGGCGCCTCCGACGGACTGCGCCGTGGCATGAAGGTGAAGGGCACCGGCGCGCCGATCTCGGTGCCGGTGGGCACGGGCACGCTCGGGCGCATCATGGACGTGCTCGGGCGTCCGATCGACGAGAAGGGGCCCATCAAGTCCGAGGAGCGGCGCGCGATCCACCAGGCCGCGCCCAAGTTCGACGAGCTCTCACCCTCGGTCGAGCTGCTCGAGACCGGCATCAAGGTCATCGACCTGATCTGCCCGTTCGCCAAAGGCGGAAAGATCGGCCTGTTTGGCGGCGCGGGGGTCGGCAAGACGGTAACCATGCTCGAGCTCATCAACAACATCGCCACCAAGCACGGCGGGCAGTCCGTGTTCGCGGGCGTCGGCGAGCGCACGCGCGAGGGCAACGACTTCTACCACGAGATGATCGAGGCCGAAGTGATCAAGCTCGACAACCTGCCCGAGTCGAAGGTGGCGATGGTGTTCGGGCAGATGAACGAGCCTCCCGGCAACCGGCTGCGCGTCGGCCTGTCCGGCCTGACGATGGCGGAGGCCTTCCGCGACGAAGGGCGCGACATCCTGTTCTTCGTGGATAACATTTACCGCTACACGCTGGCAGGCGTCGAAGTGTCGGCGCTCCTCGGGCGCATGCCCTCGGCGGTCGGCTACCAGCCCACGCTCGCCGAGGAAATGGGAAGGCTGCAGGAGCGCATCGTCTCGACCAAGGTCGGCTCGATCACCTCGGTGCAGGCGATCTACGTGCCGGCCGACGACCTGACCGACCCCTCGCCCGCGACGACATTCGCGCACCTCGACGCGACGGTCGTGCTTTCGCGCGACATCGCGTCGCTCGGCATCTACCCCGCGGTCGACCCGCTCGATTCCACCTCGCGCCAGGTCGACCCGAACGTCATCGGCGAGGAGCACTACACGACGACGCGCGGAGTGCAGGCGGTGCTGCAGCGCTACAAAGAGCTGCGCGACATCATCGCGATCCTCGGCATGGACGAGCTCTCCCCCGAGGACAAGCTCGCGGTGGCGCGCGCGCGCAAGATCCAGCGCTTCCTCTCGCAGCCGTTCACGGTGGCGCAGAACTTCACCGGGACGCCGGGCCAGTACGTGCCCCTGCAGGACACGATCAAGGGCTTCAAGATGATCGTCAACGGCGAATGCGACGCGCTTCCCGAGCAGGCGTTCTACATGGTCGGCCCGATCGAGGGGGCGTTCGAGAAGGCGAAGAAGCTCTGATGGCGGCGCCCACCATCCACGTCGACGTCGTCAGCGCCGAAGAGTCGGTGTTCTCCGGCGAGGCCGAGTTCGTGGTGCTTCCGGGCGAGGCCGGAGAGCTCGGCATCTACCCGCGCCACACTCCGCTCATCACGCGCATCAAGCCCGGCGCGGTGCGCATCGTGCCGCCCGGCGGCGGCGAGGAGCAGCTCATCTTCGTCGCGGGCGGCATCCTGGAGGTGCAGCCCAAGGTGATCACGGTGCTCGCCGACACCGCGATTCGGGGGCACGACCTCGACGAGGCGAAGGCCAACGAGGCGCTGCGCAAGGCCGAGGAGGCGCGCCGCGCCGCGCGCGACAAGCAGGAAATCGCCGCGGTCGAGAGCGAAGTGTCAATGCTTGCGGCGCAGCTCGCGGCGATCCGCAAGTTGCGCAAGAAGTAGGCTAGCAGCACCTCGCCAGCACGCGCCGCTGCGGCGCGCGGGCGCGGTACTCGAGCTCCACGCGCAGCGTCTCGCCCGGCCCGAGGAGCGCCGTGCGCTCGACCAGGCTCGTACTCCGTCTCAGCGTAAGCAACGCGGGTTCGGGCGCGGCGGCGCCGCGCGTGAAGGTCAGGCGCTCGAGCACCGCGTTGCGCGGCAGGCGGAAGAGATAGACGCCGGCGAGCGGCTCGTCGAACGGGTTCGCGTAGGCTTCCACGATGCGCTGGTGCCCTTCCTCCTCCGATTCGCTTTGCGCAAAGAGCAGCGCCGCCGGTGCGAGACCCGCACGGCGCTCGAGGAGCAGGCTGCCCTCGTCGGCGTACGCCGGCGTTGCGAGCAGCATCGCGACTGCGGCCAGCGCCACCGCGACGGCGACGCCGAGCGCGGAAGCGAGCGCGAGCAGAGCGAGCAGCGGAAGCGCGGGTTTGGGAGGTCGTTCGATGTCCATGGATCCCATTCAACGGGGACATCCTGGACGCGCCGGCGCGGGCGCGCGGGCGAAGCGGCGAACAATTCTGGCAAACCGCGGGCGGCGGGCCGGCGCGCGGCGCGTTCGCGCTATAGTCGCCGCCATGCCGCGCCGCATCGCCATCGTCGAAGATGAGCCGGCCATCCGGGCGAACTACGCGGAGGCGCTGCGCAAGCACGGCTTCGAGGTCGCGGCCTATGCCGGGCGCGCCGAAGCGCTGGCCGCGATGAAGAGCCGGCTGCCCGATCTCGCCCTCATCGACATCGGCCTCGGCCCCGACGTCGACGGCGGGTTCGCCCTTTGCCGCGAGCTGCGCGCGCTGTCGGCGGCGCTGCCCATCATTTTCCTCACGGCACGCGACAGCGACTTCGACGCAGTGGCGGGCCTGCGCCTGGGGGCCGATGATTACCTGACCAAGGACGTGAGCCTGCCGCATCTGCTCGCGCGCATCGCCGCGCTTTTCCGCCGCGCCGAGCTCTCCGCCGACGCCGCGGCGGCGCCCGAGCGGCTCGAGCGCGGCGCGCTCGCGATCGACCTCAAGCGCTTCACCGTGACCTGGCGCGGGGTGGCGGTGCCGCTGACGCTGACCGAGTTCTGGATGGTGCATGCGCTCGCCAAGTTCCCCGAGCATGTCAAGAGCCGCGAGCAGCTGATGCGCGACGCGAACCTGGTGGTCGACGACGGCACCATCACTTCCCACATCAAGCGCATCCGCCGGAAGTTTCTCGCCGTCGATGCGGCGTTCGACGCCATCGACACGGTGTACGGCATGGGATACCGCTGGCAGGCATGAAGCGGCTGCGCTTCGGCCTGCGGGTGAAGCTGGCCCTCGTGCTGCTCGCCCTGGCGGCGCTGCCCCTCGCGGGAATCCTGTACGTGAACGAGGTCGAGCGATTCCTGCTGCAGGAGCAGGAGCAGTCGCTGCTCGCCGTGGCGCGCGCGGTCGCCACCGCGCTGCACGAGCGTCCACAGCTTCTCGCGAGCGCCTCGGGACGCGACGACGAAGTCAACGCCATCCTGCTCGGCCTGCAGCGCGCCTCCTCGCGCATCTGGGTGGTCGACGGCCGCTATCAGGTCATCGCGGCGGCCGGAAGCCTGCGGCGTGCGACCGAGGTCGCTTCGGAAGCTCCCTGGTGGCAGCCCCTGGTGACCTTTACGTTCGGGTGGCTCATCCCCCGGCCGACCGAAGACTTCGCCGAAGGCGAGGTGGAAGACGTGCTCGCCACGGGGTGGGACGTCGCGGCCGCGCTGCAGGGCACGCCGGCGACGCGCGCGCGCCACACGCGCGACGGCCGGGCGGTCGTGATCTCGGCGGCCCACCCCATCTGGAGCGGCGACGAAGTCGCGGGCGCGGTCGTCACCGAGGAAACTACCAACTCGGTGATGTCGGTGAAGAGCGCCGCGCTCGAGCGGCTGCTGCTGCTCACCCTGGCGGCGTTCGCCGGGGCGGCCGTGCTGCTCATGGCTTTCGCCACGCGGCTTTCGGTGCGCATCCGGCGGCTGCGCGACGAGGCCGAGTCGGCGATCGACGCGCGCGGCCGCATCGCGCGCCTCACCGCCGGCTCGAACGCGGGCGACGAGATCGGCGACCTTTCGCGCAGCTTCTCGGCAGTGCTCGAGCGGCTCGCCGAGCACCATGCCTACCTCGAGTCCATGGCCGGGCGCCTGTCGCACGAGCTGCGCACGCCGATCGCGGTGGTTCGCTCGTCGCTCGAGAACCTCAAGCTCTCCGGCGACGACTCCGCGCGTTATATCGAGCGCGCCGAGCAGGGGCTCGCCCGGCTGGGGCGGATCCTCGAGCGCATGACCGAGGCCTCGCGCCTCGAGCAGAGCCTGAGCGCCGTCGAGCGCACCCGCTACGACCTTGCGGCGGTGGTTCGCGGCTGCGTCGAGGGCTACCGCGTGGCCTATCCGCAGTCGGCTTTCATCCTCGAGCTGCCGCCCGGCGGCCTCGAGGTGGAGGGCTCGCCCGACCTCGCGGCGCAGCTGCTCGACAAGCTGGTCGAGAACGCGGTCGACTTCAGCCGCCCGGGCGCGCCGGTGCGCGTGGCGCTCGAGCCGAGCGGCGGCGCGGCCGCGCTCACGGTGTCGAACCAGGGCCCGCTGCTGCCCGACAAGATGCGTACACGCCTCTTCGAGTCGATGATCTCGGTGCGCGAGGCGTCCGGCGCGGCGACGCCGCATCTCGGCCTCGGGCTCTATGTCGCGCGCCTCATCGCCCAGTTCCACGGCGGCACGATCGCCGCCTCGAATCTGCCGGGCGGCGACGGCGTCGCGGTCGGCGTGCGCATCCCGCTCGCATGACCTACGACCTGCTCGTGATCGGCGGCGGCATCAACGGCGCGGGCATCGCGCGCGATGCCGCCGGACGCGGGTTGTCGGTGATCCTGGTCGAGAAGGCCGATCTCGCCGGCGCCACGTCGTCGGCGTCCTCGAAGCTGATTCACGGCGGCTTGCGCTATCTCGAGCAGTTCGAGTTCCGCCTGGTCGCCGAAGCGCTCGCGGAGCGCGAGATCCTGCTGCGCATCGCCGGGCACCTTACCTGGCCGACGCGCTTCGTCGCCCCTCATGTTCCGGGGCTGCGTCCGCGCTGGATGATCCGCACGGGGCTGTTCCTGTACGACCACCTCGCGCGCCGCTCGCTGCTCCCCGGATCGCAGGCGGTGCGCCTCGACCGGCCGCCCTATGCCGCGGGGCTGCGCCCGCACATCAAGCACGGCTTCGTGTTCTCGGACTGCCGCGTGGACGACGCGCGCCTGGTCGTGGCGAACGCGCTGGACGCCGCGCGGCATGGCGCGCGCATCCTGACGCGCACCGGGCTTGTTTCCGCGCGGCGGCGTGGCGCTGCGTGGCATGTGCAGCTCTCCAGCGGCGAAGCGCTCGAAGCGCGCGCGGTGGTGAATGCCGCCGGGCCCTGGGTCAAGGACGTGCTGAATCACAACCTCGCGCAGCCGACGCGCGACGCAATACGGCTCGTGAAAGGAAGCCACATCGTGCTGCCGCGCCTCTACGAGGGCGAGCACGCGTTCATCCTCCAGAACGACGACCGGCGCGTCGTGTTCATGATCCCGTTCGAGGATCGTTTCACGCTCGTCGGCACCACCGACGTCGACTACGACGGCGACCCGGCGGCGCCCGCGGCGAGCGACGCGGAAGTCCACTACCTGTGCCGGGCGCTCGGGCGCTATCTCTCTCTCGCGCCGGCGCCTTCCGAGGCGCTGTGGCGTTATGCCGGGGTGCGGCCCCTCTACGACGACGGCTCGGCCGATCCCTCGGCGATTACGCGCGACTACACCCTGCGACTGGACGACGATGCAGGGGCGGCGCCCGTGGTTTCGGTCTTCGGCGGCAAAATCACGACCTATCGGCGGCTTGCCGAGCACGCCCTCGAGAAGCTCGCGCCCTATTTCCCGGGCATGAAGGCTCCCTGGACCGCGCACAGCACGCTGCCCGGCAGCGACTTCGCGGACCGCGAGGCGGCCAAGCGTGAGCTGTTCGAGAAGTACCCCGGGGTCTCGCCCTGGGTGCTGCAGGGGGTATTCAGGCGGCATGGCACGCTCGGAACGGAAGTGCTCGGTGACGGCCGGCTCGGGGAGGACCTCGGCGCTGGCCTCAGCGAGCGGGAAGTCGCGTATTTCAGGGACCGGGAATGGGCTCGCAGCGCGGAAGACGTGCTTTGGCGGCGCACGAAATGCGGGCTGCACATGACCGAAGCGCAGCGCAGCCGCGTCGCCCAGGTGCTCGGCCAATGAAGCCGCTCGCGCAACTCGATGCACGAGGGGTGCAGGCGGTGCTCGTGGACATCGACGAGACGCTCACCACCGGCGGCAAACTGACCGCCGAAGCGTACAGCGCCCTGGAGCGGCTGAAGCGCGCTGGGCTGCGGGTCGTGCCGGTGACCGGGCGGCCGGCGGGCTGGTGCGACCACATCGCGCGCATGTGGCCGGTCGACGCGGTCGTAGGCGAGAACGGCGCGTTCTATTTTTTCCACGAGGATGGGCGGCTCCATAAGCGCTTCCAGGATGCGCTGGCCGTGCGCGCTGAAAAGCGCGCGCGGCTTGAAGCGATCGCCGCGCGCATCCTCGCCGCCGTGCCGGGCTGCGCCCTCGCCTGCGACCAACCCTACCGGGAGACCGACCTCGCCATCGATTACTGCGAGGACGTGCCTGCGCTGCCGCTGGAGGCGGCCGAGCGCATCGCCGAGCTGATGCGGCAAGCCGGGCTCAGCGCGAAGGTGAGCTCGATCCACGTGAACGGCTGGTTCGGCGAGTACGACAAGCTCGCGACCGCGAAGCGGCTCTTCGCCGAGCGCTTCGCGCTCGAGCTCGAGCGCGCCAACCGCGCGGTGGTATACGCCGGCGACTCCCCGAACGACGCACCGATGTTCGGCTTCTTCGAAAACTCGGTCGGCGTGGCCAACGTGCGCCGCTTCGAGCAGCACCTCGCTGCGAAGCCCAAGTACGTGACGCACTCCCCCTCGGGGACCGGATTCGCCGAACTCGCGGCGCATCTGCTCGACGCCATCGAGTAGACTCGCTTCCATGCCGGGGCCGCTCGCAGGAGTCCGTGTACTCGACCTCACGCGCGTGCTCGCGGGCCCGTGGGCGGCGCAGAACCTCGCCGACCTCGGCGCGGAAGTGATCAAGGTCGAGCGGCCGAAGAAAGGAGACGACTCGCGCGCGTTCGGCCCGCCGTGGCTGAAGGATGCGCAGGGCCGCGACACGAGCGAATCGGCGTACTTCGCGTGCGCCAACCGCGGCAAGAAATCCCTCGCCCTGGACCTCGCGCATCCGCGCGGCCAGGCGATCGCGCGCGAGCTGGCGGCGAAATGCGACGTGCTGCTCGAGAATTTCAAGTTCGGCGACCTCGACCGCTACGGCCTGGGTTATGGCCAGCTGCGCGAGCTGAACCCGGGCCTCATCTACTGCTCGGTCACCGGCTTCGGCCATACCGGCCCGTGGCGCGAGCGGCCCGGCTACGACTTCATGATCCAGGGCATGGGCGG
>DATIGR010000231.1:0-9495 GCA_035454645.1 Burkholderiales bacterium
CCCAGTACGTGCCCCAGGTGGGCTTGCCCCAGAGCGACCCGGTCCACAGCGCGATGAAAGTGAACAGCGCCCCGGTCGGGGCGAGCGCCGCCGCCATCATCCCCGACAGGCGCGTGTTGAGCGCGAGGCACAGCGCCGACCAGAACGCCATCACCAGGTAGATGAACATCGACATCCAGGCCGCCGGCACGTGGATGAAGATGATGCGATAGGCCTCGCCCTGCTGCGCGTCGGTGGGCGCGACGAAGAACCCGACGTAGAGGCCCGCCGCGGCCAGAAGCGCCGCCGCGATGGCCGAGGCGCGCGCGATGCGTCCGGCGAGCGGGTAGAAGGTCTGCGGCGATGCGTACCAAAACCACTTCATTCCAGTGAGATCCTCAGCGCCGCCGAGATTGCCCAGGGCGCAAACGCGGCCGCGACCAGGAGCATCGCGCCGAGCAGCAGGAGCTGCCCGCCGCCGCCCAGGCCGGCCGAGGCCATCTCCACCGCGCCCGCGCCCATGATCAGGACCGGAACGTACAAGGGCAATACCAGCAGCGACAGCAGCACGCCGCCGCCGCGCAGCCCGAGGGTGAGCGCGGCGCCGACGGCGCCGAGGAGGCTCAGCACCGGCGTGCCCAGGAGCAATGATAAGGCAAGCACGCCCCAGAGCTCGGCCGCGAGGTCGTACTGCAGCGCGATCACGGGCGCGATCGCGACCAGCGGCAATCCCGCGATCAGCCAGTGCGCGAGCGCCTTGGCCGCGGCGACCACGCCGAGCGGCGCCGCACCGAGCAGCATCTGCTCGAGGGTGCCGTCGTCGTAGTCGGCGGCGAACAGGCGCCCGAGCGACAGCATCGAGGACAGCAGCGCCGCCACCCAGATCACGCCCGGCGCGATGGCGCGCAGCAGGTTGGGCTCGGCGCCGATGCCGAGCGGGAACAGGCTCGCCACGATGACGAAGAACAGCAGCGCGGTGGCGACGTCGCCCGGCCGCCGCGCGGCGAGCAGCAGGTCGCGGAGCACCACGCAACGGGCGGCGGCGAACACGTCAGCCGAGGTCCACGACGTGGGTCGCCGCGATGCCGGGATCCTGGTGCGTGGTGAAGGCGGCCATTCCTCCCCGCGCCAGGTGCTCGACCACGAGCGTCCTCAGGAGGTCGATGCCGGCCGCGTCGAGCGCCGAGAACGGCTCGTCGAGCAGCCACAGCGGGAGCGTCGCCGATACGCAGAGCCGCGCGAGCGCCGCCCGGCGACGCTGGCCTTGCGACAGACGGCGAACCGGGGTTTCCTGAAGCGGCAGGCCGAATCGCTCGAGCGCGGCACGCAGCTCGCTTTTCGGTACGTGCAGACCCGCAAGCGTGCAAGCGATGGAAAGATTCTCGGCGGCGGTGAGGTCGCCCTTCACCGCGGACGAGTGGCCGAGGTAGACGAGCTGCCTCGCGTAGTCCTCCTTCAGCGCCGCGATCGGGCTGCCCCGCCAGCGCACCGCGCCCACGCTCGGCGCCGCTAGCCCGCACAGGATGCGAAGCAGGCTCGTCTTGCCGCTGCCGTTGGCGCCCGCGATGCGCAGCGATTCACCCGGCTCGAGGAAAAGCGAAAGCGAGCGAAACAGCGTTCGCCCGCCGCGCTCGCACTCCAGGTCGCTCGCCTCCAGCACATCGCAATTGTTGCAGAAACTAGCGCGCCGCCACCGGCCGGGGTGCACCGATCTCCTGGTAGATCGGCGGCAGCTGGTGCGCGATCCCCCTGTGGCAGTCGATGCAGGTGTCCCCCTCGTCGAAGGCGCGGCTGTGGGTGCGCACCGCGCGCCGCCCCTGCTCGGAGAAGTCCATGTACTCGAACTTGTGGCAGTTGCGGCATTCCTGCGAGTCGTTCGCCTTCATGCGCGCCCATTCGCTCTCGGCGAGCTTCAGGCGCTTCGCCTGGAACTTCTCCGGCGTGTCGATGCTGCCGAGCACCTTGTGCAGCAGCTCGTTCGACGCGTAGATCTTGCGCACGATCTTCGGTCCCCATTCCCTGGGCACGTGGCAGTCCGGGCAGGTCGCGCGCACGCCCGAGCGGTTGGTGTAATGCACCGTGTGCTGGTATTCCTTGAACACGTTCTCCTGCATCTCGTGGCACGAGATGCAGAAGGGCTCCGTATTGGTGAGCTCGAAGGACCAGTTGAACCCGCCCCAGAACACGATTCCCGCGGCGAAAAGCCCCACGATCGTCCACGGCCCTACGCGCTTGATCCACTGCATCATGGCGCGTAGGTATTGCCCACCAGCGGCTCGGCGTCGAACTGCGGCACGTGGCACTGCAGGCAGAAATAGCGCCGCGCCGAGATGTTCGGATGCTCCTTCGCGTCGCGATCGAGGTAGTGCGACTTGCCCACCGGCGTGGCGCCGGTTTGCGGCGCCGCCTTCTTGCTGTGGCAGGTCATGCAGGTGTTCACGTTCTTCGTGATCTGGTAGCCGCGGATGTGGTGCGGGATGATCGGCGGCTGCCACTTGTGGGCGCGCCGGATCGTGCGGTCGTGGCGCTCCATGCGGTAGGTGTCGGCCGGGTTGCTCTCCGGGATCGGCGCGGGCCCGCGGATCGGCTTGATCTCCTCGGAAAAGACCGGCGTGACCAGGATCAATGCAAGAGCGAGAAGCAGCCTCATACCTTGCTTACCTTCACGGCGCACTTCTTGTAGTCGGTCTCGCGCGAGATCGGGCAGGTGGCATCCAGGGTCAGCTTGTTGACCAGGCGCCCCTCGTCGAAGAACGGCACGAACACCAGCCCCTCGGGCGGCTCGTTGCGGCCGCGGATCTCGATGCGCGCGCGGATCTCGCCGCGGCGCGAGCTCACCTTGACCTCCTGGCCGTTCAGGAGCTTCCTCTTCTTCGCGTCGTTCGGATGCATGAACACGAGCGCCTCGGGCTGCGCGCGGTGCAGCTCCGGCACGCGCCGCGTCATCGAGCCCGAGTGCCAGTGCTCGAGCACGCGGCCGGTGCACAGCCAAAGGTCGTAGTCCTGGTCGGGAACCTCGGCCGGCGGCTCGTAGGGCACCGCGATGATCACCGCTCTTCCGTCGGGCTTGCCGTAGAAGCGCACGCCCTCGCCCTTCTTCACGTACGGGTCGTAGCCCTCGCGGAAGCGCCACTTGGTCTCTCTTCCGTCGACCACCGGCCAGCGCAGGCCGCGCACCTTGTGGTAGGTGTCGAAGTCGGCGAGGTCGTGCGCCTTGCCGCGCCCGAACTGCGCGTATTCCTCGAACAGCCCCTTCTGCAGGTAGAAACCGAAGTGCCGGGATTCGTCATTGGGTTCTTCGGAGAATCTGTTCACCTGGCCGTTGGCGAACAGCACGTCGTACAGCGTCTTGCCGCGGTACTCGGGCTTCTGCTTCACCAGCTCGGGCGGCCAGACTTCCTCGACCTTGAAGCGCCTGGAGAACTCGACGATCTGCCAGAGGTCCGATCTTGCCTCGCCCGGGGCCTTCACCTGCTGGCGCCAGAACTGGGTGCGGCGCTCGGTGTTGCCGTACGCGCCCTCCTTCTCCACCCACATCGCGGTGGGCAGGATGAGGTCGGCGGCCATCGCGGTCACGGTCGGGTAAGGATCGCTGACCACGACGAAGTTCTTCGGGTTGCGGTAGCCGGGCCAGGTCTCCTGCATCAGGTTGGCAGCGGTCTGCATGTTGTTCGTGCACTGCACCCAGTAGGCGTTGAGCTTGCCGTCCTTCAGCATCCGGTTCTGCATCACCGCGTGGTAGCCGGGCTTCTCCGGGATCGTGCCCGCCGGAAGCTTCCAGATCTTCTCCGCGATCTCGCGGTGCTTCGGGTTCGCCACCACCATGTCGGCGGGCAGGCGGTGCGAGAAGGTGCCGACCTCGCGCGCGGTGCCGCACGCCGAGGGCTGGCCGGTGAGCGAGAACGGGTGGTTTCCCGGCTCGGCGATCTTGCCGGTGAGGAGGTGGACGTTGTGGCAAAGCTGGTTCACCCAGGTGCCGCGCGTGTGCTGGTTGAAGCCCATCGTCCACAGCGACACCACCTTGCGCTTCGGGTCGGCGTACAGCTCGGCGAGCTCGACCAGCAGCCGAGCGGGCACGCCGGAAAGCCTTGAAACCGATTCAACCGAATAACTTGAGACAAATCTGGCGTACTCGTCGAAGGAGATCGGCTTCATCGCCTCGGCGTTGGCCGCGTTCGCCGCGCGCTTCTCGCGCTCGTCCTCGGGCCGCAGGCCGTAGCCGATGTCGGCGTTGCCGAGCGCGAAGTTGACGTGCTTCGACACGAACTCCTGGTTCACCCGGCCCGTGCTGATGATGTGGTGGGCGATGAAGTTCAGGATCGCGAGGTCGGTCTGCGGCCGGAAAATCATGTGCAGGTCGGCGAGCTCGTGGCCGCGGTGCTGGTAGGTCGAGAGCACCGCCACCTTGACGTGCGGGTTCATGAGGCGCCGGTCGGTGATGCGCGTCCACAGCACCGGGTGCATCTCGGCCATGTTCGAGCCCCAGAGCACGAAGGCGTCCGCGGCCTCCAGGTCGTCGTAGCAGCCGGCGGGCTCGTCGATGCCGTAGGTGCGCATGAAGCCGGCGACCGCGGATGCCATGCAGTGGCGCGCGTTCGGGTCGAGGTTGTTCGAGCGGAACCCGGCCTTCAGGAGCTTGGCCGCGGCGTAGCCCTCCCAGATCGTCCACTGCCCGGAGCCGAACATGCCGACGCTCGTCGGGCCGCCGGCCTTCAGCGCCTCCTTCCACTTCGCCGCCATCACATCGAAGGCTTCCTTCCACGACACCGGCGTGAACTCGCCATTCTTGTCGTAGACCCCGTTCCTCTTGCGCAGCAGCGGCGTCTTCAGCCGGTCGGCGCCGTACATGATCTTCGAGAGGAAGTAGCCCTTGACGCAGTGCAGTCCCCGGTTCACCTCCGACTCCGGGTCGCCCTGGGTCGCGACCACGCGGCCGTCGCGCGTGCCGACGAGCACGCTGCAGCCGGTGCCGCAGAAGCGGCACGCCGCCTTGTCCCAGCGGATGCCGTCTTTTTCTTGAGAAACCCCCTTTACGGGAATGCCGGCGACGGACGCCGCGGCGGCGACCGCGTGGGCCTTGAGGAAGGCGCGCCTATCGAGCTTCATAGTGGGAAACGAGCGCCGCGGCGAGCACGTCTTCGAGGCGATGCAAAGCGAGGAGCGTGTCGCCTGCGGTCGCTTCGCCGGTCGATTCGATCGTCACGATGAACCGGCCGTCGCGCGTTTCGCCGTGGATCTCGACGCCCGGCAGGCCGAGCATCGCGGCGCGCAGCCGCTCGCGCTGGCCGGGCAGCGCCGAAACGACCGCGCTCACGATCTCTACCGCTTCACCGCCGAGAACCTGCCTCCTGCGCATCGGCGCATTGCACCCGAGGGGTGATCTTCCCGTTTGATCTGGATCAAATGCACTTCAATACCGCGCGTCGTACATCTGCGATTTCACGTACGCCAGCACGTCGGCCGGCGGCGTCGAGGCCGCGAGCCCGCGCCGGTACGCGACCTGCGCGACCGCGGCGGCAATGCGAGCCGAGACTTCGCGAATGCGCGGCAGCGCCGGATAGAGGCTGCCCTGCGCCAGGTCCTCCTCGGTGACCATCGCCGCCAGCGTGCGCGCCGCGGCCATGAACATCTCGTCGGTGACGCGTCGCGCGCCGCTCACGATCACGCCCAGGCCGACCCCGGGGAAGATGTACGAATTGTTGCCCTGCCGCGGTACGTAGGTCTTGTTCTCAATTACCACTGGATCAAACGGACTGCCACACGCAAAGAGCGCCTGCCCGCCGGTCTGGCGGTAGGCCTGCTCGGCGGTGCACTCGGACTTCGAGGTCGGGTTGGAGAGCGCGAGCACGATCGGGCGGCGGTTGATGCGCGCCATGTCCTGCAGCACCTCGCCGGTGAACGTGCCGCCGACGGCGGCGACGCCGATGATCGCGCTCGGGCAGAGCTCGCGCACCGCGCTCGGGAAATCGGCGATCGCCTGCTCGGCGTGCGCGAACGGCCGCTTGTGCTCGGCGAGGTCGCCGCGGCTCGCCACCACCAGGCCGTGCGAATCGAACAGCCAGCAGCGCTTGCGCGCCTCGTCAGCGGCGAGGCCCTCCTCGCCCATGGCGGCGACGATCAGGTTGGCGATCCCGGTCGCGGCCTCGCCCGCGCCGAGGAACAGGAACCTCTGCTCGGCGAGCTTCTCCCCGGTGACGCGCAGCGCCGACAGCAGCCCCGCCAGCACCACCGCCGCGGTGCCCTGGATATCGTCGTTGAAGGTGCACACCTGGTCGCGGTACCGGTGCAGCAGGCGGAAGGCGTTGTGGTTGGCGAAGTCCTCGAACTGGATCAGCACGCCCGGGAATACCTTCTGCGCCGCGTTGATGAACTCGTCCACGAGCTCGTCGTAGGCCGCGCCGCGCAGCCGGCGCTGGCGCAGGCCGACGTAGAACGGGTCGGCGAGCAGCTCGTCATTGCCGGTGCCGACATCCAGCATCACCGGCAGGCACAGCTCGGGCCGGATGCCGGCGCAGGCGGTGTAGAGCGAGAGCTTGCCGACCGGGATGCCCATGCCGTTGGCGCCCAGGTCGCCCAGGCCGAGGATGCGCTCGCCGTCGGTGACCACGATGATCGCCGCCCGGTAGGGCCAGTTGCGCAGCACCTGCTCGACGCGCCCGCGGTCGTTGGCGCAGATGAAAAGCCCGCGCGGGCGCTGGAAGATGTGGCCGTACTTCTGGCACGCGAGGCCGACGGTGGGCGTATAGATGAGCGGCTGCATCTCGTCGATGTGGTCGCACACCACGCGGAAGAACAGCGACTCGTTGCGGTCGTGCAGCGCGTTCAGCTCGATGTACTTCTCCAGGTCGCTCGGCTGCGCCCGGATGTGGCGCAGCGTGCGCTCGGCCTGCTGGTCCTGCGACAGCACGTTGGCCGGGAGCAGGCCGCGCACGCCGAGCGCGTCGCGCTCCTGCTCGGTGAATCCGGTGCCCTTGTTGAGCATCGGGTCGTGCAGCAGCGTCAAGCCGCGCGGGGAAGCCGGCGCCGAGGTTCCGGGGATGCGGTTCATGGTCGCTCCTCTGTGCTCCGATTCGCTGGATTTCCGGGTAGTGTCCGCCGCTCGCCGCCCCTGTACTTGATCTGGCTCAACTCCCCCTCCCCGCCGAAGCGCAGGATGAGGTCATATGCCCAAGGAGGCCTCAATGAAGACGTTCGCGCTGCCGCTTTCGGTGATCGCAGCCGGTCTTGCCGGTTCCGCCTGGGCCGCGGACCCCGCGACCATAGACTGGAGCCGCGTGCCGGCAAAGTCGCTCACGCTCTTCTATCCCGGCCAGTCCACCTACCAGTGGCTGCGCAGTCCCGCCCACCAGGGCTCGGCGGTGGTGGCGTACGGCACGCCGTGCGTTTCCTGCCACAAGGGCCAGGAGGCGAAGCTCGGCGACAAGATCGTCAAGGGCGGGCCGCTGGAGCCGACGCCGGTGGGCGGGAAGAACGGCTCGCTGCAATTGAACCTGCAGGTCGCTTACGACCCGGAGTACGCCTACTTCCGCTTCGGGTGGAAGACCCAGAGCCCGCATCCGGGCGACGCCTATCCGTTCTACCGCTTCGATGGCAAGGAGTGGAAGCCCTACGGCGCGCAGAAGCTCGCGGCGTCTGCCCGCAAGGGCGAGCAGCCGGGAATCTACGAAGACCGGCTGTCGATGATGATCGGCGACGGCAAGGTGCCCGCCTATTCGGCCCAGGGTTGCTGGATCACCTGCCACAACGGCGAGCGTGACGCCCCGAACCAGCCGAGCGCGGCCGAAGTCAAGGCGAGCGCCTTCTTCCAGGCGATCAAGAAGAGCGACGTGCGCAAGTACCTGCCCGCGACGCGCACCGATGCGGCGGCATCGTGGGACCGGGGCAGGAGCCTGGAGGAGATCGCCAAGCTGAAGTCCGACGGCGTATTCCTGGATCTCATCCAGTGGCGCGCGCATCGCTCCAATCCGGTCGGCATGGCCGACGACGGCTACGTGCTGGAATGGCGCAACTTCGACGCCGGCAAGAACCCGTTTGCTTCCAACATCGACGCCGGCACCAAGCAGCCGAAGTTCATGTACGACGAGAAGAAAGTCGGCAAGAAGGCGCTGCGCATCGAGGACCTGAACAAGATTGCCAGCGTGATGGTTCCCGGGCAGACGGCGGTCGCGTTCGATCCGAATGCCGGCTGGAAGGAGGGCGACCTGGTTTCGCAGTACGTCGTCAGTCGTGAGGCCGCCGCAGGCTCGGCCGCGGACAACGCGGACGCGAAAGGTGTCTGGAAAGACGGCACCTGGACGGTCCTCTGGGCGCGGAAGCTCAATCTCGCCAATGACGACGACAAGGCGCTGCGCGAAGGCACTGCGTACCCATTCTCGTTCGCGGTGCACGACGACAACGTGACCTCGCGCGGGCATTTCGTATCGTTCCCGACGACGATCGGCTTCGGCGCCAAGGCCGACATCCAGGCGACCAAGCTCAAGTGACCAGCGCGGAGAAGGCGGTGGCGAAGCTGTCCACCGCCTTCCAGTCCGTGTAGTCGTAGTCCCTCGAGGTATCAGTGTCGTGGCCGCCGACGGCCGCGAACGCCTGCACGACCCGGCGCTTGATCGGGCCGTACCTGCTGTACTGGAGCGCTCCCCGGAATACCGCAGTGAGCTGCGGCCGCCACCCGGCCCGGCGCAGGAACTTCTTGGCGTAGTGCTCCTTCGCGCCCAGGCTGACCGAGAAGAACGCACTGGGCCTGTTGGCCAGCTCATTTCGGCATGCGTGCAGCTGGCTGCAAAGCCGGGCGGGATGGTGGCCGTAGTGCACCGAAGCGCCGACGATCACGCCGGCGTAGTCCGACCAGGCGAGGTACGGGCCGGCGGGCAGCAGG
Organism: Burkholderiales bacterium; assembly: GCA_035454645.1. GTDB lineage: Bacteria > Pseudomonadota > Gammaproteobacteria > Burkholderiales > SG8-39 > SCGC-AG-212-J23. The sequence goes on from DATIGR010000231.1 coordinate 8,855, forward strand.
TCGACTCGATGGCCCGCGCTGCGCAGCACCTCGGCGATGCGCTGCGCGATGCGCGCGGTGTGCCCCTCGATGCTCGAATAGGCGACGAGGACGGCGCTCAGATCGCTTCCGGCACCATCTTGATCGCGCCGCACGGGCACTCGGCGGCGCACAGGCCGCAGCCCTTGCAGTAGTCGTAGTTGAACTCGAAGCGCCTGCCCGGCCCGAGCTTGATCACCGCGTTGTCGGGGCAGACGCCGTAGCAGTTGTCGCACTCGAAGCAGTTGCCGCACGACAGGCAGCGGCGCGCCTCGAACAGCGCATTGGTCTCGTCCAGCCCCCCCTGCACCTCGTCGAAAGTCGATTGGCGCCGGATCACGTCGAGCATCGGGCGCACCGTCTTCGGCGCGTCGGAGTAGTACCAGGGGTTGAGCTTGTCGAAGCTCGCGGTCTCGTGTTCTTCGGCCTTCTGATAGGTCTTGCCCCTGAGCCAGGCGTCGATGTGCCTCGCCGCCTTCTTGCCGTGCCCGACCGCAACGGTCACGGTGCGCTCCGAAGGCACCATGTCGCCGCCGGCGAAGACGCCGCGATGCCCGGTCATCATGTTCGGGCCCACTTTGACAACGCCGTCCTGCTTTTCGATTCCCGGAACATGATCGAGC
>DATIGR010000232.1:0-6512 GCA_035454645.1 Burkholderiales bacterium
AGCGGGCCGACGTGGAAGATCTGGTTGCCGAGCTTCTGCAGCACGGGCAGCACCCGGGCGAAATCCTCCAGCTCGCCGCCCGCCATGATCGCGAGCGTGGCGTCCTTCGCCTTGAACTTCGCGCCCGACACCGGCGCATCCACCATTCCGATCTCCTTGGCTCTCAACGCGCGGCCGAGAGCGCGGGTGCCCGCGGGATCGGAAGAGCTCATGTCGACGACCACCGCGCCGGGCTTGAGCGCGGGCAGGGCGTCGAGCACCGCCTCGCGCACCGCCTCGCCGTCGGGCAGCATGGTGATCAGCGCATCGGCTGCGCGCGCGGCTTCGGCGGGGGACTTTCGATTGCCGGTTTTCTTGATGTCGTACGTCAGAACCGTGTAGCCGGCGGCCTCGAGGTTCGCCACCATGAGGCGCCCCATGACCCCGAGGCCGATGAAGCCTATTTTCAGGATTGGAAGACCTCTTTGGCGCAGCGAAACGCGACCACGGCGGCGGGAACGCCGCAATAGATGGCCACCTGGAGGAACACTTCCTTGATCTCGTCCTTGGTGAGCCCGTTGTTGAGCGCGCCGCGGATGTGGAGCTTGAGCTCGTGCTCCTTGCCGAGCGCGCACAGCATGCCGAGGTTGAGGATCGAGCGGGTCTTGCGCGGCAGCCCGGGCCGGTTCCAGATGTCGTTCCAGCAGTAGGTGTTGAGCAGCTCGACGAACTCGCGGCTGAACTCGTCGACGCCGGCCATCGCCTTGTCGACGTAGGGCGCGCCGAGCACCTCGCGGCGGGTCTTGAGCCCGGCGTCGTAGCGTTCCTGGTGATTTCGCTTGTCCATGTCTCCTCCGTGGGAAATAATCGATTATATGGACATCAAATCCCTGCACCACGTCGCGTACCGCTGCAAGGACGCGAAACAGACGGCCGAGTTCTACACCCGGGTGCTCGGCCTCGAGTACGCGATGGCGATGTCGGAAGACCGGGTGCCGAGCACCGGCGAGCGCTCCCCGTACATGCACATCTTCTTCCGCATGGACGACGGCAGCTACGTCGCGTTCTTCGAGATCCCGGAATCGCCGCCGATGGGCCGCGATGAGAACACGCCGCTCTGGGTGCAGCACCTCGCGCTGCGCGTGCCGGACATGAAGACGCTGATGGCCTACAAGGCGAAGCTCGAGAAGCTCGGCATCGAAGTCATCGGCCCGACCGATCACAGCATCTGCCAGTCGATCTACTTCTTCGACCCCAACGGGCACCGCCTCGAGCTCGCCGTGGACACCACGACGCCGGAGATGAAGAAGCGCCTCGCCGCGGTGAGCGACGAGATGCTGCAGGAGTGGTCGAAGACCAAGAAGGCGCCGCACCACGCCGACTGGGTGCACCAGAAGTAGAAACGCTGCGTGAAATTCCCGCTTGCACCCGAGTGGGTGCACGTGCAGTACAAGGAGACCGCAGGCTTCACCGAGGTCTACGGCTTCGCGGGCACGCAGGGCGCGGTCAACTGCGAGGGCGTGCGCTTCGTGCCGAAAGGCCGGCGCTCGAGGACGCTCGCCGTTTTCATGCATCCCTCTTCGACGCTGCAGCTTCTGCCGATGCCCCAGGCGCTCGCCCGCGCCGGCGTGCACGTGCTGTGCGCGGGCTCGCGCTTCGCGAAGAACGACACGCCGCTCATCATGGAGAAGGTGCTGCTCGACCTGGGCGCCTACCTGCGCCGGGCGAAGGAGGAGTGGGGCTACGACAAGGTCGTGCTCTGCGGCTGGTCGGGCGGCGGATCGCTCGCGCTGTTCTATCAATCGCAGGCGGAAAAGCCCTCCGTCACTGAAACGCCTGCAGGAGATCCGGTGGATCTCAAGAACCTGGTCCCGGCCGACGCCATGATCTTCCAGGCGGCGCACCTTTCGCGCGCGCGCATGCTGTCGGAGTGGATCGATCCCTCGGTGATCGACGAGGCGAACCCGGACGAGCGCGACCTCGAGCTCGACATCTACCACCCGAAGTGCCCCAACCAGCCCCCGTATTCAGAAGCTTTTGTTGGCAGATTCAGGCAGGCGCAGCTTTCGAGGATCAGACGCCGCACGGCCTGGGTGAAAGAAACCCTGAAAAAGCTCGAGGGCGACGAGATGGAGCGGGGGTTCGTCACCTACCGCACGATGTGCGACCTGCGCTTCATGGACCCGGCGGTGGACCCGAACGACCGCAAGCCCCGCTGGTGCTACCTCGGAAGACCCGAGACCGCGAACACCGGGCCGGTGGGGATCGGCCGCTTCTCGACGCTGCGCGCCTGGCTCTCGCAGTGGTCGATCGACGACTCCAACGCCGACGGCCCGAAGTGCGCCCGCTCGATCGGCGTGCCGCTGCTCGCGATCGAGAATTCGGCCGATGACGCGGTGCCGCAGCCGCACGCGCGCATCATCCACGACGCCGCGGGCAGCCGGGACAAGGCTTTCCACGTCATCAAGGGAGCGACCCATTACTACCAGGGCCAGCCGGAGCTTCTCCAGCAGGCGGTGGATCTTTGTGTAGGATGGATGGCCAAGCGGAATCTGCTCGACTAAGGAGGGGGTTGATGAAAAGGATCCTTGCGCTCGTCCTGGCGCTCGCGGCCGGCCCGGTCCTCGCCCAGGAAACGGTCAAAATCGGGGTGATCACCGACCGGGTGGGCCCGGCGAAGCCGTACTCGGAGCCCACGCTGGAAGGCATCCAGTTCGGCGCCGACCAGATCAACCAGGCCGGCGGCGTCCTCGGGCGCAAGATCGAGCTCCTGATCGAGGACGACCAGGGCCGCCCGGACGTCTCGGCGGCGATGGCGCGCAAGCTCGTCGACGCGGGCGCGGTGTTCATCCTCAGCATCACGCTCACGCCCGCGACCCAGCAGCAGCAGAACGTGACGCTCGAGGCGAAGACGCCGCAGATGACGCCGATGAATTCGGGCGACACGCTCACCACGCAGCTCGCGAACCCCTATTTCTGGCAGACCGGGCCGCTCGGCTCGATCCAGATCGCCACCCTGCTGTCGCATGCCAGGGCCAAGAAGCTGAAGCGCGTGGCGCTGATCAGCGACAACTCCGACCTCGGTCAGCTCCTGGCAAGGTTTTTCAGAAAAGGCTTGGAGGCTTCAAATATCGAAGTCGTAACCGAGGAAGTGGTGCCGCGCGGCGCCACCTCGGCGGAGCCGCAGATGCAGAAGATCCGCGCCGCCAAGCCCGACGCCATGTTCATGGCCGGCGTGCTCACGCCCGAGAACGTGCTGATCCTGCGCGCCTACCGCCAGATGGGGCTCAAGTTCCCGATCCATTCCTCCTACAACCTCTCGGTGCCGCAGTACATGTCGGTCGCCAAGGGGCTGCTGAACGGCATCACCTTCGTGGACGCCTACGACCCGGAGAAGCCCGAGGTGAAGAAGTTCGAAGCCGACTACCGCAAGGCCATCGGCAAGCTGCCCTACAACATCCACGGCTACGGCTACGACGGCATCCGGATGGTGACCGAGGCGATCCGGCAGGCCGGCTCGACCGACAAGGAGAAGATCCGCGCCGCGATGCAGTCGCTGACCTTCTCCGGCGTCATGGGCGCCCGGGGAATGAAGTACGGGTTCCCGGAAGGCAAGCGCACCGGCTTCGACCCGAACGGCATGGTGGTGCGGGTGTACGAGGGCGACAAGCAAGGCCGCGTCGTCCACGTCGGCCAGAAGTGATTGCGAGATTTTCTTGAGCTGTCCGTAAGCGCAGCCGCCTCGGGCTGTATCTATGGCCTAGTCGCGCTCGCCTACCTGCTGATGATCCGGCCGACCGGGATCATCAACTTCGCGGTCGGCGAGTGGGCCATGGTCGGCGCTTTCGGCGGTTTTCTTTTCTTGTCGAGAATGGAGCTGCCGTATCCGCTCGGCATGGCCGCGATCCTCGGCTTCATGCTGCTCGTCGGCTGGGCGACCGAGCGCGTCGCGGTGCGGCCGCTCGCCGAGCGCGGCGCGCCGCTTCTCGCCCCGATCCTGGCGCTGCTCGGCATGCTGGTGGTGTTCCGCGAGTCGATCTCGCTCTACTTCGGCCCGGACCCCTACCAGGTGCCCGAGCCGGTCGGCTGGGAGTATCTGAAATACTTCATGATCGGGACTACGCTCGCAGTGTTCGCGGCGGTCTGGCTGTTCTTCGAGAAGACGATCTGGGGCAGGAGCTTCGAGGCGGTTTCGCTCAACCGCAGGGCCGCGGCGCTGATGGGTATCGATCTCGCGCGCGTGACCGCGGCTTCCTTCGCCGGCGGCGCGGCCGTGGCGGGGCTCGCCGGGCTGCTGGTCGCGCCCAACGTATCGGCGCACTACCTGATGGGCGTGCCGCTCGCCATCCAGGGCTTTACCGCGCTCGTGATCGGCGGCGTCGGCCGCGTCGAGGGCGCGCTGCTCGGCGGGCTGCTGGTCTCCTTCGCCGAGCAGCTCACCGTGCGCTACGCGCCGCTTCCCGCGGGCTACGCGCAGGGCGTGCCGCTCGTTCTGCTGATGCTGTTCCTGCTGGTGCGGCCGACCGGCCTGCTGCGCGCTCGCGCATGAGAAGGTCTGTCGGCTGGATCGCCGCGGCGCTCGTCATGTCGGCGCTCGCGTTCTTCCTGACGAGCTACTACAACGACGTCTACCGCAAGCTGCTGCTCTGGATCGCGCTCGCGCTCAGCTACAACTTCCTCTTCGGCATTTGCGGCCAGATCGCGTTCTCGCACTTCGTGTTCTACGGCATCGGCGCCTACGCCGTGGTGATCTTTCTGTTCCAGCTCGGCATCCCGCTGCCGCTCGCAATCCTGGCGGGAGTGCTGGTGTGCGGCGTGATCGCGCTCGCGGTCGCGATTCCGTCGACCCGGCTCGAGGGCTTCTACCTCGCGCTCGCCACGCTCGCGCTCGCGCAGCTCTTCATCGTGGTGCTGAACGAAGGCGGAGCCGTGACCGGCGGAACCGGAGGCCTGGTCGACTATCGCCTGCCGCCGGTGCTCGGCGTGCACATCACCGGGCCGTGGTACACGGTGGTGATCGTGGTTCTGGTCCTCGCGACGTACGCGGTGCTCCTGCGCCTCGACCGCTCGTGGTTCGGCCGCGCCTGCCGCGCGGTGCGCGACAACCCCGAGGCGGCGGCGGCGATGGGCATCGACGTGGCGCGCACCAAGGTGGTCGCCTTCACGCTGACCAGCGTGCTCGCCGGCGTGGCGGGCATGGTGTACGCCTTCGTCGACAACACGGTGAACCCGCCGATCTTCGGGCTCGAGAACGCGTTCCTGCTGCTCTTCATGGTGATCGTCGGTGGCTCCGGGCGCCACGTCGGCGCGGTCATCGGCGCGGTGCTGCTCTATCTGCTGCCGTTCGTGCTCTCGCCGCTGATCGGGCACCACCACGCGCTGGTGTTCGGCGTGCTGATGGTGGCCGCGATCCTGCTCCAGCCCCGCGGCCTGGTCGGACTCTATGACAAGTATTCTTCAGGTCAGAAACCTCACTAAGCGCTTCGGCGGGCTCACGGCCGTGTCCGGCCTCGGCTTCGAGATCCGCGCGGGCGAGATCCTCGGCCTGATCGGCCCGAACGGCGCCGGCAAGAGCACCACCTTCAACCTGATCGCCGGCGCCTATGCCGCCGACGAAGGGGAAATGGTGTTCCTGGATTCATCGATCCGCGGCCTGCGGCCGCACGAGATCGCGCGCCGCGGCATCATGCGCACGTTCCAGCACAACCGGCCGTTCGAGGGGATGAGCGTGCTCGAGAACGTGCTGGTCGGCGCGCACACGCGCTTTCGGAGCAATCCTTTCTCCAGCAAGTCAATGGGTGAAGAAAACGAGCAGCGCCGGCGCGCCGAGGAGTTGGTCGGGTTCGTCGGCCTCGCCGAGCTGCGCGACGCGCCGGTCGAGCGGCTGTCGTTCGGCCAGGGCCGCCTGCTCGAGATCGCGCGCGCGCTCGCCGGCGAGCCGAAGCTGCTGCTGTTCGACGAGCCGGCGGCGGGGCTCACGCTCGCCGAGGCCGAGCGCATCGGCGCGGTGATCCGCGGCATCGCCGCGCGCGGCATCGCGGTGCTCTTGATCGAGCACGACATGCACTTCCTCCTGCCGCTCGCGCACCGCGTGGTGGTGCTCAACTTCGGCGCCAAGATCGCCGAGGGCACGCCCGGCGAGGTGCGCTCGCACCCCGCCGTGATCGACGCCTACCTGGGCGATGCTGCGGCTCTCTGACCTGCGCGCCTCCTACGGCGCGGCGAGCGTGCTGCAGGGCGTCTCGCTCGAGGTCGCGGCGGGCGAGACGGTCGCGCTCCTCGGTCCGAACGGCGCCGGCAAGTCGACGCTGCTCGCCGCGCTCACCGGCACCATCCGGCAACGCAGCGGGCAAGTGCTCTTCAACGAGAAAAATATTGTGGACGAGCCGGCACACCGCATCGTCGCGCGCGGCATCCGCCTGGTGCCCGAAGGGCGCCTGATGTTCGCGCCGTTCAGCGTCGAGGACAACCTGCGCCTCGGCGCGCTGCGCCTCGAGGGCGAGCTGCGCGAGCGCTTCGACTACGTCTACGGG
>DATIGR010000233.1:0-4494 GCA_035454645.1 Burkholderiales bacterium
CTGAAAAAGGCGGAGAGCCTTGCGAACCAGGTGTGCGCCGCCTGCCATGCCGCCGACGGCAACAGCACCGCGCCGGTGAATCCCAAGATCGCGGGCCAGATCCCCGAGTACCTGCACAAGCAGCTCGTCGACTTCAAGGCGCAGGGGGGCAAGAAGGCGGCGCGCGAGAACGCGATCATGGCGGGCATGGTGGCGAACCTCTCCGAATCCGACATGAAAGGCCTGGCGGCCTTTTACGCCGGGCAGAAGCTCAGACCGGCCGCCGCCGCCGACAAGAACCTTGCCGCGCTCGGCCAGAAAGTCTGGCGAGGCGGCAACACCGCCACGGGCGTGCCTGCATGCGCCGGGTGTCATGGCCCCGCCGGCGCCGGCATGCCCGCGCAGTACCCGCGAATTGCCGGGCAGTACGCCGAGTACATCGCCGGCCAGCTCAAGGCTTTCAAGGACGGCGCGCGGGCGAACGATCCGAACGGCATGATGCGCGGGGTGACCGCGCGCATGACGGAGCGGGAAATCCGCGCCGTGGCCGAGTACGCCGCCGGGCTGCGCTAGGGAATAGTTGCTTCGGCGGCAGTGTTTTCACCCGTGCGGCGCGTGCCGCGACTAGAGGAGGAACCCATGAAGAAGACCCTTGTGGCAGCCGGCATTGCGATCGCCCTCGGCGGCATCGCGGGCAGCGCGCTTGCGCAGGTCAAGCCCGAGGTGCTGGTGAAGCAGCGGCAATCGGCGATGACGCTGATCGCGAAGTATTGGGGCCCCATCGCCGGCATGGCGTCGGGCAAAGTGTCGCCCTACAACGCGGACGTCGTCTCGCGCAACGCCACGTACCTCGAGAACCTGGCGCAGATGCCCTGGGATGGGTTCCACGAGAATACCAAGGGCGAGAAAAGCCGGGCGCTGCCCGAGGTGTGGTCGCAGCGGGCCAAGTTCGACGAGCTTGCGCAGAGACTGCAGGCGGAAACCATGAAGCTCGGCCAGGTGGCGCGCGCGAAGGATGAGGCGGGCGTGAAGCAGCAATACGCCGCGGTCGGCAAGGTGTGCGGCGCCTGCCACGAGGGCTTCCGGCAGAAGTAACCGACGTGATGCGACGAAGCCCCGCCTTGGCGGGGCTTTTGCTTTTTTGCTCTGCCACGCTTGTCTTCGCCCAGGGCGACGCAAAGCGCGGCGATTATCTTGCGAAAGCGGGCGGCTGCCTCGCCTGCCACACCGAGGACAAGGAGAAGGCGACGCCCTATGCCGGCGGCCGCGCGCTGAAGACGCCGTTCGGCACGTTCTACGGACCCAACATCACGCCGCACCCGCAGGCCGGCATCGGGCGCTGGACCGAGGCGGATTTCATGCGGGCGTTGCGCGAAGGGCGCCGCCCCGACGGGGCGCATTACTACCCCGCTTTCCCGTACACCTCCTTCACGCTGATCGCCGACGGCGATCTGCGCGACCTCTGGACCTACTTCCGCGCTCTGCCGCCGAGCAGCCGGCAGAGCGAGCCGCATCAGCTCGGCTTCCTGTACCGCTGGCGTTTCCTCCTCGGCATCTGGAAATGGCTGTTCTTCAATCCGGGACCCTTCGTTCCCGACCCGGCGAAGAGCGCGCTGCTGAACCGCGGCGGCTACCTCACGAGGGCGCTCGGCCATTGCGGCGAATGCCACACGCCGCGCAACTTCCTCGGCGCGCCGAAGCGCAGCCAGTTCCTCGCGGGCGCCAAGGACGTCGCCCCGAACCTCACGCCGACCCGGCTCAAGAGCTGGAGCGACGCCGACTTGCGCAATTTCCTGACCACCGGGCTTACCGCGGAGGGCGACGTGCCTGCGAAGGAGATGAGCGAAGTCATCACCAACACCACGAGTCAGCTCATCCAGGAGGACCTGAACGCGCTCATTGCCTACCTGCGCTCGCTCCCGCCATTGCCTGAACCCCCCAAATAGCGTGGAATAGCGGCGGCAAGAGCCTTGTTCCCTCTATGAACGAAGCCGAGCGCCTGGTTGAGCTGATCCCGCGGCTGCGGCGCTACGCCCGCGCGCTGGTCGGCGACCGCTCCACCGCCGACGATCTGGTGCAGGACACGCTGGAGCGCGCGTGGGCGAAGCTGCACCTCTACCGCCGCGGCACCGACCTGCGCGCGTGGCTCTTCACCGTGATGCACAACGTACACGTCAACCGGGTGCGCGCCTCACGCGCCACCGATACGCTCGGCGACGAGATGCCCGAGCTTGCGCAGCGCGCGCCGCAGAGCGACGCGCTGCTCGTGCGCGACCTCGACCGGGCGATCACGCGGCTGCCGCAGGAGCAGCGCGCCGTGCTGCTCCTCGTCACGCTCGAGGAAATGAGCTACGCCGAGGTGGCGCGCACGCTCGGCATCCCGATCGGAACGGTGATGTCGCGGCTGTCGCGCGCCCGCGAGAAGCTGCGCGCGATGATGCTGGGCCAGCCGCTGAGCGCGAAGCTGAAGGTGGTGAAGTGAGCGAACCGGTCACCGAATCCGATCTGCAGGCCTACGCCGACGGCGAGCTGCCCGAGTCGCGCCGCGCCGATGTCGCCGCCTGGCTCGCCTCGCATCCCGACGAAGCCGAGCGCATCGAAGGCTACCGGCGCATCGCCGAGGAGCTGCGCAGCACCTACAAGGGCGTGCTGGAAGAGCCGGTTCCAGAGCGGCTGAGGCGGGCACTGCCTGTGGGCCGCGCCCGCCGGGTCGCCATGATTGCGCTCGGGGTCGCACTCGGCGCTGCTCTGGGCGGCATTGCCGGCTGGCACCTTCGCTCGACCCAGGCGCTTCCGGCCGCAGCGACCGACTCCGTGGACCTGATGGCGCGGCGCGCAGCGGTTGCCCACGCCACCTATTCGCCCGAAGTACGCCACCCCGTGGAGGTCGCTGCCGACCAGGAGGAGCACCTCGTCAAGTGGCTTTCCAAGCGCCTCGGCGCGCAGCTGCGCGCGCCCCGGCTCGAATCGGTCGGCTACAGCCTGGTCGGCGGCAGGCTCCTGCCCGGAGATAACGGTCCTGTCGCGCATTTCATGTACCAGTGCAACCGCGGCACGCGCGTTACGCTTTACGTGCGGGGCGACATGGGGTCGAACCGCTCCACGGCTTTCCGCTATGCGCGCGAAGGCAACGTGCGCGTGTTCTACTGGGTCGACAGCAAGATGGGCTACGCGCTTTCTTCCGGCGACATCAGCAAGGAAGACCTGCTCAACGTCGCCAACGCCGTCTACCAGCAGCTCAATCCTCCCTGAGCGAGCTTTGTCGCCGCAGCTGCCTGAACAGGCGGATGAGCGCCGGCAGCTGGTAGTTCGCGTTCAGGCCGCTCGGATTGGGCAGCACCCAAACCCTGGCGCCTTCGAACCTCTCCGGCTGCGGGCCGACCGGCGCATGGCGCAGCCCGAAGGCGTGGCAATAGGCGCCCATGCCCAGGAAAGCGACGATCCGCGGCCGGCAGCGCCTCAGTTTCGCGGCGAGCCGCCGTTGCCCGGCGACGAGCTCCGCCGGGGCGAGCTCGTCCGCGGTCGCGGTGCCGCGATTGACGAGATTCGTGATGCCGTAACCGTAGCGCAGCAGCTCGGCCTGCTCCGACGGGTGCAGCAGCCGCGGAGTGAATCCGCCGCGGTGCAGCGCCGGCCAGAAACGGTTCCCGGGCCGGGCGAAATGGTGCCCGGTCGCGGCGGAATAAAGGCCGGGGTTGATTCCCACGAACAGGACCCGCAGCCCGGGGGCGAGCACGTCCCGGATGCCCCTGCCCGCGGCGGCGGCGAGCTCGCGCTTACTGGGCGGGACGAATGAGGTAGCCGCCCGACTTCTCGTCCGGCTCAAGCCTGATCAGGCCTTTCTCGGCCGCTTCCTCGAGCAGGTCGGAAAAGGCGCGAAAGCCGTAGTAGGCCTCGTTGAAGCCCGGATTCCTGCGCTTGAGCGCCTGCTTGACCATCGAGCCCCAGATCTTCTCCTCCGGTCCGCGCTCGGCGGCGAGCGCTTCGAGCGTGGACAGCATCTGGTCGAAGGCTTCCTGCTTCTTGTCGTGGCCGCCGCCCGCCGGCGCGGCTTCGCGGCGCTTCTTCGCCGCGCGGCGCTTCTGCTCCTCGGCGCGCACCAGGTCGTCGTAGTAGATGAACTCGTCGCAGTTGTTGATCAGGAGATCCGAGCTCGAGTTCTTCACGCCGACGCCGATCACGGTCTTCGCGTTCTCGCGCAGCTTGGACACGAGCGGCGAGAAATCCGAGTCGCCGCTCACGATGACGAACGTGTCGACGTGCGACTTGGTGTAGCACAGGTCGAGCGCATCCACCACCATGCGGATATCGGCCGAGTTCTTGCCCGACTGGCGCACGTGCGGGATCTCGATCAGCTCGAAGGACGCCGCGTGCATCGTGGCCTTGAACTCCTTGTAGCGGTCCCAGTCGCAATACGCCTTCTTCACCACGATCGAGCCCTTGGCGAGCAGCCGCTCGAGCACCTTCTCCATGTCGAACTGCGAATAGCGCGCCTCGCGCACGCCGAGCGCGATG
>DATIGR010000234.1:0-18339 GCA_035454645.1 Burkholderiales bacterium
GTCGAAGAATTCGTCGCCGCCGAGGATCAGGTAGACCGCGGTTCCCACGCCGGCGGCGGCGAGGAGCCAGTCCCACCACAGCACGCGGTGACGGAAGCGCGCCGCGACCGGAAACACGAGGAAGGTGAGGAACAGCACGAACGCCACGTGCGTCGCGCGCAGGTGCTCGGGGCGCACGATGGCGTACGCGGTGTAGAGATGGAACAGCGACATCACGACCGCGACCGTGGCGACGAGCGCGGCGAGCCAGCCGGCGAGCTTGTTGTGGACGCCCTCCTCGCGCTCGATCATCTCCTCGGCGCGCGCGAGCGCCTCCGCGCTCACCTCGGCGGCCGGCTGGTGCAGTCGGACGGCGTCTTCAGTCATAACAAAAAGCCCCGCCGGAGGCTCCGGACGGGGCTTTCGCGTGCGCGGCGGGGCTCAGTTGATCCTGATGCCCTTTTCCGCGAAGAACTTGATCGCGCCGGGGTGCCAGGGAACCGACGAGGCCTCGGTCTTCTGGTTTTCGAGCTTGATGTTCTCGGCTTCCTTGTGCACCCGGATCAGCTCGTCGCGATGGTCGAACACCGCCTTGACGATCTTGTACGCGGTCGGGTCGTCCAGGTTCTGGTGCACCACCAGCAGGTTGGTCACGGTGGCGGCCTGGTTGTCGGCCTCCATGCCCTTGTAGACGGATTTCCCGATGACGTCCTTGATGTAGATGTTGCCGTACTTCTTGGTCATGGCCGGCACCAGGTGGGCGATGTCGATCATGCGGATCTTCACCCCCGGCGAGCTGGCGAGATCGGTCACCGCGGCGGTCGGCAGGCCGCCGACCCAGAAGAAGGCGTCGATCTTGCGGTCTTTCAGCGCGTTCACCGACTCGGCGACGCCGAGGCGCTCGCGCTTCATGTCGCGGTCCCTGTCCAGGCCCGCCGCCTCGATGACGCGGAAAGCGAACACCTCGGTGGCGCTGCCGCCCGAGCCGGTGGAGGCGCGCTTGCCCTTGAGGTCGCCGATCTTGGTGACGCCGGTGCCCTCGATCGAAACCACGTGCATGCGGTTCGGGTACAGCACCGCGAGCGTGCGCACCGGGATCGGCTTGCCGGCGAACTTGTCCTGGCCCTTGAGCGCGTCGATTGCCGCGTCCGCCTGCGTCAGAGCGATATAAGGCTTGGCGGTGCCGATCAGCTGCAGGTTGGCGACCGATCCGCCGGTGACTTCCGCGGTGGCCTGCATGCCCGGCACATGCTTGGAGAGCACCGCGGCCATGCCGCCGCCGAGCGGGTAGTAGACGCCGCCGGTGCCGCCGGTGGCGATGGAAAAGTTCTGCGCCTGCGCCGCGACCGGAACCACGCACAGCGCAAGCAAGCGCGCAATGAACATCATTTCACTCCTCCCATGGGTTGTGGAAATTCTACCGTACGCCCAGGCGCTTCAACGCCTCGGCGCGCTTGTGCTGCGCCGCGGCCCTGACTTTCGAGTACAGGCTCTCGCCGTGGCTGTCCATGGCGACGAGCAAGGGCCCGAAGCCGTTGACCCGGAACTTCCAGAGCGACTCGGGGTGCAGGTCGTCGAGGTCGACGTCCTCGATCGCCTCGACCCAGGTGGTCTCGAGCGCCGCCGTGCCCCCGATGATGGCGAGGTAGGCGCCTCCCATCCTCACAAAGGAGTTCAGGGAATCGTCTCGCAACCCCCCCTTGCCGATAATGAGGCGCACGCCATACTCGCGCATCAGCGGCGCCGTGAAGCGCTCCATGCGCTCGGAGGTCGTGGTGCCGACGCAAACGGGGACATAGCCGGTTTCGGTCTTCTTTACGTTGGGCGCCGTATGGATGACCGCATGGCCGCGCAGGTCGAAGCGGGTCTTGCGGCCTCGGTCGAACATGTGGATCTGGGTCGCGTCCCGGATGCCGAACAGCGTGCCGCGCAGCGTGAGCGTATCGTTGACGCGCAGTTTCCTCGCATCCTCTTCCGTAAGCGGCGTGGTGAACTCGTAGTGCATCAGCCGCCGAGCAGCGCCTTCTTCAGGTCGTCCTGCACGGGCCTGTCGCCGAGCCAGATGCGCAGCAGCGCGCGGTAGAAGTCTTCCCCCGAAATGGCCTTGCCGCGGGGCGAGCCGTTGACGAGCATCACCGTGCCGCTGGCGGGCAGCCAGTCGAGGGCAATCGCCATCCCCTTCTTCGCTTCCTTGAGCTCGGCCATGATCGCCGCGAGCTCCCGGATGCGCGGCTCGAGCGCTCTCGCCTCGGCATCGGAGTGATTGGCGCGGATGCCGTCGGCGAGCGCCTCGGTGAAGGTGTCGGCGCCGACGTCGCGCAGCATGTGGATCGCGACGCGCTTCGGCCCGGGCTGCGCGAGGATCGCCGCCGGGGTCGAGCCCTTCTGCGGCAGATAAAGGCCGATGGCGTAGACCTGGAAGAACAGGCGCGTGCGCACGCCCGCGCCGTTCAGGGCGAGATCGGAATTCTCCACTCGCGTCCGGTCGTCGATCTTGACCCCGGCGACTTCCGCCGCCGCGACCGACAACGGCAGCAGCAATGCCAGACATGCGAGCCTAGAAGCCATATTCCACCCCCGAAGGCCGAAAGGTCGCGCGCGCGCGCCGCGCCGAGTGGCACTGCATGTTCACCGCGACCGGGTTCATGGTGATGTGCGTCGCCGCGGTCTCGACGTGCACCGCGAACGCGGTGGAGTCGCCGCCCAGCCCCTGCGGACCGACGCCGAGCAGGTTGACCGCCTCGGTGAGCGCGGCCTCGAGCTTCGCGCCCTCGGGATCCTCGCAACTCGTGCCCAGCGGCCGCGTCGCCGCCACCTTGGCGAGATGCACGCAAAGGTCGGCGGTGCCGCCGACGCCCACGCCGACGATGGTCGGCGGGCAGGTCTTGCCCCCGGCTTCCAGCACGCAGTCGACGACGAACGTCTTGATGGCGTCGACGCCTTCCGCCGGCACCGCCATGCGCAGCCAGGAATTGTTCTCCGACCCCGAGCCCTTGGGGATCATTTCGATGGAAACGACCTCGGGCTCCGGAATGAAGTCCAGGTTTATTACGGGCACTCCCCTCCCGGTCGAAGTCTGCTCGTTCACGCGCGTGGTCGGGTGCACGATCGAGGAGCGAAACGAGTACTCGCGCGTCGAGCGGGCGCAGCCGCGGCGGATCGCCTCCTTCAGGCCCACGCCGTCGACCTCGACACCGCGCCCGATCCACACGTTGTAGACCGGGATGCCGGTGTCCTGGCACAGCAGGTTGTCGGTCTGCTCCGCCACCACGATGTTGCGCATCATGGTGCCGAGCATGCGCTTCGCGCCGGCGTCGGTCTCGGCCGAGACGAGCGCCTCGAAGCCGCGCTTGATGTCCGGCGGCAGCGCCTTCAGCGCACGGATGTACAGCTCCTTGGCGGCTTCCTCTACCTGGGCAAGATCGACTTTCACTTGACCTGAATCTTGCGCTCCTTCACGACGCGCGCCCAGAGCGCGCTCTCCTCCTTCAGCTCCTTCGCCATCTGCTCGGGCGTGTTTCCGACCGGGGCGAGCCCCTGGACGAACAGCCGGCCGCGCAGGTCGCTCGCCTCGAGCGCTTTCCTGGTATCGCGGTAGACCTTCTGCACGATGTCGTTCGGCGTGCCGGCCGGCGCGACGATGCCGAACCAGCCGGTGTTCTCGAAGCCCGGGATGGTCTTGGCGATCGGCGGCACGCCGGGAAGCTGCGCCGCCTCGGCCTTGCTCGTCACGCCGAGCGCGCGCAGCCGGCCGCCGTTGATGTGCCCGATCGAGGCGGCCATGTTGCCGACGAAGAAGCTGGTCTCGCCTCCGACGAGCGCCGCGAGCCCGGGGCCTTCGCCCTTGTAGGGCACCGCCAGGGCGTCGACCTTCGCCTGCCAGACGAAGTTCTCGGCCGCGAGATGGGTCTGCGAGCCGATGCCGGCGTGGCCGAAAGTCAGCTTTCCGGGGTTGGCGCGCGCGTGGTCGATGAGATCTTTCACGCTCTTAAAGGGCGAGCTGGCCGGCACGGTGAGCACTTGCGGCCCCGACACCACCTTGGTGACCGGGATGAAGTCCTTCTCCGGGTCGTACGCGAGCTTGGCGTAGACGTGCTGGTTCGCGGTGACCACCGAGCCCGACGGGAAGAACAGCGTGTAACCGTCCGGCGTGGCGCGCGCCGCTTCGGCCGCGCCTACGCCGCCGCCCGCGCCGCCGCGGTTCTCGATGATCACCGTCTGGCCCCAGATCTTGGTCAGCTTCTCGCCGAGCAGGCGCGCCGAGATGTCGGTGGCGCCGCCGGGCGGGAACGGCACGATGAAGCGCACCGGCTTCTGCGGCCAGGACTGCGCAGCCGCGCTCGTGGCGAGCAGCGCACCGAACAAGAATGCGACGATCTTCTTCATGGAATCCTCCTGCGGGGAATTCTACAGCGCCAGCGCGAGCGCGAGCCCCACCGCGGCGGCGAGCGCGGCGGCCGCGGCCGTCAGGCCTTTCTGCCAGTCGCGCCAGGGCAGGAACTCGAGCGCGAGCACGCGCAGCCCGCCTCCCAGGTGCGCCGCGAGCGCGACCACGATCAGCCACTCGCCCAGCTTGACGAGCGGCTGCTCGGTCCACGCGAGCGAGCCCTGCAGCGCGGTCCCGAGCGTCCAGAAGTGCAGCGGCAGGAAAAGCGCCAGCGCGATCCCCGAGATCCGGTGCACCATGAACGCCCAGTAGGAAGAATGCTGCTTCATGCGAACACCGCCACGACGGCGGCCATCCCGGACCATGCGAGCAGCCCGGCGAACGCAAGCAAGAAGAAATCTCTTGAACGGCTCCGCCACGCCAGCCATTCGCCCAGCACCGCGCGCAGCCCGATCGGCGCGTGCACCGTCACCGCGAGCACGAACAGCGAATAGAACGCGAGCCAGCCCACGTTGCCGCGCGTGCGCGCGAGAATTTCCTCGCCGCTCAGGCCGCCCTGCACCGCGTAGATGATCGTGACGAGATGAACGACCACGCAGACTGCCAGCAGCGCCGCGCTCGCGCGCTGCAGCAGCCACAGAAACGATTCGGCGCGGTAGCTCACAGCTCGCCGCGCAGCACCGCCTTGCTCGCTTCGCGCTTCAGGCCCGCGATCGCGGCGGTCGGAGAAAGGCGCTTCGGGCAGCGCTCGGTGCAGCTCACGTGGGTATGGCACGCGTGGCAGCCGGCGTCGCCCGCGACCGCGCGCAGCCGCCCGAGGGCTTCCCCGTCTCTCACATCGTTGATGAGCGTCCAGGCTCGGTTCAGGGCCGCCGGACCGAGGTAGTCCGGGTTCCACGTCACCACGTCGCACGCCGCGTAGCACACGCCGCAGCCGATGCATTCAATGCCTTTGTCAACCAGGACTCGTTCCCTGGACTGCGGCGGCACTCTCGCGAAATCGTCCTTGCGGGTCTGCCGGCCGCGGAACTCGCCTTTGGCGTGCGCCCACTTGTCGAAGAACTCGCGCATGTCCACCACGAGATCGCGGATGACGGGCAGGTTTCGCAGCGGCGCGACGCTGATTGCGTCTTTTTCGAGAACCTTGTCGACATGAGTTCTGCAGGTCCATCTCGGCACGCCGTTGACCGTCATCGCGCACGAGCCGCACATGCCGACGCGGCAGGCGAAGCGGTACGCGAGCGTCGGGTCGAGCATGCGCTGGATGTAGGTGACCACATCGAGCACGGTCTGGCTCGGCTGCCGGGGAACCTCGAACTCCTGGGTCGAATCTCCCCGCTTGACGAATACCCTCACGCAGACTCGTAGAGCCGCGTGAGGACGAACTCGCGGTGGCCGAGCGCCTCGGCGGCGGTGAGGCGGCCGTTGGCGGTGCGGAACATGCACTCGAGCAGCTTGTCGCCGGCCTGATCCGGCGTCAGTTCTTTTCTCAGAAGACCGGAAACGTCGACGTCGATGTGCTCGGACATGGTGCGCACGGTGCGCGGGTTCGCGCTCAGCTTGATCACCGGAAGGATCGGGTTGCCGATCACGTTACCCTGGCCGGTGGGGAAGAGGTGCACCGCGAAACCGGACGCGGCGCACAGGGTCACCATTTCCGCCGCGGCGGAGGACGAATCCATGAACCACAGGCCGGGGCCGGTCGGCGTCTCCGCCTTGTCGATGACGCCGTCGACCAGGCATTTCCTGCCGATCTTCTGGATGTTGCCGAGCGCCTTCTCCTCGATGGTGGTCAGCCCGCCCTCGATGTTGCCCTTGGTGGGCTGCGAGTCCATGAGGTCGCTCGTCTTGTGGCGCTCGATGACCTGCTGGTAGCGGTCGAACACGAACTGGAACTTCCTGCGCACTTCGTCGTTCCTGCAGCGCGCGGCCACGAGGTGCTCGCCGCCCGTGAGCTCGGTGGTCTCGCCGAACACCAGGGTGACGCCGTGGGGGTACATCTTGTCGAACGCGTTGCCCACGGTGGGATTCGCGCCGCAGCCCGAGGTGGTGTCGGATTCGCCGCACTTGGTGGAGACCCAGAGGTCCCTGAGCGGCCGCTCCTCGCGCCGCAGCTCGCTCGCCCATTGCAGGTACTCGCGCGCCGCCTTCGACGCCCGCATGATGGTGTCGTGATCGCCGTGCTGCTCGATGCCGAAGTACGCCACCGGCTTGCCGCTCGCGCGGATGCCGTCGGCGACCTTTTTCGCCCACGTGTCCTCGATGCAGATCACCACGACCGCGGCGACGTTCGGGTTCGAGCCGGCGCCGATCAGGGTGCGGAAGTGAAGGTCCAAATCGGCGCCGAACTGCAGCCTGCCGTAGGGGTGGGGCAGCGCCATCGTGCCCTTGACGTTGTTCTCCACCGCCTGCGCCGCCGCGTTCGACAGGTCGTCGACCGGCAGGATGACGACGTGATTGCGCACGCCCACCCTTCCATTTTCTCTTCTAAACCCGAAAAAACTGGCGTTCGAAAGATCCATGTCTACCAACGTTTGGTTTTCACGTTATGCACATGCAGATGCTCGCCCTTGCGGATCGGCTGCACCACCTTCCCGATGTCGACGCCGTACTTGATCACGGTGTCGCCGGGCTGGTAGTCGCGCAGCGCGACCTTGTGGCCGATCGGGATGTCGCTCTTCGCCGAGACCTCGAGGTCCTTGTCGTCCTCCATGATCCAGCCCTTGAGCGACTGGCCGGACTTGACGCCTTCCACCACGACGACGCCGACCCCGTCGCCTTCCTCGTGAACCACGAAATGGATCATAGGGACGCTATTCTATTCGCATGCTGACGCGGCGCCGCTTCCTGCAGACGCTCGGCGCGCTGACCGTTTCGCCTGCGCTGCACGCGCAAGGCGAGCCGTTCGCGCTCGGCGTGGCTTCCGGCTATCCCTCGCCCTCCGGCGTCACGCTCTGGACGCGCATCGGCGGCCATGCGCAGCCAATGCCCGTGACATGGGAGGTGGCCGCCGACGAATCGATGAAGTCCGTCGTGCGTTCCGGGGCAGCGAGCGCGGATCCGGAGTGGGCGCATTCGGTCCACGTCGACGTCGAGGGCCTGGAGCCGGAGCGCTGGTACTGGTATCGCTTCACCGCGGGCGACGCGCGAAGTCCCGTAGGGCGCACGCGCACCGCGCCGCGCGCCGACGCCGCCGGGCCGCGCCTGCGCTTCGCCTTCGCTTCCTGCCAGCACTACGAGCAGGGCTACTTCAACGCCTACCGGCACATCGTTGCCGACGACCCGGACCTCGTCGTCTTCCTCGGCGACTACATCTACGAGTCGAGCTGGGGCAGGGACCACGTGCGCAGCCACGCGAGCCTCGAGCCGTACACACTGCAGGACTACCGCGCGCGCCATGCGCAGTACCGCTTGGACCCCGACCTGCAGGCGGCGCACGCGGCGTGCCCGTGGATCGTGACCTGGGACGATCACGAGGTCGACAACGACTACGCCGACGACCGTCCCGAGGACGGCATGGAGCGCGAGGCGTTCCTCGAGCGCCGCGCCGCCGCCTATCGCGCCTACTACGAGCACATGCCGCTTCCCGCGCGCATGCGGCCGGAAGGACCGCGCATGCGCATCTACACGCACCTCGACTGGGGGACGCTCGCGCGCTTCGCCGTCCTCGACTGCCGCCAGTACCGCTCCTGGCAGGCCTGCCCGAGGCCGGGACGGCGCGGCGGCTCGAATACCGTCGACGTCGAGGCGTGCCCGCGCCTCGGCTCGCCCGGGCGCTCGATGCTCGGGCGCGCGCAGGAGCGCTGGCTCGAGCGCTCGCTCGGAGACTCGCGCGCGGCGTGGAACATCGTCGCCCAGACCACGCCCATGGCGCAGTTCGACACCAGGCCCGGCCCGGGCCGGCGCGCCTGGACCGACGGCTGGGACGGCTACCCTGCCGCTCGCGAAAGATTTCTGGATTTTCTCTCCGTAAAAAAAATATCAAACCCAGTCGTTCTCGGCGGCGACGTGCACTCCTTCAACGTTTCGCAGCTCAAGCTCGACGTCGACGACCCGGCCGCGCCCGCCGTGGCGAGCGAGTTCGTCACGACGTCGATCACGTCCCAGGCCTGGGCGCAGGAGCGGCTCAACCAGGTCTTGCCCGACAACCCGCACATCCTGCTCGCCGACAGCCGTTTCCGCGGCTACGCGCGCGCCGAGCTCGGCGCCGGGCGCCTGCAAGTGGACCTGCGCGCGATGGAAAGCGTGCAGCGGCGCGATTCGCCCTGCAATACGCTCGCTTCCTTCGCGCTCGAGGACGGCGCACCGCGACCGCAGCGCGCCTGAGCTGTCCTACTTCTGTGGCGGGCTCGCCGGCGGCGCGTACCAGCTCGCCTTCGGCACCACCTGCGGCGCGGCCGGATCGCCTTCGTAGTGCGGCGACATGATCTGCACGCCGTGCTCGTTGAACACGTCCTGGATGTGGCCGTGCAGGCGGCTCAGCACCTCGGCGCGCGGCGCCGGCCGCTCGAGCGGCGTGTAGGCGATCAGGCGGTACTCGACGAAGAAGTCCGAAAGCGCGGTCTGGCGCACGATGGGCTTCGGGTCCTGCGCGATGTCCGGGGTGCGCCGCGCCGCCTCCTCCAGCATCGCCTGCACCTGGCGCCAGGGCGTGGCGTAGCCGATGGTCACCGTGGTGTCGAGCACGTAGCCTGTCCCCTTGACGGCGTGCGAGTATTTCTTGATGGTCATGCCCAGCACGCTCGAGTTCGCCAGCGTAATCTCCTCGCCCAGGCCGGTGCGGAGGCGCGTGGCGAACATGCCGAGCTCCATGACCGTGCCTTCGCTGTCGCCGATGCGCACGTAATCGCCGCGCCGGAAGATGCGCGTGTACATGAGCGTGATGCCGCTGAAGGCCTGGCCCATGATGCTCGCGCCGCCAAGCGAGATCATCAGGCCGACCAGCACCGAGAGCCCCTTGAACGCCTCGGTCTGCGCGCCCGGCAGGTGCGGGTAGGCGAGCGCGATCGCGGTCACCCACACGACCAGCGCGACGATGCGCCGCGTCGGCCCGACCGCGTCGGCCTCGAGCCAGGCGAGGCGCAGGCCGCCGGACTCGACGCGGTCGAAGAACGCGCGCGCCACGCCGACCAGCGCCCGCGCGAGCAGAAAGATGACCACCACGAAAAGCAGCCCGGGCACCGCGCCGGCGACGGCGAGCGCGATCTGCTTCGCGATTTCGAGCAGGTTCAGCTCCAGGTCCTCGCCCCAGCGCCGCGTATAGGGGAAGCGCTCGAGGACGAACGCGAGCCACCAGACGCTCGCGGCGAGCGCCACCAGCCAGGCGGCGACCCCGACGAGGCGCCGCGCGACGAAGCGCACGTTGCCAAGGTGCAGCCTGCGCGCCTGCTCGTCCGCGACGGCCGAAAAGCGCTGGCCGAGCCAGCGGTTCGCGCGGGCGAGCAGCCACAGGAACGCGCCGTAGCCCAGCGTGGCCGCGGCGGCAAACGCCGCCGCCGTCGCCAGGTAGCCCGGCGAGCGCTGCTCTCGGCGCTCGGCGATCGCGAGTTCGAGGCGCCGCGCCGTCTCCCGCGCCATGAGCTGCGTGGTGACGCCGCCCTGCGCGTCGACGTCGATCTTCGTGATGATGAACGCCTGCCGGCCGCCGACGCGCACCCGCGTGCCTTCCTCGTAGTCGCCGAACGAAACCTCCGCCTTCGGGTCCTCGTCGAGCGCCGCCTCGATGCGCTGCATGGCTCCGCGCGCGCGCTCCTCGGCCGAGTAGCCGCCGATCGGCCCGCGCAGGATCATGACCGTGCGGTTGGCGACCACCACCGGCGCGCTCTGGCGCCCCGCCTCCTCCGCGTGAGCGGGCGCAAGCTGCAGCGCGGCGAACGCGATCAGCCCGAAGCGGCTGATGTCAAAGGCGGTCATTTGCAGCGGATGTTTCCGAGGCTGTAGTCGAGCGGCTTGGTGCAGTCCTGCTCGCTCACCCGGCGATCGGGCGCCATTTCCGGCGGCCGCCGGTCGCCGGTGTAGGGCAAGCCGCCGTGCACCGCCTCGTAGGTGCCCAACACGAGCACCACGACGCCAACCGCCGTAGCGAAGCCCGAGCTCGTGCTCACCTGCACGCTCCCGGCGGCGCCATGAGGGGGCGGCATGCCGGCGCTCAGCTGCCACGCGGTGTTCGAGCCGCATCCTGCGAGCAGCGCGACACCGAGGAGAATGGCTCTCACGGCGGCGATCTTACGCCAGCCCGCAGGCGCGCTCGAGCCGGTCGCGCACCGCGCTCCATTCCGGCGACTCGGGCGGAGCCTCGATGAGGATGCGCTCGCAGCCTGCCGTATCGAGCTCGCGCAGCGCCGCGTACAGCCGCTGCGCGTACGCCTTCGGCTCGCGCGGCATGCGCAGCCAGTAGTCCACCCGCTCGTCCGGCCGCGAGAAAGCGAGCACCGCAACGCCTGCTCTTGCCAGGGCAATTGCCTTGTCCAGTTCGTAGGAGAAAACCATCTGCGCCGGAGTGCGCGGCGCGTAATGGCGCTCCATGCCGCCCGGGTGGCGGGGAGACGCAGGGGTTCGTTCCAGAACTTCCCCGATGACCGCTTTGAGGTCTTCCTTGGAGACGCGCCCCGGACGCAGAAGCACCGGGACCGGCCCGGAAAGATCGAGGATCGTGGACTCGATGCCGATTTCGCTGGAGCCGCCTTCGAGCACGAGGTCGACGTCGGCTCCGAGGTCGTCGCGCACGTGCGCCGCGGTGGTCGGCGACACCAGCCCGAAGCGGTTGGCCGACGGCGCCGCGATCCCTCCGGAAAATTCCTTCAACAGCGCCTGTGCCACGGGATGCGAGGGAACGCGCAGACCGACGGTGTCCTGGCCGCCGGTGACGAAGTCTTGCGCCGCCGCCGAGCGCTTGAGGATCAGGGTGAGCGGACCTGGCCAGTAGCGCGCGGCGAGCTTGCGTGCCGTTTCGGGCACCTCGCGCGCCCATGCGAAGGCCTTTTCGGCATTGGCGAAATGAACGATCACGGGATGATCGGCGGGCCGGCGCTTGACCGCGTAAAGCCGCGCCATCGCCTTCTCGTTCGCCGCGTCGGCGCCGAGGCCGTAGACCGTCTCGGTCGGGAACGCCACGAGCCCGCCGGCGCGCAGGATCTGCGCCGCCCGGCGGAGCCCGGCTCTCACAGCTTGAGCGGCGGGCTCTTCAGCACCGCTTCGGTCTGCTTGCGGCGGAAGTCCTCGAGCTTTTTCGCGAGGTCCTTGTCCGAAAGCGCAAGCAGAGCCACGGCAAAAAGAGCCGCGTTGGCGGCGCCGGCTTCGCCGATGGCGAAGGTCGCCACCGGGATGCCCCGCGGCATCTGCACCGTGGAAAGCAGCGAGTCGAGGCCCTGCAGGTGCTTGGACGGCATCGGCACGCCGAGGACCGGCAGCGTGGTATGCGCCGCGACGACGCCGGCCAGGTGCGCCGCGCCGCCGGCGGCGGCGATGATCGCCTTGAATCCCTTCTTTTGCGCGTTCGCCGCCCACTCCGCGACCGCGTGCGGCGTGCGGTGCGCCGACATCGCTCTTGCCTCGTAGGGAACGCCGAACTCCTCGAGCACCTTGGCCGCCGCCTTCAGGGTCTCCCAGTCGGAGGTCGATCCCATCACGATGCCGATCACGAGAGCCTCTTTCCGGTGAGGCGCTCGAGGGCGTCGCGGTATTTCTGCGAGGTGCGCGCGATCACGTCCTCGGGCAGCTTGGGTGCGGGCGGGGTCTTGTCCCAGGTGAGCGACTCGAGGTAGTCGCGCACGTACTGCTTGTCGAACGATGGCGGCGAAAGGCCGACGCGGTACGAGTCCGCGGGCCAGAAGCGCGACGAGTCGGCGGTCAGCACCTCGTCGATCAACACCAGCTCACCCTGAGCGCTCAAGCCAAATTCGAACTTGGTATCGGCGATGATGATTCCCTTGGTCGCGGCGTAGTCCGCGGCCTCCTTGTACAGGCGGATGCTCACCTCGCGCACCCTGGCGGCGAGCTCCGCGCCGATCAGCTTCTCGACCTGCGCGAACGTGATGTTCTCGTCGTGCCCCTCGGCGGCCTTGGTCGCCGGCGTGAAGATCGGCTCGGGCAGCTTCTCCGCCTGGCGCAGGCCTTTCGGCAGCTCGATGCCGCAGATCTTCCCGGTCTTCTGGTAGTCCTTCCAGCCCGAGCCGATGAGGTAGCCGCGCACCACCGCCTCGATCGGCAGGGGCTTGAGCTTCTTCACGACCACCGAGCGCCCCCGGACCTGGGGTTTCTCTTCTTCGGAAACCACGGATTCGGGGTCGATTCCGGTGAGCTGGTTCGGCACCACGTGGCGCAGGCGAGCAAACCAGAAATTCGCCATCTCGTTCAGCACGCGGCCCTTGTCCGGGATCGGGTCGGGCAGCACCACATCGAACGCGGAGAGCCGGTCGCTCGCCACGATCAGCATCTTGTCGTCGCCGACCGCGTAGATGTCGCGCACCTTGCCCTTCCCGATCCGGGGCAGGCTCCTGATGCTGGACTCGAACAGCGCGCCCACTATGCCGCCTGCTTCTCGAGCTCGGCGCGCCACTTGCCCTGCGCGGCGAGCCCGTTCATGTGGGCGCGGTGGAAGAACGCCTTTTGCGCGGCGGCGACGTTCGCCGCCTGGCCTTTCCACGTCTTGAGCGCCGGGTTCTGCAGCGCGCGCGAGTACGAAAAGGTCAGCGGCCAGGGCAGACCCTTCATCGACGCCATGGCGTTCAGGTGCGCGGTGGCGGCCTCGTCGGACTGGCCGCCCGAGAGGAACACGACCCCGGGCTGCGAAGCCGGCACCGTGCGCTTGAGCACGCGCACCGTGCGCTCGGCGACTTCCTCGACGCCTGCCTGCTTCGGGCAGCTCTTGCCGGAGACCACCATGCTCGCCTTGAGGATCACGTGCTCCGGAACGACGTTGTAGGCGGCGTTCGCGGCGTAGCAGGCGCGCAGCGTCGCCTCGGTCACCTCTTCGCAGCGCTCGATCGTGTGCTCGCCGTCGAGCAGCACCTCGGGCTCGATGATCGGCACGATCGACGCTTCCTGGCACGCGGCGGCATAGCGCGCGAGCGCGTGCGCGTTGGCATAGATGCAGGCGTGGCTCGGGATGCCCGGCCCGATGGTGATCACCGCGCGCCACTTGGCGAAGCGCGCGCCGAGCTTGAAGTACTCCTCGAGGCGCTTCGCCAGGCCGTCGAGCCCCTCGGTCACCTTCTCTCCCGGGTGCAGCGGCAGGCTCTTCGCGCCGGCGTCGACCTTGATGCCCGGGATGATTCCCTTCTTCGCCAGGTACTGCGCGAACGGCACGCCGTCGCCGGTCTTCTGGCGGATGGTCTCGTCGAACAGGATCACGCCCGAGATGTACTGCTCGACCCCCGGCGTGGTGAAGAGAAGGCCGCGATAGGCGCGGCGGCTTTCCTCGGTGCATTCGACGCCGACCGACTTGAAGCGGCTCTCGCAGGTGCCGCTCGACTCGTCGGCGGCGAGGATTCCCTTGCCCTTCGCGACCATCGCGGCCGCGGTCTTGGATAGGAGTGCGGTGTCCATGGTGGTTTTCACAATGAAAAAAACGGCGGAGAGCGGAAATTTTACCCAAGAAATAAGGCCTTTAGACCCTCGATTGACGCTCAGTTCACGCTCAGTTCACGTACAATGCGCGGCCCCATGAACCGCGCCCGGCGCAACATCGCGATCATCGCCCACGTCGACCACGGCAAGACCACGCTGGTCGACAAGCTGCTGCAGCAGTCGGGCACCTTCGCCGCGCACGAGCAGGTCCAGGAGCGGGTCATGGACTCGAACGAGCTCGAGCGCGAGCGCGGCATCACGATCCTCGCCAAGAACTGCGCCATCCGCTACCGCGGCACCCACATCAACATCGTCGACACCCCGGGTCACGCCGACTTCGGCGGCGAGGTCGAGCGGGTGCTGTCCATGGTCGACGGGGTGCTGCTCCTGGTCGACGCGGTCGAGGGGCCGATGCCGCAGACGCGCTTCGTCACGCGCAAGGCGCTCGCCCAGGGCCTCAAGCCGATCGTGGTCGTCAACAAGGTCGACCGCCCCGGCGCGCGGGCGGACTGGGTGGTGAACCAGACCTTCGACCTGTTCGACAAGCTCGGCGCCGCCGAGGACCAGCTCGATTTCCCCGTCGTCTACGCCTCGGCCTTGCTCGGTTTTGCCAAAACCGATTTGAATCAGGAAAGCAAGACCATGCAGCCCCTGTTCGAAGCGATCCTCGAGCACGTGCCGGTGCGCGACGAGGACCCGGAGGCGCCGCTGCAGCTCCAGATCTGCTCGCTCGACTACTCGAGCTACGTCGGCAAGATCGGAATCGGCAGGATCCGCCGGGGTCGCCTGCGGCCCGCGCAGGAGGTGTTGCTGTTGCCGGAGAACATCAAGGCCCGGGTCAATCAGGTCCTCAAGTTCGAGGGGCTGGAACGCAAACCCGTGGACCAGGCCGAGGCCGGCGACATCGTCCTCATCAACGGGATCGACGAAGTGGGCATCGGCGCGACGCTGTGCGACCCGGAGCATCCCGAGGCGCTGCCGGCGCTCAGGGTGGACGAGCCGACGCTCACCATGAATTTCCTGGTGAACGCCTCGCCGCTCGCCGGGCGCGAAGGCCGCTTCGTCACCAGCCGCCAGCTGCGCGAGCGGCTCGAGCGCGAGACCAAGAGCAACGTCGCGCTGCGGGTCGAGTACCCGGCCGACACCGACACCTTCATCGTCTCCGGGCGCGGCGAGCTGCACCTCACCATCCTCATCGAGAACATGCGCCGCGAGGGCTACGAGCTCGCGGTGTCGCGGCCGCGGGTGGTGCACAAGGAGATCGACGGGGAGAAGTGCGAGCCTTTCGAAGTCCTCACCGTCGACCTCGAAGAAAGCCATCAAGGCGCGGTGATGGAAGAGCTCGGCCGGCGGCGGGGCGAGCTCCTCGACATGGTCCCCGACGGAAAAGGCCGCGCGCGCCTGGACTACCGCATCCCCGCGCGCGGGCTGATCGGCTTCCAGGGCGAGTTCATGAACCTGACGCGCGGCACGGGAATCATGAGCCACGTGTTCGACGGGTATGCGCCGGTGAAGGGCGAGATCCCCGAGCGCCGGAACGGCGTGCTCGTGTCGCAGGACGACGGCGCCGCGGTCGCCTACGCGCTCTGGAAGCTGCAGGAGCGCGGCCGCATGTTCGTGAACCCCGGCGACCCGGTGTACGAGGGCATGATCATCGGCATCCACAGCCGCGACAACGACCTGGTCGTGAACCCGATCCGCACCAAGCAGCTCACCAACTTCCGCGCCGCGGGAAAAGACGACGCGATCCTCCTCACCCCGCCGATCGCGCTCACGCTCGAGTACGCGGTGGAGTTCATCGGCGACGACGAGCTCGCCGAGATCACGCCGAAGTCGATCCGCCTGCGCAAGCGCTTCCTCAAGGAGCACGAGCGCAAGCGCGCCGAGCGGGCGGCGGCCTAGCCTTTCAGCGGGTCGAAGCCCGGCTCGACCTTCACGGCTTCGCGCTTCATCCGCTCGAAGATCCGGATCGAGAAGCCGTCGTCGGGCGTCGGGTTAGCGCGCAGCGCGTCGCCCACCAGCCCGTAGAGGGTGTAGCGGTCGCGCAGTGCGGCGTCCGCGGCGAGCTCCTCCAGCGTCGGCCTCACCTCCGCGGGTTCGAGCTGGCCGTCGAGCAGAGCCGATACTTTGAGCGACATGGCTACCACCTCCTGTCGCGCACGGGGCCGAGCACCGGCTCAAGCCTGCGCGCGATGAATTCGCGCGCGCGGAAGATGCGCGTGCGCACCGTGCCGATCGGCGTGCCGAGCATCTGCGCGATTTCCCTGTAAGACTTGCCCTCGACCTCGAACAGCACCAGCGCCTCGGCGAGTTCGGGCTGCAGCCGCCCCATCGCGCGCTCCACCGCATCGCCGATCTGCCGGGCGAAAAGCACGCGCTCGGGCGACTGCTCGTCGCTCACGCCCGGCTCGAAGCCTTCGTCGGAGCGCTCGTCGACTTCGACCTCGCCCGCGGTCTTCTTGAGGAAGCTGAACGCGGCGTTGGTGGCGATGCGGTAGAGCCAGCTGTAGAAGCTGGACTCGCCGCGGAACGAGGCGAGCCCGCGGTAGGCGCGGATGAACGCGTCCTGCACCACCTCTTCCACATCGGCAGCGCGCCGCACGTAGCGCGCAACGTGCCGCGCGATCCGGCGCTGATACTTGACCACGAGCGCCTGGAAAGCGCGCTCGTCTCCGCCCTGCGCCAGGCGCACGAGCTCCGCATCGGCTTGCTTCTCGTCCACGCGGAACGCAGCATAACGCCGCTCAACCGATTGCATGTGACAAGTCTTCGAAGCTGGCTGCTGCTCGAGGGCCGGCCGGCGCTCGCCGCGCTGAACCGCGCGGTGCGCGGGAACGTGGACATCCATCAGTTGCACCTCGCTTTCACGCAGGCGAGCGCACAGCGCCTGGCGGGCGAGCTGATCGCGCGGCTGCGTCAACGGCGAATGACCTAGGAAAGCGGGGGTGAGTTTCAACTTTTTTCCTGAAACCGGCAGCCGGACTCCGGAGTCAGAAGCGGCGTCGTTCAAACCAACCGAAAGGAAGCCCATGAAGAAGCTGTTTGCCGCCGCGGCGTTCACCGCCGCCTCCTCGCTCGCCGGCGCCGCCGACCTCGTCGATACCGCGGTCTCGGCCGGCCAGTTCAACACCCTCGTCAAGGCAGTCCAGGCCGCGGGCCTGGTCGACACGCTGAAGGGCAAGGGCCCGTTCACCGTGTTCGCGCCGACCGACGAAGCGTTCGCCAAGCTGCCCGCCGGCACCGTCGAAGCGCTGCTCCAGGACAAGGAGAAGCTTGCGAAGGTCCTGACTTACCACGTCGTGCCCGGGAAAGTGATCGCCTCGCAAGTGAAGCCGGGCAGCGTGAAGACGGTGCAGGGCCAGTCGCTCAGGGTGCGCATCGAGGGCGGCGCGGTGATGGTCGACAACGCCCGCGTCATCAAAACCGACGTCATGGCCTCGAACGGCGTCATCCACGTGATCGACAGCGTGGTGCTGCCGAACTAGAGGGAACTATCGCGCGGCGGCGAGTATCTGCCGCGCGGCGCGCTGGCCGCTCGCCAGCGCGCCGCCGACCGTTCCCGCTTCTTCGGCGTCGGTCGCCTCGCCCGCGAAGTACAAGGTTCCTTCCAGAGGCTCCTGCAGCTTCTCGCGCGCGCCCGCGCCGCCGACCTTGACGTAGCTGTACCCGCCCCGCGCGCAGGGGTCGGCCTGCCAGTCCTGCACGAGGAAGGCTCGCGGCTCTTCGCTGCTCTTTAAGACCGAGCGCACGGTCGCCATCGCTTCCTGAAGAAGCTTTTCCTCCGACAAGCCGGCCAGCCGCGCCGCCTTCGGGCCGCCGGCCCAGGCGGTGAGCAGCGGCGCGTGCATGGGAAGCGGCGTCCAGAAAGTCGGGAACGGCGCTTGGGGATTGTGGAAGAACGCGACGCCGGGATGGTCCTTTTCCCAGAATGGGTGCTTGAACGCCATGGCCACGCGGATCACCGGGCCCGATGCGAGTCTGTCGAGGGGTTTTTCGAGTGACGGGATGAAGCGCACAGAGCCCGCCTGCAGCACGCCGAGCGGCAGCGTGACCACTGCAGACGCTGCCGAGGCCGTCCACGGCTCGCCGCGAAAAGTCCCCGAGGCATCGACCCTGCCGCGCGACCAGCGCACTTCGCGCACCGCCGTTTCAAGCTGGACCGGGACGTCGAAGTTTCGCAGCAAAGGAAGATAGCCACCCTGCGGGCGCATGTGAGAGGTGGTGAGCGCGGTGCCCCACTCCTCGACGATCGCGAGAGCGCTCGCGTCGCGCGGGTCGGCGGCGTCGAAGCCCTGCACCATCATCGTGGCGAGCGCATGCGTCAGCGGTGAAAGCCTTTGGTTAGACATGAATCTCTGAAAAGAGACATCCCTCACTGGCTTGCGGCGCATGGCTTTGCGCGCCTC
>DATIGR010000235.1:0-11574 GCA_035454645.1 Burkholderiales bacterium
CGCATCTCGCGCCAGATCCTGCAGGAGACCGGCCAGGAGCCCGATCCCGCCACGCTCGCGCAGCGCATGGAGATGCCCGAGGAGAAGATCCGCAAGATCCTCAAGATCTCCAAGGAGCCGATCTCGATGGAGACCCCGATCGGCGACGACGACGACTCGCACCTCGGCGACTTCATCGAGGACAACTCCACCGTAGCGCCCTCCGAGGCGGCGACCTACGCCAGCCTGCGCGACGTGACCAAGGAAGTGCTCGACACGCTGACGCCGCGCGAAGCCAAGGTGCTGCGCATGCGCTTCGGCATCGAGATGTCGACCGACCATACGCTGGAGGAAGTCGGCAAGCAGTTCGACGTCACGCGCGAGCGCATACGCCAGATCGAGGCCAAGGCGCTGAGGAAGCTGCGCCACCCCTCGCGCTCCGAGCGCCTGAAGAGCTTCCTCGACCAGGAAGGCTAATCAGGGACAGACCACGTTTTTTTCGAGGGCCGCGCGAGCGGCCCTTTTTGTTTGCAGTACAGTTGTTCGGCGGGCCGGTAGCTCAGCCGGTCAGAGCAGGGGACTCATAATCCCTTGGTCCCTGGTTCGAATCCAGGCCGGCCCACCCCACCCCCGCGGGCTAGAAATTCGTCACGTAGGCCACCACGCAAAGGAGGCCTACCAGAGCGACAACCCTGCCGAACCACAGGCGCAGGATGAGCCGCTCTTCCTTCGATTCTTCGATGGTGAGTGCTTCAAACCACTCGGTGTTGTCTGCCATCGCCCCCCTCCCCCCCAACTTCCGCTCTTCAAGATCCGGTCTTTTCTCTTTCGGTGCCAGATAACTTGCTCCTTGTGTCGAGCGCACACAAGGGCTCTCTTGTACTAAGGCGCACTAATGCTGGTTCACCACCTCGAAGATCGAAGCGCTTTCAAAATCGCACGGCGCGACGTGACTTAGGTCCCGGGAGCCGGCGTCGCGGCGGTGGGCCGGAATGATCGGATGTCCGACCAAGAGGAATGCCTGCGCGAGCAGGCTGGAGCAAATGAAGCGCTCTGCAATTTCCGCCGCGTTGCTTGGCGGTGGCGGTAGACGCGAAGGCAGCGGCAGTCGCAGCAGCCTGGTACCGAGCGCCCAAGCATGTGCGAGATCATATTTGTCACCGATTCGGCTTATGACCCAGTCGGCGAGGCGGCGTCGATCGGTATCGTTCAAGGGCGTGGGGCGCAATACGTGCAGGCGCCGGGCTTTCAGCTCGGAGAGCCGGATTGCCCTGACGCCCACCACAAGGTCCGCCTCGACGATGCAGCGCGGATCCACTCCCTCTTCCAGCGGCCCGACGTAGAGCGCGACGTGCGCCCAAGTCGACTTTGTCGCGCGCCGGACGATTGCCGCGGCGCGTGTGTATCCATCCGTGAGCACCACATCGCCGGGAAGGAGAACCGCGGCGAGCGATCGTAGATCGGCGATTTCGGACGCCCCGCGGCGCCGGACCGGCTTCGAGAGATAAAGCGTCAGCGCCACAAGCAGACTGCTGCGCATTCGATTGAGCAGGCTTATCGCGCGGGCCTTAGTGCGCGCGGTACTAGAGTCGAAATGCAACGAAGTCCCCCTGAGTCGCTTTTTCAGACGACTCTCCGCTTGCCGCTCGGTTGCTGCAAGGGGAAGCATGTACCAACCTTTGGGTAGTACCGAGTGTCCGAAGCCCAGCGCTTTTGGTCCGGGACGGAGGGGACCGTACGGGCGTCGAGCGCCGATGAAGCGCGTGCTTAGTACGAAGAGACTAGTCTGCCTCCTCCCGCGCAATTTTTTTCGAGTCAGGTAGCTGTCAGGTGACCCCTTCTGCTGCCAGAATTCCCTTCGAGGTGAGGCAATTGGGGGAAGCACGGTGCTAGGCGGGCTATTTACCCGGTCGGCGCAGGCGAAGGCCGCGGTCGCCCTGAAGGAACTGAAGCTGGGCTGTCAGAAGCTGCTGTCGGAGGCTGGCACGTCCAACGGGGAGGCCGTTGCCGGCGAAGTGATCCGCCTGTGGGGCGAGCTCGATCACGCCGCCCGCGTTGCGTACTTCGAGTACCTCGACGCGCTCGCGCCGGAAAGGGAGCGCGTGCTGCGGGCGGCGAGCGCCTATACCGTGGAGTCGTCGCGGGAAAACATCCTCGAGTTGCAGAGGGCGGTTTATCCTCCGCGACGCGTGCTCCTGCAGCGCCTCAACCGCGCGAGCGGCGGGGTGGCGACCGTCGTGGCGATGCGGCGCGCGCTGACCGGGATTCTCCGCGACCGTCCCGAGCTGCGGGCGGTCGACGCAGATTTCAGCCACCTGCTCGCTTCCTGGTTCAATCCGGGCTTCCTCTACCTGCGGCGGGTGGACTGGAACTCGCCCGCCGCGCTGCTCGAGAAGATCATCCGCCACGAGGCGGTGCACGCCATCCGCGATTGGAGCGACCTGCGCCGCCGCCTGCAGCCCGACCGGCGCTGCTTCGCCTTCTTCCATCCCCAGCTGCCGGAGGAGCCTTTGATCTTCGTCGAGGTGGCGCTCGAGGGCGCAATTCCGCGCAAGATCTCCCACCTCATCGAGGAGAGGCGCGCGGCGCCGCGCGTGGGGAAGCCGGCGAGCGTGGCCGCCTTCTACTCGATCAGCAACTGCGAGCCGGGACTGAAGGGCGTGTCGCTCGGCAACTTCCTGATCAAGCGCGTGGCCGAGAAGCTGCGCAGCGAAGTCCCTTCGCTCAAACGCTTCTGCACCTTGTCTCCAGTACCCGGCTTCCGCAAGTGGTTAACGCAAGTGCGGGACGGAGAAGATCTCGCTCGGCTGGACGCCGCCGTGCGCGCCGGCGCACTGGAACGGGATGACGAGGCCATGCTCACCGCCTGCGCCGCCACCTACCTTGCGCGCTACGGTGCGACGACGAACGGCGATCCGGTAGCGCGCTTCCATCTCGAGAACGGCGCGCGCCTCGAGCGTGTCAACCTTGCCGCCGATCTGTCGGACAAGGGGCTCGCCGAATCATTCGGCGTGATGGTGAACTATCTCTACGACCTCGCCACCGTCGAAGCCAACCACCAGCGTTTCATGCAAGGGGAGGTTGTCTGCAGCCGGAAGGTGCTGTCGTCCGTTCGACGGCAGTCCTGGCCGAAGAAGGACCATCCGCTCCCCGTCGGCCAGACGTAGGCCGGTGCTGGAGCTCGGACCTACTGGTCGAGTGATCCGGGGCGTTGCTGCATCTGCTGCGCCGCCGCGTCGATCTTCTGCTGGGCGTGCTGCAGGGTCTTCTGGCCCTGCTGGAGCTCCTGCTTCTTGATCGAGCCGGCGGTGGCGGCGGTGGTGGCGGTTTCGAGGCCGCAGCCCACGAGGGCCGCAGCGGCGGCGATCACGAGAAATGTCTTCATGGACGGCACTATAGGCGCCCGGCGCGGCCCTGCCGTGTAAAAAGTTCCTCTGGCGGGTCCTTGAACCGCTCGGTGACGAGCAGTACAGTGCAGCGGGAGGGGGAAGTTTGGCGACTTTCATCGATTCGTTCCGCCGCAATGCGGACGGCTCGTGGACCTGCGTTGCTTCGGTGACGCTGGTCAGCAGGCTCGGTCCGATCCGCTTTACGGAGGGTGCGACGTTCCCGTCCGGGATGATGTTCATGGGGATCCGCGTCTCGAAGCTGCTGGACGAGATGGCGAAGTACTCGCCGCCCACGAGCCACCCCGGCGACGACGAATAAGGTCGTCGGTGCACGCCCCCTTCTCACCCCTGGCAGCGCGCTTCAGCGTCCTGGCCAGGAGCCGGAGCGCGCGCGGCATCGGGTGGGCCCTGGCGGGCGTGCTCGTCGCTTTCGCGGCGATCGGCTTTCTCGCCCTGCCGCCGATCCTGAAGTCGGAGCTGGAGGAGACGCTGTCGCAGGTGCTGCACCGCGAGGTCACGATCGAGGCGGTGCGCGTCAATCCGTTCGCCCCCTCGGTCACGGTGCGCGGCTTCTCGGTCCGGGACCGGACTGGGGACGCCGCGCTCGTCCGGTTCGACGAGCTCTACGCCAACGCCGCGTGGACCTCGATCTTCTACCTCGCGCCGGTGGTGGACGAGATCACCCTGGTGAGGCCGCGGCTGCGCCTGGTGCGCAATGCCGACCGCAGCTACAACTTCCAGGACCTGCTCGACGAATTCATGGCGCGGCCCAGGAGCGACGCGCCCATGCCGAAGTTCGCGCTCTTCAACATCCGCATCGTCGACGGCCGCGTCGATTTCGACGACCGGGTGGAGGGCGAGAAGCACGAAGTCAGCGATCTGCGCGTCGGCGTGCCGTTCCTCTCCAGCCTGCCCGCCGATGCCGAGATCAAGGTCGCGCCGGAGCTCAGCATGATGGTGAACGGCGCGCTGCTCAGCCTTACGGGCGACGCCTTGCCTTTCGAGGGCACGCGCGCCGCCACGCTCGATCTCGACGTGCACAGCGTCAACCTTACGCGGCTCACCGATTACCTGCCGTTCCGGCCGCGCGCAAAACTGGCTGACGCCGTGCTGGATGCGCGCCTCACGATCCTGTTCGAGCAGCCCCGGGAGGGCGCGCCCGTAGTCAAGCTGCGCGGCTCCACCGCGGTGAGACGGCTGAGCGTGCTCGATCTGGAGGACCGGCCGGTGCTCGGATGGAAGCGGCTCGGCATCGAGCTGAACGAAGTCGAGCCTCTCGCGCCGCGCATCGACCTGAAGACGGTCGAGCTCGAGGGCGGGGACATCCATGTGCGCCGCGACCGGAGCGGCGCCCTCAATTTCACGCGGCTCGGCCCGGCGGCTGCGGCGGCCGCGCGTGCGCAGCCGCAGGCCGGGGCGCTCAGCCTGAAGATCGATCGCATTGCCGCGAAGCTCGACAGGCTTCGCATCACCGACGAGACCACGACGCCGGCCTTCGACACGGTGCTCGCCGGCGAGCTGGACGTGAGCGGATTCGATCTGCAGGAAGGCAGGCGCTCCGATTGGAAGCTTTCGATGCGCACCGACGCCGGCGAGGCGATCGAGCTCGCTGCCGGCGCCACCGCGGTGCCGCCCGCGGCCGACGGGCGCCTGGAGCTCGCGGGCATCGTGCTCAAGCGCTATCAGCCGTACGTCGACCAGGCTGCCGACCTGCGCATCGACGACGGCAAGCTCGACCTCGGGCTCGCCTTCAAGTGGGAGAAGAACGAGCTCGCGCTGGCCGATGTCGCGGCCGCGCTGAAGAGCCTGCGCGCGCGGCTGCCGGACGAGAGGGAGCCCTTCGTCCGCGTCGGCTCGCTGGAAGTGAAAGGCGCGCGCGCCGAGACCGGCGCGCAGACCGCGAGCCTGGGCGAAATCGCCATCGGCGACGTGACGGTCCGCGTGCGCCGCGGCGAGGACGGCGTTCTGAACGTCGCCCGCATCGCGAAGCCGCATCGGCCGGAGAAAAGCGCGCAGCCCGGGCGGCCGTGGCGCGTCGACCTGACACGCGCGATCCTGCAGCGCGGCGCGGCGACGTTCGAGGATCTTGCGCTCGGCGAGCCGGCGGCGACGATTGCCATTGCGCCCCTCGAGCTCAGGGCCGAGAAGCTTTCGACCGCAAAGGGCGCGAGCGGCAGCATCAGCGTGCGCGCGACGATCGACAAGAAGGGCACGCTCGCGGCGAACGGGCCGCTGACCCTCGATCCGCTTGCCGCCCGCCTGAACGTCGTTGCGCGGACCATCGGCCTGCTCCCGGCGCAGCGCTATATCGACGACAAAGTCCACTTCGCCATGACTTCAGGCAACCTGTCGGCGAAAGGCGCCGCTTCGTTCGAGCTGCCCCCGGGCGGAGCGCTGAATGCCGGGTACCGGGGAAGCCTCGAGGTCGCGGATTTCGCGTCGATCGACAAGCGCTCGACTCACGACCTGCTGAAGTGGAAAGCGCTCTCGCTCCAGGCGATCGACTTCGAGCTCGAGCCGCTCAAGGTGTCGGTCGACGAGATTACGCTCTCCGACTACTACGCGCGTGTCATCGTCACGGCGGAAGGCAGCCTCAACCTTCAGGAGCTGGTCAAGGAATCCGACGCGCCGCGCGAGCCTGCCGCCGCGCCGGCGCCGGGCGCTCCGGCACCGAACCTGCGCATCGGGAAGATCGCCGCGCACGATGGAAACGTGAATTTCAGCGATCTTTTCATCCGCCCGAACTTCAGCGCCAACCTCACCGGCTTCGGCGGCTCGGCGACCGAGATGACGCCCGCGAAGGCGGGCGACGTCGAGCTGCGCGGCAGGATCGACAATGCCGCGCCGGTCGAGATCGCCGGCCGCGTCAACCCGCTCGCAAGCGATCTCTACCTCGACATGAAGGCAGCCGCGCGCGACATCGAGCTCGCGCCGCTCTCGGCCTACTCGGTGAAGTACGCCGGCTACGGCATCCAGCGCGGCAAGCTTTCGGTGGGGCTGAAATATCACATCGAGAACCGCAAGCTCTCCGCCGAGAACCGGATCTACCTCGACCAGCTCACCTTCGGCGAGCGCGTGGAGAGCCCGACCGCCACCCAGCTCCCGGTGACGCTCGCCGTCGCGCTGCTCAAGGACCGCAACGGCGTGATCGACGTCAACCTGCCGATCTCGGGATCGCTCGACGATCCGCAGTTCAGCGTCGGCGGCATCATTTTCCAGGTGATCGGGAACCTGGTGGTCAAGGCGGTGACTTCGCCGTTCGCGCTGCTCGGCTCGCTGGTGGGCAGCGGCGAGGAGCTGAGCTTCGTCGAGTTCGCGCCGGGATCGGCGGCGCTCGCCGCCGGCGAGCAGCACAAGCTCGGCAACCTCGCCAAGGCGCTCACCGAGCGGCCGAACCTGAGGCTCGAGATCACCGGCCGCGCAGCGGCGGAACCGGACGAGCCGGCGCTGAAGCGCGCCGCGCTCGACGCCAAGGTGAGGGCCCAGAAGTTCAACGAGCTGCGCCGCGCCGGCACTGCGCCCGCCTCGGCCGACGCGGTGAGCGTCGAGGCCGCCGAGTACGAGAGGTACCTGCGGCGCGCCTACGGTGCGGAGAAGATTCCCGACAAGCCGCGCAATTTCCTCGGCATCGCGAAAGAAATCCCGGTCCCCGAAATGGAGAGCCTGATGCTCGCCCATGCGAAGATCGGCGCGGACGATCTGCAGCGGCTGGCGAACGGCCGCGCGCAGGCGGCGAAGGCATGGCTCATGACCGAGGGCAGGGTGCCGGCGGAGCGCCTGTTCATCAACGCGCCGGTGCTCGCCGCGCCGCAGAAGGGCGGGCCGACGCGCGTCGACTTCGGGCTGCGGTAGCGCCGGCTACGGGGTGCGCTCGCCCTTGCGGTCGAGCAGGCGGGCGAAGTTCTCGAGCGACAGCAGGTGCACGTAGATGCGCGCGAGGCAGCCCTTGCGGATCAGGTTCTTGAGCTGCGCGGCGTTCAGATTCTCCAGGTTCTTCTCCGCCACGCGATGCATCCCGGTCATCTGCATCGCGCCGCCGCCTTTTTCCTTCTTCATCTTCGCCTGCATGCTGAACGGCTCGAGCAGGCCGTAGTCGGCGAGCAGCCCGCACATCTCGCGCATGCGCTCGAGATCGGCCTCGTACTCCGAGAGCAGGCGCTCCACGCCCTTCCATTTCTCGCTCGGCTGGCCGGCGGAGTCGAACATCGCCTCGCCGCGCTCCTCGTCGAGCGCGGACTTCTCGACGCAGATCAGGCGATTCTTCTGCTCCACCTGGTTCACGTTGACGCGCGCCATGCAGAAAGGATAGCGCCGCGCGTACGCCGGAACATAGGCGCCGCTCGACCAGCGGCCGTCGCCGTAGAAGAGATTCTCGCCC
Source organism: Burkholderiales bacterium (assembly GCA_035454645.1). Taxonomy (GTDB): domain Bacteria; phylum Pseudomonadota; class Gammaproteobacteria; order Burkholderiales; family SG8-39; genus SCGC-AG-212-J23. The sequence continues at coordinate 7,747 of DATIGR010000235.1, forward strand.
GCGCTCAAGCCCAGCACCGCGACCGCGGCGTAGGTCTTGCCCTGGTCGCCGCTGGTGAACACGATCGGATAGTGCCGCGCGATCGGCTGGAACTCGGTGTGGCTGATCGGCACCGCGTTGCCGCGCTGCACGAACTCGGGCACCTCGCCCTGCGCGAGCAGGCGCACCTTCTGCGTCTTCAGGAACGGGACGACTTCCTGGTAGCCGAACGGGGGAGAAATCTGCATGGCAAGAGGAGTTTACGGTAGAATCCGCCGCTCTGCGGGGTGGTAGCTCAGCTGGGAGAGCGTCGCGTTCGCAATGCGAAGGTCGGGAGTTCGATCCTCCTCCACTCCACCACAGCCCCTAGGTTCTTTCCCCCAGCAGGCCGGCCATCAGGCGCGAGAAAGCGCTGCGCCCACGGACTTGCTTTGGCGCCCCTTGTGGCTCGCCCACATCCTGCACCGGTGGCATTACCCGCGGTACCGATACCCCGATCGCCTTCAAGCCGGCGTCGGTGATCCTGAAGGATTGCGCGCCCGCGTTCTCCACGAGCTGCTTTTCGAGCAGGCCGCCGAACGCCCTCTGGTACGCGTCGTAGTGCGACGGCGTCCATTGCATGCGCAACGCCTTGCTCTGCTGCTCCCGCTCGCCCGCGATCGAGTAAAGCACGCGGATCTGCGCAAGTACCGCCTTTTCGCCCGGTGTGAAATCCATCGCATTCCTCCTGCGCCGGTGGATCCCTAGGCTGGCATTGCCGGGCGCCGCTCGAACGGCAGAAACCTGCCGTTCGAACAAAAATGGACCGATCCTGAAAGACTCTTACCTTGTAAGAAGTCATGCCGGGCGGCACCGCAAAGCGCGTGCCCAAGTTACCATTCCCGATTCGATGAACCCGCTTCGCTTGATCGCCGCGCTGCTGCAGCGCCTGGTGGACAAGATCGACCCGCACGAGGGGCGCTACCGGATGCTGTTCGAGCGCAGCCCCCTGCCCATGTGGGTCGTGGACACGCAGACCCTGCGCTTCCTCGCGGTGAACGACGCGGCGCTGCGCCTCTACGAGTACTCGCGCGAGGAATTCCTCGCCATGACCGCGCTCGAGATCCGGGGCGCGGCCGACGACGCGTCGTTTCGCGAGTTCCTGAGCCGCGAAGGCGGCGCGGTGCGCTACGGGGCCTTCCGGCACCGGAAGAAGACCGGCGATCCGGTCGACATCGACGGCGTCGGCCACTTCGTGGCATGGCGCGGCCGGCCGGCGCGGCTGGTGCAGATGAACGACATCACGGAGCGGCTGCGCACCCAGCAGACGCTCGAGCGCTTGAACCGCGAGCTCGAGCTCTCGCACGAGCGCCTGCGCGCGCTGTCGCGGCGCCTGTTCGAAGTCCAGGAGGAAGAGCGCAGGCGCCTCGCGCGCGACCTGCACGACGACGTCGGGCAGGCGCTCACGGCGCTCAAGATCCAGCTCGAGTCGCTCGCCCGGGGCGGCGGCGAGCTCGCCGCGCGCGCCCGCGTGGACGAGTGCGTCGACACCGTGCAGCACACCCTCGAGCGCGTGCGCCAGCTCTCGCTCAGCCTGCGGCCGCCGCAGCTCGACGACCTCGGGCTCGCGGCCGCGGTGCGCTCGCATCTCGACCGGCAGGCCCGGGTCGCCGGGCTGCAGGCGCACTTCGAGACCGAGGACGCGCCGCGCGAGCTCGCCCCGGACACCGAGACCGCCTGCTTCCGCGTGGCGCAGGAAGCGATCAACAACGTGCTGCGGCACGCGCGCGCGCGCAACCTGTGGGTGCGCATCTACACCGCCGGCGGCAGGCTGGCGATCTCGGTGCGCGACGACGGCCGCGGCTTCGACATGAGCTCGGTGCGCGCGCGCGCGGCGAACGGGACCAGCCTGGGCCTGATCGGAATGGAGGAGCGCATGGCGCTCGCCGGCGGCTCGTTCGAGCTGCGCTCGGCGCCGGGCGAGGGCACGGTCCTGCTCGCCACGTTCCCGCTTTCCCCGGCCAGGGAGCGCGCGGTCGGATGATCCGGGTCCTGCTCGCCGACGACCACGCGCTGGTGCGCGCGGGCATCCACTCGCTGCTGCAGGGCATGCGCGAAGTGCAGGTGGTGGCCGAGGCCTCGAGCGGCGAGGAGGCGCTCGAGCTCGCCGACCGCCAGCGGCCCGACGTGGTCCTGATGGACATCGCGATGAAGGGGATTACCGGGCTGGAAGCCGCGGCGCAGATGCGCGAGCGCTACCCCGAAGTCCGGGTCGTGATCCTGTCGATGCATTCGGGCGAGGAGTACGTGCTGCAGGCATTGCGCGCCGGCGCGGTCGGCTATCTCCTGAAGGATGCCGCGACCGGCGAGCTCGAGCTCGCGCTGCGCAGCGTCATGCGCGGCGAGAGCTGGCTCAGCCCCTCGGTGTCGCGCCAGGTCGTCGAAGGCTACATGCACCGCACCGGGGGCGAAGCGGCGCCCGAAGTCCTCACCGCGCGCCAGCGCGAGGTGCTGAAGCTCGTCGCCGGCGGCAAAAGCACAAAGGAAATCGCCTTTCTGCTCAACCTCTCGGTGAAGACTGTTGAGACGCACCGTGCGCAGATCATGGAGCGCCTCGGTATCCGGGATGTGGCGGGGCTTGTCCGGTATGCCCTACGCACGGGCCTGGTGCCGCCGGAAGGCTGACAAGGTTTTGCGGTTTTCTCAGGGAATTCGCAACGCAGGCTAGGGAACACCCCTATGGCCGGCGCGGACTCCGCGTTCTAATGTGCCCGTCCAATGCCTCAAGAACGTGTCCGCCGCGTAGCCATCGCCGACAGCAGCCCGGCTTTCCTCACCGCAGCGGTGAACTACATCTCCGACCTGCCGGGCTACGTCGTCGCGGGCACGTCGGACACTGCGCTGCAGGCGCTCAACCTGGTGGATTCCGCCGGCCCCGACGTGCTGCTGCTCGATCTGGGCTCGCATCCGGTGCGCGGGCTGGAGATCGTGCGCCGCGTGAAAGCCACGCCGCGCGCGCCCATGGTAGTCGCGATGACGTTGTTCCATACGCCGGAAGCGGCCGCGGCCGCGAGCCGCGCGGGCGCCGATGCGCTCGTCGGCAAGGAGTGCTTCGTCGCCGGCCTGCACGACGCGCTAGCCCGGCTTTTCCCGTAGTTTTTCGAGTCTCCGGGCGAAGACCGTCATCTCCTTCTCGGCCTGGCGGTCGCCCTTTTTCTTCGCCGCCTCGATCCCGTGCCGGTAGGCATCGAGCGCTTCATCGGTCCGCTGTGATTCCGTAAGGGCCTTACCCAGCGTCTTCCACGCCGCCGAGTAAAGCGGATCGCGCGCCACGGCGTCGCGCAGATATTCGATCGCCCGCTCCCGGTTGCCGGCCTTGGCGTGCTCCAGGCCGAGCGAATAGCGCAGCAGCGCGCCGTCGCGCGGCGTGCCGAGCAGCTTCTCGAGCTGCGAAATCATTAGGCTAAGATACCCCTCATGAAAAGCCCGATCCAGACGCGCGATGCGCCCGAGGCGATCGGCACCTATTCGCAGGCGGTCAAGGTCGGTGGAGCGGCCGGCGGCTCCACGGTGTACCTCTCGGGCCAGATCGGCCTCGACCCGGCCACCATGCAGATGGCCGAAGGCATCGACGCGCAGACGCACCGCGTGTTCCGCAACCTCGCGGCGGTCGCCGCGGCGGCGGGGCTTTCCCTCGATCACGCCGTGCGCATGACGGTGTACCTCACGGACCTCGCGCATTTCGCCCGCGTGAACGAGATCATGGCGCAGTACGTGCGCGAGCCCTATCCGGCGCGCGCCGCGGTCGGCGTGGCCGGGCTGCCGCGCGGCGCGCTGGTCGAGGTGGACGCGATCCTGCACGCCGATTAA
>DATIGR010000236.1:0-15798 GCA_035454645.1 Burkholderiales bacterium
CCGAAGCGCTTCGCGCAGCCGGGGCGCGAGGAAGCGCGGGAATGGCCGGGCGCGGGGCATGCCGCAGGATAGGGTCGGCGGGCGGCTGAATGCAAGTTCGGGGGACGGCTGAACGCTAGTTTGCGTGTCGGCCAAACGCTAGTTCGCCCATCGGCTGAACGAAAGCTCGGGGTCCGGCTGAACGAGCACCACCTGGAGCTGCGCGAGCGAATCCGGCGCGCTCGGCCGGGTCGCCGAGCGCGACGTCGCTCACCAAGTTGACGAGCTGGCCGAGGCGCTCCTTGTCGAGGCCCGGGCGGGCGTAGTCCCTGGGCAGCACGCCCTTCAGCACGCGAAATGCTGGCCAGAGGCGGCCTTATGCCGCTACCTTATTACCTGCCGAAGCGCGAACAGGCATGGAAGCGAGAGCCAAGCCGCGGGATCTGGATCTGACCGAGGAGTTCACGCGGCTCTACTACGCCGAGGTGGATCCGGAGGAGCTCGCCGCGCGCGTGGACGCCGACTTGAAGGGCGCCGCGGCGGCGCACCTCGCGTTCGGAAGAAACTACGCCACCGGCAAGGCGAAGATCCGCGTCTACAACCCGGTGCGCGAGCGCGACGGCTGGACCAGCACCCACACGGCGGTCGAGATCGTGAACGACGACATGCCGTTCCTCGTCGATTCGGTGGCGATGGAGGTGAACCGCCAGGGCCTCATGCTGCACCTGCTGGTCCATCCGGTGCTGCGCGTGGTGCGCGACGCCCAGGGGGAGATCGCTTCTGTTTCCGCGCCGAGGGCATCCGCGGACGGCAGGCTTGAATCGTTCATGCACGTGGAGGTCGATCGGCAGACCGACCCGGCGAAGCTCGCCGAGCTCGAGGCGGGCATCGCGCGGGCGCTCGCCGACGTGCGCGCGGCGGTGGCGGACTGGAAACCGATGCAGGAGCGCATGCGCGAGGTCATCCGCCGCCTCGATCCGGCGCGCGCCGGAGTGCCGCCGCAGGAGCTGGAGGAAGGGCGCGCGTTCCTCGAATGGCTGCTCGACCATCACTTCACTTTCCTCGGCAGCCGCGATTACGTGATCGCCCACCGGGCGGGCGAGGACGTGCTCGACATCGTTCCCGGCTCGGGGCTCGGCATCCTGCGCGAGCGGCCCGGCGAGACCGCGTCGCAAAGCTTCGCCATGCTGCCTGCGGAGGCGCGCAAGCGCGCGCGGGTGAAGGAGCTGCTCGTGCTCACCAAGGCGACCGCGCGCTCCACCGTGCACCGCCCCGGCCACCTCGACCACGTCGGCGTCAAGCGCTTCGATGCGAAGGGCGAGGTGATCGGCGAGACGCGCTTCCTCGGCCTGTACACGCATACCGCCTACGCCGAGAACCCCACGCGGGTGCCGGTGGTGCGGAAGAAACTTTCCGACATCATTCAGAAAGCGGGCCTGCTGCCGGCGGGCTACAGCGGCAAGGCGCTCGCCTCGATCCTGGAAAGCTACCCGCGCGACGAGCTGCTGCAGATCGACGTGGAGGAGCTGTACCGCCACGCGATGGCGATCCTGCAGCTCGGCGAGCGCCAGCGGCTGCGCCTGCTCACGCGCGCGGACGCCTACGGGCGCTTCGTGACCTGCCTGATCTACGCGCCGCGCGAGCGCTACAACACGGAGCTGCGCCAGCGCTTCCAGAAGATCCTGACCGAGGCGTACAACGGCGTGTCGTCGGACTTCGACGTCGATCTCTCGGCGGCCGCGCTCGGGCGCATCGTGATGCGCATCCGCACCAAGCCGGGCGAGATGGCGGCCACGCCGGATGTGAAGGCGCTCGAGCGGCGCCTCGCCACGGCGATGCGCCGCTGGGAGGACGAGCTGCTCGCGGCGCTCCTCGAGCGCTACGGCGAGGCGCGCGCGAACGAGCTCTATCGCGTCTACGAGAACGCCTTCCCCGCGAGCTACCGCGAGGAGTACACGGTGCACGAGGCGCTCGCCGACATCGAGAGGCTGGAGGCCTTCGATCCGGCCACCGACCTCGGCATGAACCTGCACGTGCGCCCGGACGCGAAGCCCGGCCGGCTCAACTTCAAGATCTACCGGCGCGGCTCGGGCGTGGCGCTGTCCGACAGCGTGCCGATGCTCGAGCGGCTCGGCGTGCGCGTGCAGTACGAGCACCCCCATGAGGTGGAGCCCGCGGGCGCGCCGACGACACGGGTCGTGGACTACGGCCTGGTCCTGCCCGCGGGAGCCGAGCCCGACGTGGCCAAAGTACGCGACGCCTTCCACGAGGCGTTCTTCGGCATGTGGTCGGGAACGATCGAGGCCGACAGCCTCAACCGGCTGGTCCTCTCCGCCGGGCTGTCGGCGCGCGAGATCGTCATCCTGCGCGCGTACGCGCGCTATCTCCGGCAGGGCACCTCGACCTTCAGCCTCGCCTACGTCGAGCAGGCGCTCGCCGGGAACCCGCGCATCGCCGGGCTGCTGGTGCGCCTCTTCTTCGCCCGCTTCGGCGGCTCAGGCGACGAGGCGAACCTCGCCGCAGAGATCGCCGCGGCGCTCGACGAAGTCGAGAACCTGGACGAGGACCGGATCCTGCGCAGCTTTCTCGCCGTCGTGCAGGCCACCACGCGCACCAACTATTTCCTGAACAAGCCCTGCCTCTCCTTCAAGCTCGACCCGAAGCGCGTCCCCGGGCTGCCCGAGCCGCGGCCGATGTTCGAGATCTGGGTGTACTCGCCGCGCTTCGAGGGCGTGCACCTGCGCGGCGGGCGCGTGGCGCGCGGCGGCTTGCGCTGGTCGGACCGCATGGAGGACTTCCGCATCGAGGTCCTCGGGCTCATGAAGGCGCAGATGGTGAAGAACGTGGTGATCGTGCCGGTCGGCGCGAAGGGCGGCTTCGTGCTGAAGCGCGCGCCGGCCGGCGATCGCGAAGCGCTCGCGAAAGAAGGCGTCGCCTGCTACCAGGATTTCCTGCGCGGGCTGCTCGACGTCACCGACAACCTGGTCGACGCAGCCGTGGTGCCGCCGAAGGGCGTGGCGCGCCACGATGGCGACGATCCTTACCTCGTGGTCGCGGCGGACAAGGGCACGGCGACGTTCTCCGATTACGCCAACGCGATCGCACGCGACTACCGCTTCTGGCTCGGCGACGCTTTCGCCTCGGGCGGCTCGGCGGGCTACGACCACAAGAAGATGGCGATCACGGCGCGCGGCGCATGGGAGTCGGTGAAGCGCCACTTCCGCGAGCTGGGCGTCGACACGCAGAGCACCGACTTCAGCGCCGTCGGCATCGGCGACATGTCGGGCGACGTGTTCGGCAACGGCATGCTGCTTTCGCGCCACATCAGGCTCGTCGCCGCGTTCGACCACCGCCACGTCTTTCTCGATCCGTCTCCCGACGCGGACAAGAGCTTCCGGGAAAGAGAACGGCTGTTTCGCCTGCCGCGCTCCTCGTGGGCGGACTACGACCCGAAGCTCATCTCGAAGGGCGGCGGCGTGTATCCGCGCGCCGCGAAAACGATTGCGCTTTCACCGGAAGTGCAAAAGATCCTGGCGGTCGAAGCCAAAGCCCTGACCCCCAACGAGCTGATCAGCGCAATCCTCAGGGCGCCGGTCGACCTGCTGTACAACGGCGGCATCGGGACGTATGTCAAGTCGAAGCGGCAATCGCACGCCGAGGTCGGCGACCGGGCGAACGATGCGATCCGGGTGAACGGCGGCGAGCTGCGCTGCAAGGTGGTGGCCGAAGGCGGCAACCTCGGCTTCACCCAGCTCGGGCGCGTCGAATACGCGCTCGCGGGCGGGCGCATCAACACCGACGCGATCGACAACTCCGCCGGCGTGGACTGCTCCGACCACGAGGTGAACATCAAGATCCTGCTCAACGCCGCGCTGCGCTCCGGCCGGCTCGCGCTCGGCGAGCGCAACCAGCTGCTCGCCGACATGACCGACGAGGTGGCGGCGCTCGTGCTGCGCGACAACTATTTCCAGACCCAGAGCCTGTCGGTGTCGGGGACGCTCGCCCCGAGCCTGCTCGACGTGCAGGAGCGCTTCATCAAGCAGCTGGAAAAAGCGGGCCGCCTCAACCGCGCGCTCGAGTTCCTGCCCGACGACGAGGAGTTCGCCGAGCGCCGCGCCGCCAAGCTCGGGCTGACCTCGCCCGAGCGCGCGGTGCTCCTCGCCTACGCGAAGATCGCGCTCAACGAGGCGCTCGTCGAGTCCGACGTGCCCGACGACCCCTTCATCTCCACGGCCCTCGAGCGCTATTTCCCCGCGCGCCTGCGCGAGCCGTTCCGCTCGGAGATCCACGCCCACCCGCTGCGCCGCGAGATCATCGCGACCCACGTCACCAACAGCACGGTGAACCGCGTCGGCTCGACCTTCGTCTACCGCATGCAGGACGAGACCGGCGCCGCCGCGCCGGAGGTGGTGCGCGCCTACCTCGTCGTGCGCGAGGTGTTCGGCTTCGTCGATCTGTGGCGCGCGATCGAGGCGCTCGACTACAAGGTCCCCGAGCGGCTCCAGACCGCGATGATCATCGACGGCGGCCGGCTCATCGTGCGCGCCACGCTCTGGATGCTGCGCAACCGGGCGCACCTCGGCGAGCTCGGACGCGCGATCGAGCTCTTCGGCGCCGGGGCGAGACGCGTCGAGGCGCTGCTCGCCGAGCTCCTGCCGCCGGCGGAAAAGGCCGCTTACGAGGCGGCCGCGCGGCGCCTGGGGAAGGAAGGCGTGCCGCCCGAGCTCGCGCAGCGCGCCGCCGGCTTCGACGCGATGTTCGGCGCGCTCGACATCGTGGAAGTCGCGCGCGCGCTCGGGCGCGACATCGATACCGTCGCGCGCGTGTACTTCGGCCTCTCCGGCGAGCTCGATTTCCCCTGGCTGCGCGCGCGCGTCGGCATGCTCGCCGCCGACGACCACTGGCAGGCGAGGGCCAAGGCGGCGCTGCGCGACGACCTCGCGGCAATCCTGCGCAGCCTCGCCGCCGACGCGGCCCAGGGCGAAGCCACGATCGCGGCCTGGAAAACGCGCAATGCCTCGCGCTGCGAGCGCTTCCGCCAGATCCTCGCCGACCTGCACGCCGCCGCGGCGCCCGACCTCGCGATGCTCTCGGTCGCGGTGCGCGAGCTGCGCAACCTGGCACGCTAGAATCGATCGATGGAGGATCTCGACTTCAGCAATCCCAGCGGGCCGCTGAAGTCGGCGCCGCCGCCGCAGCCCCCGGTCTATGTCCCCGCGATCGCGCGCTCGTTCTTCGAGTCGGCGGGCAGGGAAGAGGCGACCGGCGCCGGGATCGTGTTCTTCGCCGAGAACGAGAAGGCGAGCCGCATCCTCCTCAAGCGCGACAAGATGTACTTCCTGCTCGAGGGCGAGGTGGCGCTCTCGGCCCGGGGCAAGCCGGTCGGCGAGGTCAAGCCCGGCGAGATCTTCGGCGAGATGGCGGCGATCAGCGCCTCCCCCCGCAGCGCCACCGCGGTGGCGCGGAGCCCCTGCCGCGTGGTCGCGCTCGACGACCGGCAGTTCCACGCCGCGCTGCAGAAGATGCCCGAGTTCGCGCTCATGATGCTCGGCGTGCTGACGGCGCGGCTGCGCGCGATGATCGCGAAAATGTCGGGCGTTCCCGCGGCGCAGGCCAAGGGAGCGCGTGTGTTCGACAAGGGCCTGCTCGCCGGGCTGCAGGCCGGGCTCGGCGACCAGGCCCGCGTGCGCTACGACCGCGGCAAGGTCATCATGGTCGCCGGGCAGACCGGAGCGCTGATGTACGTGGTGCTCGAGGGCCAGGTGGCGATCTCGATCCGCGACGCGGTGGTCGAGCGCATCGGCCCGGGCGGCGTGTTCGGCGAGATGGCGCTCGTCGACCAGTCGCCGCGCTCGGCGAGCGCCGTCGCCGAGACCGATTGCGCGCTGCTCGCGGTGAACCGCACGGTATTCCTCAAGCTGGTGAAGTCCGAGCCGATGTTCGGCATCTCGCTGCTCTCGTCGATGGCCGAGCGCGTGCGCAACACGGCAGCCGCCCAGGACTAGGCGGCCTACTTCTTCTCGACCTTCTCGAGCATCGCCTCGGAAATGCGGTAATCCGGATAGGCGCGCCTGAACTCGGCGAGCGCCCGGTCGGCTTCCTCGTGCCGGCCCTGGCGCCGCAGGTCGGCGATGCCCTGCAGCCACTGCTCGGGCGATGCCTTGGCAAGGCCTGCAACCGCGCCCGCCGTCGCCTCCGCCCTGGACTGCATTGCCGCTCTCTTTCCGGGGGCTTCCCGCATTTCGCTGGCGGCGTCCCGGGCGGCAGCCGGCTCGGGGGCCGCAGCAGGCGCGGGAGCCCTAGGAACCGACTGGGGTTTCTGCACCTCACCGAGGACTTCGGCTCTGCGCTGCGCACGCGGTTCTAGCTCGCGCTTGAGTTCTCCTTCGCGCGTCTTCGGTAGCGCGGCGACCAGCGCTTCCGCGATCTCGAGATCCGGGCGCTGGCGTTCGACGTGCATTGTCACAGCGACCGCAAGAATAATGATCGCGGCCGCCGCGAGCGGGAAGTACCAGCGCCGCCGCCCGGTCGGCGCGACGAGCGGAGCGGGCCGCGCGTCGGCCGCGCGGCGCGCGGCGGCGAGAATCGCCTCGTCGACATGACGCGGCGGCTCCTCGCGCGCGAGGCTGCGATAGCGCAGCGAGACCTTGTCGTCGTCAGTCGTCATTCACTGCGGCTTTCAGCTTGGCCATGGCGTAGCGCACACGGCTCTTGGCCGCTTCCTCGTTGGCACCCGTGACCGCCGCGATCTCGGCGACGGTCAGCCCGGCCTCCTCGTGGAGCAGGAACGCCTCGCGTTGCGCCGCTGGCAACGCTTCGAGGGCTTGCAGGAAGCGCGCGAGGGCTTCACGCCCCTCGGCGTGCCTCGCAGGGTTTGCGCTTTCACTGAGCACATCTTCCGTGTCGAGCGAAACGAGGGCTAGCCCCTTCTTGCGCCAATGGTCCACGAGCAGGTTATGGGCGATGGTATAGAGCCAGGTGGTGAAGCGCGCCTGCGGGGCGTAGCGGCTGCGCGCCTCGATCACCCGGATCCAGGCCTCCTGGAACAGTTCCTCCGCGACGGATCGTTGCTTGATCGCCCGCAGAACAAACCGATACAGCGGGCCCCGATGGCGCCGGTAGAGCATCTCGAAGGCCCCGGCGTCGCCTCGCCCGTAGGCGAGCATGAGCTCTTCATCCGGGGCCTCCATTCATCGCGAGTTTACCCCCATGGGTCGGGAACGAACCCCGGGAACGGCCGCGGTGTCGGCGCGACGTGGACCGGCTCGCGGATGACGCCGCGGGCGACCAGGTTCGCGTGGCTGTCGTAATACAGCGTGACAACCTCGGCCGGGGCGCTGGTCGCGCGCTCGAAGGTCACGTGCACCGCGGGCGAATGCTCGCGCCGGCCGTGGCCGGTGCCGAGCCGAGAGTCCTGCTCGGCGGCGCGCGCAGCGGGAGCGGGCTCGGAGATCCCGGGCGCGAAGGGCAGCGGCTGCTGCTTCCTGCGGAAGAGCGCCACGCCGATCACGCCGACGTCGTCGGGCCTGCCGGTGCGCGCGGCATACGAGTCCGGCAGCGCGGTGAAGTAGAACGCCGCGGTCTCCGCAAGGCTCTTGCGCCAGCCGCGGATCTCGAGCGACCCGCGCGGGGAAAGCACGTACCCGCTTTGCGATGGATGGGCGGTCTGGCCGGTGATCACGTTCACGCCGTCGACCGAGACGACGGCGAGCAGGTCCTCGCGCAGGCGGTTCGAGACCCGGACCTGGTATTCGTGGCCCGGCTTGCCCACGACATAGGCGCGCCCTTCATGGCGGTAGACCTGCAGCCACCGGCCTTCCGAGCGGTCGTACACCGAGATATCCGCGAGCCGGCCGTGCGCCAGCGCCGGTCCGAATGCCAGGAATGTCATTACTGCCGCCACGGTTGTTAGCGTTTTCATTTCTTCCCTTTCATCGAAATGGACACAGGGATGAAACGAATCCGCAAATCGAAAGGGTTAAAGTGACTGAATGAAGCAAAACGGCAAGGTCTTTCCCATCCCGGTGCGACCGCAGTATTCGTGCTCCAAGTGCCCGGCCTACTGCTGCAGCTATCCCGAGATCGAAGTGACGCCGCGCGACATCGAACGCCTGGCGAAGCACTTCGGCTTGCCGGCGAGCGTGGCCGAAGAGCGCTTCACGAAGTACGACCCGAAGGAGGAGGTGCGCTCGCTACGCCACCGGCGCGACCGCGTGTTCCAGACCGCGTGCACCTTCCTCGACCAGAAGACGCGCCGCTGCGGCGTGTACGAGGCGAGGCCGGCGGTGTGCCGCGGGTATCCCGACAGCCCGCGCTGCGGCTACTACGAGTTCCTGAAGTTCGAGCGCGCCCGCCAGGAGGACCCGAAGTTCATCGCTTTGACTTGAGGGCTTTCGCGCGGATCGCCGAAAGAGTGGTCGCGGGGGTGATCGCGTCCGGGTCGATCCTGAGCTCGATGAGCGCGGGCTTGCCCGAAGCGAGGGCGCGCTCGAAGGCGGGCGCGAAGTCCGCAGTGCGCTCCACCGTCTCGCCGTGGCCGCCAAAGGCGCGCGCGTATGCCGCGAAGTCCGGGTTGCGCAGCTCGGTGCCGTACACCCGGCCCGGGTATTCGCGCTCCTGGTGCATCCGGATCGTGCCGTAGAGCCCGTTGTTCACGACGACCGCGACGAAATTCGCCCCGTACTGCACGGCGGTGGCGATCTCCTGCCCGGTCATGAGAAAGTCCCCATCGCCGCAGAGCGCGAACACGGTGCGGCCCGGCTGGGCGAGCCTGGCCGCGACCGCGGCCGGATAGCCGTAGCCCATCGAGCCGTTGGTCGAGCCAAGCTGGGTGCGGTAGCCCTTGTAGCGGAAATGCCGGTGCAGCCAGCCGGCGAAGTTGCCGGCTCCGCCGACGATGATCGCGTCCTCGGGCAGCCGGCCCGAGAGCCAGCGGATCACCTCGCCGTACTGCACCTCGCCGGGCATCGGCCGCGGCTCGGTCCACTCCAGGAAGTCCTTGCGTGCCTGCTCGGCGCTCGCTTTCCAGGAAGGATTATTGAAAGAAATCCCTTCAAGAGCAGTCATGAACTGGGCCATACCCGAGTTGACCGCAAGTGCCGGCCGGTAGACGCGGCCGAGCTCCTCGGCACCGGCGTGCACGTGGATCAGCGTCTGCCGCGGAAGCGGCGCCTCGACGAGCGTATACGCGCTCGTCGTCATCTCGCCGAGCCGGGCGCCGATCACGACAAGCACATCGGCTTCCTTGACGCGCTGCGCGAGCTTCGGATTGATGCCGATGCCGACGTCGCCCGCGTAATTCGGGCTGCGGTTGTCGAACAGGTCCTGGCAGCGGAACGACGTGCCGACGGGCAGCCCGTTCGCCTCGATCCATCCTTGCAGCTGTTGCGTGGTTGCGCGGTCCCAGCCGCCGCCGCCGAGCAGCACGAAGGGCGCTTGGGCTTTCCCCAGCAGTCGCTTCAATTCCTCGATCTGCGCCGGCGAAGGCGCGGACCGCACGACGTTGTACTTCGGCACATCGGCAACCGCCGCTTCGGAAAAAAGCGTGTCCTCCGGGAGCGCCAACACCACCGGCCCCGGGCGCCCGGCGACCGCCGTGTGGAAGGCGTGGCTGACGTACTCCGGGATGCGCTCGACGCGGTCGATCTGCCCGACCCACTTCGCCATCTGGCCGTACATGCGCCGGTAGTCGATCTCCTGGAACGCCTCGCGCTCGGCGAATTCGTTCGGCACCTGGCCGATGAAGATCACCATCGGCGTGGAGTCCTGCAAGCCGGTGTGCACGCCGATCGCGCCGTTGGTCGCCCCGGGCCCGCGCGTCACGAAAAGCACCCCGGGCTCGCCGGTGAGCTTGCCGTAGGCCTCCGCCATGTAGGCGGCGCCGCCTTCCTGGCGGCAGACGACGAAGCGCAGCCGGTCCTGCAGGTCGTGCAGCCCGTCCAGCACCGGCAGGTAGCTCTCGCCGGGGACGCCGAAAGCGAGCTCGACGCCCTGCGCGGCGAGCGCATCGGCGAGGATTTTGCCGCCATGGCGCGTCTTCAGATCGGGTTTCATGCCGTGACCTTCTCGAAAGCGCGGCGCAGCGCCGCGCAGCAATCGGCGACGGCGGCGTTCGCGGTGTCGAGCACCCCGCCCATCACGATGAAGCCGTGGACCATGTCGGGATACTCGCGATAAGCGACCTCGACCCCGGCGCGCGCGAGAAGCCCGGCGTACTCGCGTCCCTCGTCGAGCAGCGGATCGAACCCTGCGGTGAGGACGAGCGCCGGCGGCAGCCCGGCGTGGCTGTTGGCGAGCGCCGGCGAGGCGCGCCAGTCGGCGTAGTCGGCCGGCTGCGGCAGGTAGTTCGCACGGAAGCGCTCCATGAGCGGCACCGTGAGGAGATAGCCCTCGCCGTTGCGCCTGAGCGATTCGGTGCGCATGTTCTGGTCGGTGGCCGGGTAGATGAGCAGCTGAAAACACAGAGCCCCGCGCGCGTGCAGCGCGACTACCGCTGCGAGGTTGCCGCCGGCGCTGTCGCCGCCGACGGCGATGCGGTCCGACTTCGAGTTCTTCGCAACGAACTCCGTGGCGGCGATGCAATCCTCGACCGCAGCGGGAAACGGCGACTCCGGCGCGAGGCGGTATTCGACCGAGAAGACTTCGCACCGCGCGCCGTTTGCGAGCTGCCGGCAAAGCACGTCGTGGGTGTCCAGGTCGCCGATGGTCCAGCCGCCGCCGTGGAAGTACACGAGGGCCGGCAGCACCTCGTTCTTCCCCGCACCGGGCGGCCGGTACGCCCGGAGGATCACGCCGCCCGGCGTGAGGAGCAGCCGGGTTTGTGCCTCGGGCGCTTTCGGCGCGACTTTTGCGCAGCGCTCGCTGTACAGACGGCGCGCCACGAAGGCGGAAACCCGGTCGAGGGTAGGAAGCGGCGACTGTTTTACCGCTTCCAGCAGCAGCGCAACCTGCGGATGAACCGGCATTGCTACTTCACTGCCGCAAGCATCTTCTTGAGCCGATCCACGAAGAACGGCGCGCATTTCATCATGCGGGTCTCCTGCGTCTCCATCAGCGGGTGCGTCTTGGCGAGGTAGGCCTGCCATTGCGGGTCGGCCCGCATCGCGGCGCGGCACTTCTCCCGCTGGTCGAGGCTGTCGTAGGCCCACAGGTGCACCACCATGTTGAGCCCGCCCACTTCGGTGAAGTAGTACCCGACCATGTGCGGCAGGTGCTTCAGTTGAACCGCCATCCCCGACTCCTGGTAGTGCTTCAGGTACTCGGGTACAGCGCCGATTTTCAGGCGATACATCCGTTCTTCGACATACATTTTTTCATTATAGTGGCCGCACTGTGGACGACATCAACACGCTGCGCCGCATCCTCAAGGAAAGCCGCGTGATCGCGGTAGTCGGCCTTTCGGCCGACTGGTACCGGCCGAGCTATTTCGCCGCCAAGTACATGCAGGAGCACGGCTACCGCGTGGTCCCGGTCAACCCCAAATACGAGTCGATCCTCGGCGAGAAGTGCTACCGCTCGCTGCGCGACATCCCCGAGCGGGTGGACATCGTGGACGTCTTCCGCAAGACACAGGACGTCATGCCGGTGGCCGACGATGCCATCGCCATCCGCGCCAAGGTGCTGTGGCAGCAGCTCGGGGTGCGCAACGAGGAGGCGGCGGCCAAGGCCCGGGCCGCGGGCCTGGAAGCCGTGGTCGACCGCTGCGTGAAGATCGAGCACGGCCGGCTTTTCGGGGGGCTCAACTGGGTCGGCGTCAACACAAAAGTTATCTCGGCAAAACGGCCTCGCTGGCTGGCTTATTAAACCCCCGGTAGGGTATGCTTCCCGCATGGGGAGGCTGGTGAGAATCCTGGAGGGGCGGTTCGGGCGGCTGGTCCTGAGCGACCTTGGCGCCGGCGAGGCGTTTTCCGCCCAGGCCGACCCGGCCATCGTGATGCAGCCCGGGGATGCCGAGCTCGTTTTCCTCAACCCCCGGGAAAGCTATACCGCCGCCGCCCCCACACGCGTCCTGGGCCTGCACGCCGCCACCGACTGGCTGAGCGCGAGCTTCCCGGCGGTCTTCGGCGCCGGCGAAGCCCGGCCCTTCGAGCAGGCGCACGAGCCGATCACGCCGCGCATCCGCCGCCTCGCCGACACGCTCGCGGTCGAAGTCCTGAACGACCGCTTCGTCTCCGCCGAGCGCCTCGACTTCATGCTGCAGGAGCTGCTGCTTTCGATCGTCGAGACCTACCTCGCGCGCCAGCGCGCGGCGTCCCCGGCCTGGCGCGGCTCGCGCTTCGAGGACAGCCGCATCCGGCGGGCGATCGCGCTGCTGCGCGCGCGGCCGAACAAGGAGCTCAACATGGACGAGCTCGCGAGCCAGGTCGGGCTCTCGCGCTCGCGCTTCTACGATCTGTTTCAACTCTGCACCGGCTTCTCGCCGCGCGCCTACCTCGACATGCTGTGCGTCGAGACCGCGATCTCGCGCCTGTCCTCCGGCCAGGGCAAGATCGCCGAGGTTTCGGCCGAGCTCGGCTTCTCGGCGCAGAGCAACTTCACGCGCTTCTTCCTGAACCAGGTCGGCGTGCCGCCCTCGGAGTACCGGCGGGCCGCCACGCGGGACCCTTCGGACGATCCTTCGTCGCAGGCCTCGTAGGCACTGAAGAGGTGCGTCTGTAGAGGGAGGTCGTGGGTGGGGCGCGGGCATTACGACGAAATGCGGGCCGCCGATGGAGAGGTGCGCGCGCATTTCCGGGCGCTCGCCGAGTGGCTCGCGGAGACACCGGCCGAGCGCGTGGCGGAGAAGCGGCGCGAAGCCGACCTCCTGTTCCACCGGGTCGGCATCACGTTCGCCGTCTACGGCGATACTTCCGGCGCCGAGCGCCTCATTCCGTTCGACACCATCCCGCGCATCATCCCGGGCCCGGAGTGGCAGGAGCTCGCGCGCGGCCTGCGCCAGCGCGTCACGGCGCTCAACCGCTTCCTGCGCGACATCTACCACGAGCAGGAGATCCTGAAGGCGGGCGTCATCCCCGCCGAGCAGGTGCTGACCAACGATGCCTACCAGGTCGCGATGCTCGGCCTCGAGGTGTCCCACGGCGTCTATTCGCACGTCGCGGGCATCGATCTCGTGCGCCACAACGACGGCAAGTACTACGTGCTCGAGGACAACCTGCGCACGCCCTCCGGGGTGTCGTACATGCTCGAGAACCGCAGGATGATGATGCGGCTCTTTCCCGAGCTCTTCGCCTGTCAGAACGTGCATCCGGTGGAGCATTACCCGGCGCTGCTGCTCGAGACGCTGCGCGCCGCTGCGCCGCACAGCGCGCGCGACGCGGTGGTCGTGCTGCTCACGCCCGGCCAGTACAACAGCGCCTACTTCGAGCACGCGTTCCTCGCCCAGCAGATGGGCATCGAGCTCGTGGAAGGCGCCGATCTCTTCGTCAAGGACGGCTTCGTGCACATGCGCACGACCAGCGGCCCGCAGCGCGTCGACGTGATCTACCGCCGCATCGACGACGCGTTCCTCGATCCCCTCGCCCACCGCGCCGACTCGCTGCTCGGCGTGCCGGGGCTGCTCTCGGTGTACCGGGCGGGGAACGTCGCGCTCGCGAACGCCATGGGCACCGGAGTGGCCGACGACAAGTCGACCTATCCCTACGTGCCCGAGATGATCCGCTTCTACCTCCACGAGGAGCCGATCCTGCAGAACGTCCCGACCTGGCAGTGCAAGCGGCCGGAAGACCTGGAATACGTTCTGGACAAGATGCCCGAGCTCGTGGTGAAGGAGGTGCAGAGCTCGGGCGGCTACGGCATGCTGGTCGGGCCGGCATCGAGCGCGGCGCAGATCGACGCCTTCCGCGCACGCGTGCGCGCGAATCCCGCCAACTACATCGCGCAGCCGACGCTCTCGCTCTCGACCTGCCCGACCTTCGTCGCGCAGGGTATCGTGCCGCGCCACGTGGACCTGCGCCCCTACGTCCTTTCCGGGCGCGAAGTGAAGCTCGTGCCCGGGGGCCTGACGCGCGTCGCGCTCGAAGAAGGCTCGCTCGTGGTGAACAGCTCGCAGGGCGGCGGCACCAAGGACACATGGGTGGTCGACTGAAAATCAGGGACAGACCACGTTTTTCGAAGCTCTGCGTGGTGAAAAACGTGGTCTGTCCCTGATTTTTCGCGGTTCGACATGCTTTCGCGCGTAGCCGATCGGATTTTCTGGATGTCGCGCCAGATGGAGCGCGCCGAGAATACGGCGCGCATCCTCGGCGTGACGTCGAACCTGCTGCTCGCCGGCTCGCGCGAGCTGCAGCGCCAGAACCTGCTCGCGCCGCTCAACATCACCGGCGGCACCGAGGCGTTTTTCGCGCGCCACGACGAAGTGACGCTCGCGTCGCTCATCGAGTTTCTCGCGCTCGACCCCGACAACCCCTCCTCGATCATGTGCTGCCTGAGCCGGGCGCGGGAGAACGCGCACTCGGTGCGCTGGCAGATCACCTCCGAGATGTGGGAGACGCTCAACGCGACCTGGATCGAGGCGCGCGCGGTGAGGCCCGGGCGCGTCACCGGCGCGGGCGCCACGCAGTTCTTCGACTGGGTGAAGGAGCGTTCGCATCTCTTCCGCGGCGTCACCTCGGGCACCATCATGCGCGGCGAGGCGTTCAACTTCTCGCGCCTCGGGACCTTCCTCGAGCGCGCCGACAACACCGCGCGCATCCTGGACGTGAAGTACCACGTCATCCTGCCGTCGGTGGACGAGGTCGGCGGCGCGCTCGACTACTACCACTGGGCGGCGCTGCTGCGTTCGGTGTCGTCGCTCGAGACCTACCGCGCGATGTACCGCGACCAGATTTTTCCCATCAAGGTGGCGCAGCTCCTGATCCTCGAGCGGCGCATGCCGCGCTCGCTCGCCGCGTGCATCGAGCAGATCCGCGACGCCCTTTCGCGTATCGAGGGCCAGGGCGACCAGGCGGCGAAGCGCCTTGCCCACGAGCTGCACGCGCGCCTGACCAACGCCGACATCGAGGAGATCTTCCAGGCCGGGCTGCACGAGTACCTCACCGAGTGCCTGGCCGACATCGGCGAGCTCGGCCAGCGCCTGCAGCGCGCCTACCTCGGGGCGATATGAAGCTGCACGTCGATCACGTCACCGAATATGTCTACGAGGCGCCGGTGCGCCTGTCCACGCAGTACCTCAGGCTCACGCCGCGCGACAGCACGCGCCAGAAGGTCCTGGAATGGAGGCTCGAGGCGCCCGGCGCGCCGACGCGCACGCTCGACGGCTACGGCAACGTGCTGCATGTCCTCACGCTCGACCGGCCGACGCAGGCGATCCGCATCCGGGCGATCGGCGTGGTCGAGACGCGCGCGCTGCCCGACGAAGGCCCCGACCCGGTGCCGCTCTCGCCGCTCGTGTTCACGCGCGCGTCGCCGCTTACGCGGGTCGACGAAGGTCTCGCCGCCTTTGCCGAGAAGCACCGCCGGCGCGCCGGCTCGCCCTCGGGCATGGCCGAGCTCGCGGCGGCGATCCTGAAGAAGATGCCGTTCAAGCCGGGCGACACCGCCGCGTCCTCGAGCGCCGCCGAGGCGTTCGCGATCGGCTCGGGCGTGTGCCAGGACCACGCGCATGTCTTCATCGCCTGCTGCCGCTACCTCGGCGTGCCCGCGCGCTACGTCTCGGGATACGTGTATTCGCCGGGACACGGCCAGACGCACGTCGCGAGCCACGCCTGGGCGGAAGCCTGGACGGTCGACCGCTGGCGCAGCTTCGATATCGCGAACAACCGCCCGGCGGGCGAGGACCACATCCGCCTCGCCGTCGGCGCCGACTATTTCGACGCCTGTCCG
>DATIGR010000237.1:0-15996 GCA_035454645.1 Burkholderiales bacterium
TGCTGCAGGAAACTCGCGAGGAAAAGCGGATCGGTGAACCTGAGCTGTACGAGCTCGGATCCCCGGTTAAGCCACTCCGGCAGGCTCACCACGCCCGGGATGCCCGCCGCGCCGACCAGGCTCCACGCCACCGAGTCGGGATACTTGATGCCGAGCTCGAGCAGGCGGTTCCTGCTCATCTCGAGCACCTCGACCTGGAGCATCACCTCGGGCTCGGCCAGGTCCTGCGCCGCGATCAGCCGCTCGGCGAGGCGCACCGCGCTCGGCGTGTCCTTGATCACGAGCAGGTTCACCTTCTCGTCGATGAAGATGTCGCGCGTCTTCACCAGGGTGCGGATCATGTTCGCCGTCTGGCGCACGTCGGCGTTGGCGATGTAGAAGCTCTTCACCACCAGCTCCTGGTACTCGCGCAGCTTCTGCGGCGTGTTCGGGAACACGAGCACCGTGGTCTCGTTGACGATCTTCTGCTCGAGCTGGTTGGTGGCGAGCACCAGCCGGATGAGCTCCTCGGGGGCGGCGTTGCGCAGCACGATGGTGGTGCGCTGGTCGACGCGCACGTCCTTGTCGAACACGAAGCTCACGCCGGTCGCGCGCGAGATCGTGTCGAACACCGCGCGCAGCGCGACGTCGCGCATCTCGAGCGAGATCGGCTGGGAGGTCGAGGTCTTGAGGCGCGGCGTGACGATCGCGGGCTTCACGGTGCGCTCCTCGATCACGCGCTGGAGCCTCCTCGCCTCGCGGTTCTGCGGGTTCTCGAGGAGCACCGGGCGCAGCAGGTCCTGCGCCTCGAAATAGCTCTCCTCCCTCACGAGCCGCTCCGCGCCGGCGATGACGGGGCGGTGGCGCGCGTCCATCTCGAGCTGCTCGAGGCCGGCGCGGGCGCGCGGATTGGCCGGATCGTATTTCTGAATGCGGCGCAGCAGCTCGGCGGCCGCCTCGGGCTGCCCGTTGACGCGCATCACTTCCGCCTGCGCGAACCACTGCGCGGCGAGCAGCTCGCGGGTGCGGTGGTATTCGCCGACGTGCTGCGGGTCCTTCTGCAGGAGCGCGAGCGCCTGCTCGCCGCGGCCGGCGGCGACCAGCTCGCGCGCCTGCTTGACCACCGGGTCTTCGAAGGCGGCGCAGCCCGCGACGAGGAGGATCACGACGAGGAAACTCGCCTTCATGACGTGCCCTTTCGCAAATAGATCGTGAGGCGCACCTGCGCCTCGAGCTGCGCGTCGGCGGCCTTCTTGCGCTCGAAGCGCAGCGCGTCGAGCGAGGTGGTCGGCATGTCCTGCAGCACCCGGCCCACGAACTGCCTGAGCTGCGGGTAGCTGCCGCGCACCGGCAGCGTGACGTGGTAGGCGGCGAGCGGCCCGCCCGCCGGCGCCATGCGGTACTCGCCCTGGCGCAGCTCGACGCGCGCCATCTTGGCGTGCGCGTAAAGCGCGTCGAGCTCGCCCGGGAGGCGCTCGATCGGCGGGAAGCGGCTGTAGAAGCGCTCGAGCTCGGCGGCGGGATCGTCGCGCCGCTCTTCGGGTGGCACGCCCTTCCCCGCGACCGTGGTGCGGCGCTCGAGCTCGGCGGCCGCGGGCGCGAGCGAGTTGAAGTAGAACGCCGCGCAGAAAAGGAGCACGCCGACGCCGGCGATCCCGGCTGCTCCGAGCGCATCGAGCATGCGGCGCAGGCCCCTCATGGCTTGCCTTTGAAGGAGGCCTGTACCGAGAAATTGATCGGGCGCTGCGGCACGTCCTCGCGCACCTGGTGGCTCAGGAGGTGGACTTCGGCGAAGCTCCCGGTCGCTTCCAGGCGCCTCAAGTACTCGAGCATCGAGCCCTCGCGGCGCGCCTCGGCGCTCACGCGCAGCACGCGGTTCTGCGCGTCGGGCTGGATATGGAGCAGGGCCACGTCCGGCGTCGCCGCGCGCTCGAGCGAGTCGATGAGCTGCGCCCACGGCAGCGAGAGCTGGCGCACCGCCGCCTGCGCGCTCTTCATCTCGACCTCGAGCCGCTCGCGCGGGATCGCGCGCGCCGGGCGCGCGCCGCCGAGGAGCGCCTCGCGCGCGTCGAGCCCGTAGAGCCGCTGCCGGACTTTCTGGTACTCGGCCACCATGCCCACCGCGAGCACGAGCGATAGGGAAAGCACGATCCAGCCCGCGAGCCACGCGCGGCGGCGCGGGACGACGAAATCGAGCTCGAGCGCCTTGCGGCTCATAGCTTCAGCACCAGCGAGGGCAAAGGCTCGCCGAGCGCGCGGCTGCGCTCGCGCTCGAGGAGCGCCTCGGCGTCGGTCTCCCGGCCGTTGTGCACCGAGGCCCAGCCCTTCGCCGCCACGCGCGCGAGGCAGGTGCGCCCGCCCTCGGCGAGCACGAGCCAGGCGCCTTCGCGCGGGATGCGGCGCCGGGCGCCGTTGTACGCCGCCATGAGGCGAGGTTGTACTGACACGAGTTTGGCCTTGCTCTTTTCCGGGAACGCTTTCTTGATTCCTTCCAGCAACGCCGTGTCGATCGCGCACGCAAGCCGCT
The DNA here is from genome assembly GCA_035454645.1 of Burkholderiales bacterium. GTDB lineage: Bacteria > Pseudomonadota > Gammaproteobacteria > Burkholderiales > SG8-39 > SCGC-AG-212-J23. The sequence continues at coordinate 2,507 of DATIGR010000237.1, forward strand.
CGGAGACGCGCACCTCCCATCCCTTGACGCGCTCGCCGTGGATCTTGGTGAAGTGGAAACGCGCGAGCGCGAGCTCCTCCTCCGGCGTCGCGGCGCCGTCCTGCTCGGGCAGCACCGCGTAGCGCACGAAATGGTTCGACAGCACCACCGTGACATCGACGCGTCCGCTCAGGGCGGCAAGCTTGCGCGCCAGATCCTCGAGGCCGCCTTCCGGCTCGAGCGCGACGCTCAGGCGCTCAGGCCACAAAAGTGACACGGTTCACCTCCTCGAGCGTGGTCTGGCCGCGCTTGACGGCATCGAGCGCGGCCTCGCGCAGGAAGCGCGTGCCGTTCTTGGCCGCGGTGTCCTTGAGCGTGCGGATCGGGGCGCGCGCGGTGATGAGCTCGCGCATCTCGTCGTTCAGGACGAGGAGCTCGGCGATCGCCTTGCGCCCGCGGTAGCCGGCGCCGCGGCATTCCCGGCAGCCTTTGCCGAGCCTGAACTTCCATCCTTTGGTGGCCGCCGGCGTGAGGCCCGACTCCGCGAGCAATTCGGGTGAAGGCGCCTGCTCCTCGGCGCAGTGCACGCATACCAGCCGCACCAGGCGCTGCGCGAGGATCGCGTTCAACGCCGAGACGAAGCCGTACAGGTCGACGTTCATGTGCATGAAGCGCCCGATCACGTCGAACACGTTGTTCGCGTGCACGGTGGTGAACACGAGGTGGCCGGTGAGCGCCGACTGCACCGCGATGTTCGCGGTCTCGGGGTCGCGGATCTCGCCCACCATGATGCGGTCGGGGTCGTGGCGCAGGATCGAGCGCAGGCCGCGCGCGAAGGTGAGGCCCTTCTTCTCGTTCACCGGGATCTGCAGCACGCCCGGCAGCTGGTACTCGACCGGGTCCTCGATGGTGACGATCTTGTCCTGGCCCTTGTTGATCTCGGTGATCGCGGCGTAGAGCGTGGTGGTCTTGCCGCTGCCGGTCGGGCCGGTGACGAGCAGCATGCCGTGCGGCTCGTGCGACAGGCGGCGCAGCGCCTTGATGTCGCGCTCCTCGAACCCGAGCGAGTCGAGCGAGAGCGTCTGGCGCGTGCTCTCGTAGAGCGACTGCTTGTCGAGCACGCGCAGCACCGCGTCCTCGCCGTGGATGCTCGGCATGATCGAGACGCGCAGGTCGATCGCGCGCCCGCGGTCGAGCGCCTTGAAGCGCCCGTCCTGCGGCACGCGGCGCTCGGTGACGTCGAGCTCGGCGAGCACCTTGACGCGCGCGATCGCCTGCTCGGCCTGCGCGCGGTCGTCGATCTGCTTGATCGGGATGAGGATGCCGTCGATGCGGAACTTGATGACCAGGCCCGCGGCCACGGTCTCGAGGTGGATGTCGCTCGCGCCGATCTTGAGCGCGTCGCGCAAGGTCGAGCGCACGAGCCGCACCACCTCGCTCTTCTCGTCGGCGATCGCCTTGAGCGAGAGGTCCTCGGCGCCGCGGTTCTCGTCGCCCACGGCGTGCGTCTCGGCGCTCACCGCGTCGAGCGCGCGCAGCGTCTCCTCGTGGCTCGCGAGATAAGCGACGAGGTCGCCGCGGTGCACCAGGCGCCAGGCGAAGCGCTCGCGGATGCGCTCCGCGGCCCACGCCGCCTGCTCGGCCGAGAACGGATCGTCGGTCGCGAGCAGCAGCTCGCCGCCCTCATTTCCAGCCTCGGCGCGCAGCAGCACGCAGCCCTTGCGCGAGCATTCGCTCAAGGGGACGAGGTCGAACGCGGGCTCCAGGCGCCGCAGCTCCTCCATGCGCAGCACGCCGAAGCGGAAGGTCGCGGCGAGCTGCTCGGCGAAGACATCGGGCTCGAGCGCGAGCTTCTCCTCCAGCACGTCGACCAGGCGGCGGCTGCCCGCGGCGGCGAGCGCCTCGGCGCGCGCTTCGGCGATCTTCTGCGCTTCGATCATCTGAGGTTCCCCGCGAGCTCGAAGATCGGCATGTACATGAGCACCACGATCGCCCCGATCACCAGGCCGATCGCCGCCATGAGGAGCGGCTCGAACATGCGCGTGAACCAGTCCACCCAGCGCGCGAGCTCCTCGTCGTGGAAGCTCGCCGCGCGGTCCATCATCTCGCCCATGTTGCCGCTCTGCTCGCCGACCACCAGCATGCGCATCGCGACCGGCGTGACGAGCCCGTTCGCCTCGAGCGACTCCGACACGCCGCGCCCTTCCGAGATCAGCCGGCTCGCGGCCGCGAGGCGCGCGCGCAGCACCGGGTGCAGCAGCTCCGCGCTCATGCCGAGCGCGGAGACGAGCGGCATGCCGCCGCGCAGGAGCATCCCCGTGGTGCGGTACAGGCGCGCGAGCTGGTACACCTTCAGCCGCTCGCCGATCGCCGGGACGCGCCACAGGACATCGCCCAGCCTCGCGCGGATATTTCTCTGTCTCAGGAAGAAGACAACCAATACAGGAAGCGCGAGCAATACCCCGCCCACGAGCAGCGCATGCCCCTCGACGAGCTGTCCCCAGCCGATCAGCAGCTGCGAGAAGAACGGCAGGTCCGCGGTGCGGTCCTCGTAGATCTTGCCGAAGCGCGGCACCACGTAGAGCAGCAGGAACAGGCTCACCAGCGCACCCGCGGCGATCAGGATCATGGGATAGATCGCGGCGTTCACCGCGCGCTTGCGGATCGCCTCGAGCTGCGCCTGGTAGGCGACGTAGCGCGAGAGCGCCGGCGCGAGGTCGCTCGTCTTCTCGGCCGCGCGCACCGTGGCGACGTAGAGCGGCGAGAACACCGCCGGCTGCTGCTCGAGCGCCGTGGAGAACGGCCGTCCCTCGCGCATCACCGCCGCGATGCGCCCGAGGAGCGCGCGAAACTCCGCGCGCCGCTCCTTCTGCGCGAGCGTCTCGATCGCCTCCACGAGCGGCAGCCCCGCCTCGAGCAGCACGAGCAGCTCCTGGCTGAAGAGCTGCACGGGGAAGCGCGCCTGGCGGATGAGCGGCACGCCGCGCCGGCCCTTCACCTCGAGCACCGTGTAGCCGCGGCTCTCGGCCTGCTGGCGCGCGGCCTGCTCGTCGAGCGCCTGTGTGTCGAGCGACTCGATGCGCCCTTCGGGCGTGATGGCGCGCAGGTGGAAGCGCATGGGCTCTAGTGGTTCCCGATGTCCGCGTCTTCGCCGCTGCCGCCCGGCTTGCCGTCGCGGCCGTAGGACACGAGATCGAAGTCCCACTTCTGTCCCGGCACCTTGTACAGGTAGGGCTTGCCCCACGGATCGAGCGGCACCGCCTTCTTGAGATACGGCCCGTTCCACTTCGGCTCTTCCGCCGGCTTCTCCACCAGCGCCTTCAGCCCGAGCTCGGTCGACGGATAGCGCCCGGTGTCCAGCCGGTACTGGTCGAGCGCCTTCTCGAGCGCGTCGATCTGCGCCCGGGCGGTCGCGACCTCCGATTTGCCCACCTGGCCGAAATAGCGTGGCGCCACAAAACCAGCTAGCAGCCCGATGATCACCACGACCACCAGCAGCTCGAGAAGCGTGAATCCCTTCTGGCGCGGCAGCTTGAACGCGCGCTCGACCTGGTTCAGCGAGCTGATCACCTTCTTCGCGTGGCGGTAGAGCTTGTCCGCGCCCGCGGTCGGCGCCACGCGCCGGTAGCGCCGCTCGAACAGGGGAATCCCGAGCGTTCCCTCCAGATTGCGGATGCGCGCCGACACGTTCGACTGCACCGTGCCGAGCTCGCGCGACGCGCGCGAGAAACCCTCCGCTTCGTACACTGCGACGAAATATCGCAGGTCCTTGACGTCCATCTCCCTCCTCCCGAGGTATCTCGTTCCCAGATGGGACAACTGCCGCAAGAGAGTACTCCCAAAACTGGACCCAAAGATATCCCCGACGCTCGGGACTATCGCGATTTGTGATGGCAGCCGGGAGCACAGGCGGTGGAGCCAGGGGCTCACTGCAGCCGACTTCCTTCTGTTGGCTCTTTCGGACTAATGTCAGCCGCTGGGCGACCCCCCCCTTCGTACTCGACTGCAAATTCGCGGCGTACGCCCTTGAATTAGTGCGCGTGTGGGGCGCAATCCCACATCGCTGATCTCGGTGCGCGTTCTATCCCCGATCCCAACCTCGCGAACTGCGATTTACTTCCCACTCCGGCTCGGGCCAGAATGAGCCCACCTTAGAGGAGGGGGGACCGATGTGCATCCTGTGCGACCAAGGTAAGCCGCAGAACCACTCACGCCCGCAGCTCGGAAGACGCGATTTCCTGAAAGCCTCGACCGCCACCGCGACCGCCGCCGGCGCGGGCGCCCTGGGGCTTTTCGCAACAGGTCCGGCGCGAGCACACGGCGACGACGACGATCCGCCGCACGACCACGGCCGCCGCAACCGGCGCTACGTCATCCGCGGCGGGCACGTGATGACGATGGACCCGGCGGTGGGCGACTTCGTCAAGGCGGACGTGCTGGTCGAGGGCAAGAAGATCAAGGACATCAAGCCGCACATCCACGCCCCGGGCGCGGGCGAGATCGACGCGCGCGGCAAGATCGTCATGCCCGGCTTCATCGACACGCACCACCACCAGGCCTGGACGGCGATCAGAAGCTCCATTCCCGACAGCATCCTGATCAACGACGGCACGGGCAGCCCGAGCGCGCAACAGAACTATTTCGAGAACATTCTGGCCGGATTCACCGGAACGTCCGGGTTCGCCCGGCACTACCGGCCGCAGGACGTGTATGTCAGCGAGCTGTTCGGCGGGCTTTCGCAACTCGACAATGGCGTCACCACGGTACTCGACATCTCGCAGATCCACCACTCGCAACAGCATTCGGACGCCGCCATTGAGGCCCTGCGCGATACGGGCCGCCGCGCCAAGCTTGGCTACTTCGAGAGCGCAGGCAACGTTCTGGGGAACCAGTACCCGACGGATGCCACCCGCATCAGAGGAATCCTCAGCTCGGACGACGCGCTTGTCGGCATGGTCATGGGCGGCGAGGTCTATCTCGGCGACCCGACCACTGTGCAGTCCTGGACACTCGGGCGCGAGCTCGGTCTGCAAATCGCGGCCCACATCCTGTCGCCGTTCGGGATCCGCTCGATCCTGGATCGTCTCACGAATGGCACGTTCCCCGAGGGCATTCAGGTCGGCGCCGACAACCTGTTCATCCACATGACCGGAATGTCGGATCCAGCGTGGGCGAAGGTCAAGGATGTCGGCGCCCAGGTCTCGATCGCCTTCCCGATCGAGATGAACATGCGTCACGGCGAGCCGCCGATCCTCAAGATGCAGGAGCTAGGGCTGGAGCCGTCGCTCAGCTCGGATGTCGAGACCAACATGACGGCGTGCTTCTTCACGCAGATGCGCTCCGCCATGACCATGCAGCGCATGCTCGTAAACCAGATGATCCTCAAGCTGGGAGACTTCGAAACCTCGACCTGGCCGCCGGCGCCGTACCCGCCCAACATTCCGCCCCTCCTCAATGTGCGTGACGTGCTGCGCTTTGCCACCCTCAACGGTGCGAAGCACCTGAGGCTGGACGGGCAGACCGGCTCGCTCACGCCCGGCAAGGAGGCCGACATCATCATCCTCGACGGCACGCATATCAACGTGTTCCCGGTCAACCACGTACCCGGTGCTGTCGTGCAGATGATGGACCGCAGCAATGTCGAGACCGTGATCGTCGCGGGCAAGATCCGCAAGTGGAAGGGCAAGCTGCTCGACGTCAACCTGCGCAAGCTCCGGAACGACCTCGAGAACTCGCGCGACTTCATCTTCAATGCGGCCGGGGTCCCGCAGAACCTCTTCCGGTAACACCAGGAAAGGTTTGGGCAGCACCGCGGGCGGCTCCGGCCGCCCGCGCTTTTTGCACGATTGACACCGGGGCGCGAACGCGCGAAGGTGCTTTCGTGACAGAACCCGCCCGCTCGATCGGCAAGCTCGGCTTCCGCAAGTGGTACGAGCGCCGGCTGCTCGAGGGCCACGCCTGGCTCGTCAGCTGCTTCCTCTGCGGCCTCGCCATCGCCGCCTCGCTCGAGGGCTTGAGCTTCAAGCGCGCCGAGTCCATCCCGCTTCTCGTCTTCGTGTTCGTCGGCGGCCTGGTCTGCTTGCACGCCTTCAACCGCTACCGCGCCATCCTGAACGAAGCCGGGCGCCTCGGCGAAAGCGCCGTCTGCGGCTCGTGCCACACCTACGGCGTCTTCAACGTGCTGGGCGACTACCCCAGGATGAAAGTCCGCTGCCGCAAGTGCGGCAACGAGTGGCTCCTGGACGCGCGGGATTGAACTGGAATTCGGCGAACCGGTATATATTCCGCGATACTGAGGAGCTTATGAATCCCGCACGGCTGCGCGAAGTTTTCGCCTGCTTTGTCTTCTGCCTTGCCTCGGGCGGGCAGGCCGGCGCCGCGGATATCAGCGGCACCGTGGTCTACAAGGGTGCCGCGCCGGGACGGACCAAGCTCCCGGTCACGATCGACCAGTACATCTGCGGGAAGGAAAAGGATGCCGAGGATCTCGTGCTGAGCGAGAAGCGCGGCGTCTGGAATGCGGTCGTGTGGCTGGAAAACCCGCCGAACGGGGCGACCTGGGGAAAGCCCCTTCCCAAGGTCGAGATGGATCAGAAAGGATGCCTATTCGTGCCGCGGGTGGCCGTCGTTCCCGTGGGCGGCACGGTGGATTTCCTCAACAGCGATCGCCTGCTCCACAACCTGCACAGCAAGAGCAAGGAGAACGCGACCTTCAACCGCACCCAGCCGCATGGGCGCACCATTCCCGTCACGTTCAACAAGCCCGAAATCGTGACCATCACCTGCGACCTGCACTCCTGGATGCGCAGCTGGGTGGTGGTCGCCGAGCACCCGTTCTATGCGGTGACCGACCAGGCCGGCGCTTTCAGGATTCACAACGTACCGCCGGGGAAATACCGGCTGCGGATGTGGCAGGAAGCGCTCGGCAGCGCCTCGCGCGAAGTCGTCGTCGGCGCGCAGGGCGCGACGGTGACGCTCGACGTCAAGGCAACACGGTAATCTTCTTCGAGGCTTCCCACGCCGCGGAGTGCGTCGGCTCGGCGAGCGCGCGCAGCGTTGCGCTCTCGTCCAGGGCGATGGTGAACGTGACCTTCGGCGCCGAGAACACGGGATGAAGGTAGATGCGCGCTATTTCAGCCGTATCCTTGTAGAGCGCGATGTATCGGACGTGATGCTCGGACAATGAGGGGTGCTCGCCGCCGGCGCCGACGGACACGCTGACGTCGAACCACTGCCCCCGCTTCACCGATGCCGGCGCGGTCAGCGTCGGGGTGTGCTTCGCATCGTAGGAAGAGCGCACCTCCCTGAACTCGGGAGTGAACTGCTCCTCCTGCCCGGCCCAGGCCAAGGGCCAGAATGCCAGCGCCGCCAGCAGCGCGCCGCCTCTGCCGATCATTGCCATGCCTCGCCTCTCGTCGATGTCATCCCTCGGGAACGATTTCGCGGATCTTTGCCAGCAGATCTCGCGGGCTGTAGGGCTTGGCCAGGTACGCCGTGGCCCCCGCTTCCTTCGCCTTCTCGGCGTCGCCGCTCAGAGCATAGGAGGTAATGACGACGATCGGCACCGCCGCGGTGCGCGGATCCGCGCGCAGCCGGCGCGTCGCGTCCAGCCCGGACATCTTCGGCAGCTGCACATCCATGAGGATCAGGTCGGGCAGCTCCTCCTGCGCCATCCGGACGCCGGTCTCGCCGTCGGCCGCCTCGCGCAGCCGGTACCGGGTCTGCGCGAGGAGCTGCTTGACGATCTTGCGGTTGAACTCGTTGTCCTCGACGTAAAGGATGGTCTTCGGGTTCATGCGGTGGCGACGGTCTCCGCCTTGAGCGGTATCGTGAAATGAAACGTCGAGCCTTCGTTCAGCCTGCTTTGCACCCAGATGCGCCCGCCGTGCATCTCGACGAACTTCTTGGTGATGCTGAGCCCGAGGCCGGAGCCGCCGAACTCCCGGGTGATCGTGGCGTTGACCTGCTTGAACTCGGTGAACACCGCATCGAGCTGGTCCTCGGGGATTCCGATCCCGGTGTCGGAAACGCTGTAGTGGATGCAATCGCCTTCGCGCGCCGCGCGAATCGTCACGCTGCCCTGCCGGGTGAACTTAAGCGCGTTGCCCGCGAGGTTCAGCAGGCATTGGGTGATGCGCTTCGCGTCGCCGTACATGACCTCGGGCAGGCCCTCGTCCACGGCGGTCCTGAAATCGAGGCCTTTCTCCTCGGCGAGCGCGCGCAGCGACGCGCGCACCGTGTTGATCACTTCATCGGCGGAGTACTCCGTCACCGCGAGCTCCATCTTCCCGGCCTCGATCTTGGACAGATCGAGGACATCGTTGATCAGGCGCAGCAGGTGGTTGCCGTTGATCTGGACGTCGCCGAGCGGCTCCCTGAATGCCTCGGGCATCTCGCCGTACATCCCGTCGCTCATCATCTCCGTGAAGCCGAGGATCGCGTTGAGGGGCGTGCGCAGCTCGTGGCTCATGTTGGCGAGGAACTCGGATTTCGCCTTGCTCGCCTGCTCGAGCTTCAGGTTGAGGGTGCTCAGCTCCTGCGCGGCGCGCCGCTGCACGGCATCGAGGCGCGCGAGCTCCTTGCTGGTGGCGGTGAGCTGCGCCGCGAGCTCGCCGAACTCGTCGCGATTGTCGACGCTCACGCTTCCCCCCAGCCGTCCGCTCGCCAGCTCGCTGAGGAAATTGTGAGCGCGGTAGACGGGGATGATCAGCGCCCACGAGATGATGAATCCGCCGGCGAGCGCGAGCAGCACCGAGACCGCGGCGAAGCTGCCCAGGACGACGAGCGAGCGCTGGTTGGCCGCCTGGATGCTGCCGCGCAAGGCCACCATGCGCGCGTTCTCCTTCTCGACGAGCTCGTAGGCGAGCGCGTCGATCGAGCGGTACAGAGGATCCTCGCGGCTGCTGTGCAGCTTGGTGGCCGCGTCGACCTTGCCGTCGCGCACCAGGTTCGCGATGTCGGCGACGATGATCATCGCCTCCTCCTGCCCGGCGCGGATCTTCTGGATCACCTTCCGCTCCGGCTCCTCCACCGCTTCCTCGAGGCGCGCCAGCGCTTCGCTGAACCGGTTGTTCTCGCGCAGGATCGGGGCGAGCGCCGCTTCCTCGCGCACGAGCAGCGCCATGGCGGTGAGGTGCATCTGCATCGCGAGCGAGTGGTGGATCTGCTGGGCCCATTCCACGCGCTGATGCGCCTCGTCGAGCAGCTCGCTCTGGCGCGACATGCTGCGCACGGTGTGCACGCTGAACGCCCCCATGGCGAGGAACAGCAGCGTGATGAGCAGGAACGCGGCGAGAAGCTTGCGCTGGACCGAGGTGCGCGCGCGCGCGACCCAGCGAACCAGCGTTCCGAGAGGAGTGCGCAGAAGCAAGCGTGCGAGCGGATCCGGTCGATCGAGCCGCATGGGCGGGCGCCGCGAGTATACTCCCGCGCTTGAGGACGCCCCCGCGCATCATGGTGGTGGACGATACGCCTGCGAACGTGCGCATGCTCGAGGCGCGGCTGGCGCGCGAAGGCTACGAGGTCATCGTCGCGCACGACGGCGAGCAGGCGCTCGCCGCGGCGCGCGAGGCGCAGCCCGACCTCATCCTGCTCGACATCATGATGCCGAAAATCGACGGCATCGAAGTGTGCCGCAGGCTCAAGAGCGATCCCGCGTTCCCGTTCACTCCCGTCATCATGGTCACCGCGCTTTCCGACTCGAAGGACGTGGTGGCCGGACTCGAGGCGGGCGGCGACGACTACCTTGCCAAGCCGGTGGACCAGCAGGCGCTTTCGGCGCGCGTGAAATCCATGCTGCGCATCAAGTCCCTTCACGACACCGTGCAGCAGCAGGCGCAGCGCCTGAAGGCGCAGTCGGCCGAGCTCGAGCGCTGGAACGCGACGCTCGAGCAGCGCGTCAACGAGCAGCTCGCCGAGCTCGAGAGAATCGGCCGGCTCAAGCGCTTCTTCTCCCCCCAGCTTGCCGAGCTCATCGTCCAGGGCGGCGCCGGCGATCCGCTGCAGTCGCATCGGCGCGAGGTCACGGTCGTGTTCCTGGACTTGCGCGGCTTCACCGCGTTCGCCGAGGCCGCCGAGCCCGAAGAGGTCATGGCCGTGCTGCGGGAATACCACGCGCGCATGGGAGAGCTGGTCCTGGCGCACGAAGGCACTCTCGAGCGCTTCACCGGCGACGGCATGATGATCTTCTTCAACGACCCGGTGCCGGTGCCCAACCCGGCGGAGCGCGCGCTGCGGATGACGCTGGAGATGCGCGATCGGGCCGAGGAGCTGGCGGCGCGCTGGCGCCAGCGCGGCTACGAGCTGCATGCGGGCATCGGCATCGCGCAAGGCTATGCCACGATCGGCGCCATCGGCTTCGAGGGACGCCTGGACTACGGCGCGATCGGCACGGTGACGAATATCGCGGCGCGACTGTGCGGCGAGGCCCAGGGAGGACAGATCCTCATCAGCCAGCGCGTCCAGGCGGCGGTTTCCGAGCTCGCCGAGACCGAGCCGCTCGGCGAGCTCAACCTCAAGGGCTTCCTCCGCCCCATCACGGCGTTCAAGGTCACGCGGCTGAAGCCCGCTCGGGCCTAGCCTCCTCCCCTCCAATATTGCAGCCTGGAGGGGAGGTCGTTAGAATTCCCCTCCAATCCACAGAACTGGAGGGGAAAGGCCGCCGACGCATGCGCATCGCCCGCCACGACGCCGCGAGCCACGCGCGCTATCAGGCGCTCAAGGTGCTCGCGCGCTCGCAGCGCCGCGTGCTGCCCGGAGCGCCGGGGATGCTCAAGCGCCGCGTGCGCGGCGGCACCGAATACTGGGTGCGCGAGTTCAACCGCATCGACGGCCGCAAGGCCGACGAGCACATCGGCACCGTCGCGGCGGTCAGCGCGGCGCAGCTCGAGCGCGCGCGCGCCGGGATCGAGCTCGCCCGCGCGCTCGTGTCGGGGTCCTCGGCGCTGCGTCTTTTCGGCTATCAGCGCGTCGAGCGCCGTGTGGCCGCCGTGCTCGCGGCGCTTTTCAGCCATGGCCTGTTCGAGGCCGGGCTGACGCTGGTCGGCTCGCACGCCTACGGATCGCTCGTCAACGAGCTCGGGGTCGCGGCGCCCGCCTATACGACCCAGGACATCGACGTTGCGCGCGGCCAGCCGCTCGAGCTCGGCGCAAGCGCCGTTCCGGCGTTCGAGGACATCCTTGCCGACTCCGGGCTGCAGTTCGTCCCGGTGCCCGGGATGCCTTCGCGGCGGCCTTCCGGGTCCTTCAAGATTCCGGGCGCCGACGCGCTTTCCGTCGACCTGCTCGTCCCCGGCAAGGCGCTCGGCGACATCGTGCCGCTGCCCGAGCTCGGCACGCACGCGCAGCAAGTTCCCCTGCTCGATTTCCTGGTCGCGGAGCCGATCGAGGCCATCGTGCTCGGACCGAACCATGTCGTCCCCGTCAGAGTGCCGGCGCCCGAGCGCTTCGTGCTCCACAAGCTCATCTCGTCACAGGAAAGAAAGACCGACCGCGCGAAAGCGCGCAAGGACCTCGAGCAGGCGGCGGCGATCGCCGCGGCGCTGGCCGAGGACCGCCCCGACGCGCTCACGGACGCGTACCGTGACCTGCCTACCTCCGCGCGCTCATCAGCCAGGCGCGGCGCCCACGCCGCCGCCAGCCACCTCCAAACCTCCCACCCCTCCGGGCATCAAAGCCTTGAAGCGATCGCGCGCCGACGATAGGTCATCCACATTGACCAATACTCGGGTAGTCGCGACGACATAGCGGAGTTCTAGAACTCCCGTTCTATTCGCCGCCCGTCACATATGGAGTAGCGTAGCCCTCCGGGGAGGGGGCGCGTGGGGCGGATCCTGCTGGTCTGGCAGCTGGGCGGAAACCTCGGCCATATCGTGCCGCTTGTCGGTCTGGGCAAGGCGCTCCGCAGCCGCGGCCACCAGATCGCATTCGCCGTCGAAAACATGCGGGCGGCGGCCAGCCTCCTGTCCCGCCATAGGTTCCCCTTCGTGCAAGCGCCGGTGCTTCGCTCCACTGCGCCGGACCTCCCGCGCGAGCCGGCGAGCTATCCGGAGATGCTGTTCCACTTCGGCTTCGCCGATCCCGACGCGCTCACCGGAGCCGTGCGCGCCTGGCGCGAGCTCTTCTGCAAGCTCGCTCCCGAGCTCATCGTCTTCGACCACGCCCCGACCGCCCTCCTCGCCGCGCGCGGCACCGGCATCCCGCGCGTCGTCTTCGGCACCGGCTTCGCCTCCCCGCCCCGCGTTTCTCCGATGCCGAGCATCCGGCCATGGCAGCAAATCCCGCTTGAGCGCCTTGAAGCAAGCGAGCAGCGCGCCCTGGACACCGCAAACGCAGCGCTTCGAGCGCACAACGCCCCTCCTCTTCGCGTCTTTCACGAACTGTTCGACGTGGAAGAGAACATCCTCGCCACGTTGCCCGAGCTCGACCACTACGGCGCGCGACCCAACGTGCGGTATTGGGGACCGATGTTCAACGACACCGAAGGCAGCGAGCCGCGATGGCCCCCTAGGGAAGGAAAGAAGCTCTTCGTCTACATTCGCCCCAACTCGGCGGGTTTTCCGCCTTTAGTCGCCACATTGCGGAACGCGAACTTGCGCACACTCTGGTTCGCGCCCGGTCTCATCGCCAACGCCCGCGCCACGGCTGAAACCCCGTCATTGCGGTTCGTGGCCGAGCCCGTCGATATCAACGCCGCGGTCTGCTCCGCCGACGCTGCGGTCCTTCACGGCGGCCACGGCACCACTGCCGCAACCCTCCTCGCCGGCGTGCCGGTCCTCCTCCTCCCCGAGCATATCGAGCAATTCGTGCTGGGGAGAAATGCGGCCGCACTCGGTGCCAGCGCGACAATTAATGTCGGCGCGCTCGGTTCAGGATTGGCATCGATCCTCGAGTGCGTGATTCACGACGCACGCTTCAGCACAAACGCGCAAGTATTCGCAGCCAAGTACAGAAGCTTCGATCACGCAAGACAGCAGCACGAATTGGTCGTGAAATTGGGGAGGTTAGCTATGGGACCGAATCGTGGCGAGTCTGAAGCGTCGGAAATCGAGTCCATTGCATGAGGCTCGATCACTGCGGGTGCACCTTTAGCCGCTGCTCAATGGGATTCTAACGATGCGCTTCTATTACTTTAGCTTGTTCAGCTGGCTGGCTTACGCGATCCTGCTCGCTGTCGCCCTGCCAGTGCTGTGGCTCGTTTGGACCAGGATTCTCAAACGCAAGACCGCGAACGCTGCTTATTGGGTTCTGATCACGGCGATTGTCGTCGGACCGTGGGTTGAGGAGCTTTGGATTGCCTACAACTTTGATCGGCTTTGCCGTAAGGACGCTGGCGTGTTCGTTAACAAAGCGCTGGAAGTAGACGGCTTCTACGACTCGACCATGCGTTCAGGATATGAGATCACTAAAAGGACGCATTTCAAGTTTGTTGAACATCCCACAGAAGACCGAAACGGTACCGAACGCGTTGAGTTAGCAACAACTGCTGAGCGTGACATGGCGCTCCGTTGGTA
>DATIGR010000238.1:0-7927 GCA_035454645.1 Burkholderiales bacterium
GTCGGCGTTCTTCTCGGCGAGCAGCGCGTCCACCAGCACCTGGTCCCAGGTGCCGTTGTAGGTGCCGCGGCGATACAGCAGCCCCTCGGTCACCGCGAGCTTCTCTTCGAGCTTGGCGCGATACGGCGCGCGCACCTTGTCGATGTGGGTCGCCATCGCGGCGTCCGCCGGCAGGAGGTTGGCGAACACCGGCAGCAGCTTGTAGCGGTATCCGGCCACCGTCCCGCCCTTCACCTCCAAATCGAGCACGCCGAGGAACTTGGCGTTCGACCCCGCATTCGTGACCAGCGTCTTGCCGACGACGAACGGCGCGGGAACGCCGTCGTGCGTGTGGCCGCCGAGGATGGCGTCGATGCCGCGCACGCGGGACGCGAGCTTGAGATCCACGTCCATGCCGTTGTGCGAAAGCAGGACCACGACCTTCGCGCCCTTCGCGCGCACCTCGTCGACGAGGCTCTGCAGGCGCGTCTCCTGGATGCCGAAGGTCCATTCCGCGACCATGTAGCGCGGGTTGGCGATCGGCGTATAGGGGAACGCCTGGCCGATCACGGCGAGCGCCACGCCGTTCACGCTTCTCAGGCTGTAGGGCTTGAACACCGGATCCTCGAAGTCCGTGGTCTTCACGTTCTGCGCGAGGAATTCAATGGGAGCGAGCTCGCGTTCGACAGCGGCTTTTATTCTTTCAACCCCATAGGTGAATTCCCAGTGCGCCGTCATGAGGTCGACGCCGAGCAGCTTCTGCGCGCCGATCATGTCGGCGCCTTGGGTCCAAAGCGAGGTCGCCGAGCCCTGCCAGGCGTCGCCGCCGTCGAGCAGCAGCGCGTGCGGCCGCGACGCGCGCAGCCGCTTCACCAGCGTCGCGAGGTGCGCATAGCCGCCGACTTTTCCGTAGCGGCGCGCGGCGGCGACGAAGTCGAGGTGGGTGAGCGCGTATGCCTGGGGGGTATGCCTTTCTATTGAGAAATACTTCAGCAAAGCCTCGCCGACGAGGTGGGGCGGCTTGCCCGCATTTCCTCCCGTGGCCAGGTTTACGCTCGGCTCGCGGAAGTAGACCGGCAGGAGCTGCGCGTGGACGTCGGTGAGGTGCAGCAGCGAGACGTTGCCGAACGGCGGCGCGTCGTAGAGCTCGGCAGCCGCCTGCGCGGGCGAAAGCCCGCTGCGCAGCGTGCCGCCCGCCGCGGCGGCGAAGGCGAGAAGGCTGAGAAACTCGCGGCGCTGCAACTAGCCGCCGCAACTACCGATTGACTGGAGAGGCCGGGTCCAGCAGCAGGGCGACGAGGTCCTTGATCTGCTCTTCGGTCAGCGTGCCGGCGTAGCCCAGGCGCGGCATCTGCGAGCAGGCGTTGTACGCCTTGGCGTTGTAGATCTTGCCGTAGACGTAGCGCTGCGTCTCCGGCCCGTTGCCGCGCTTCTTGCCGAAGCCGAGCAGGCTGGGGCCCATCGTGCCGTACGAGGTTTCCTGCGGCGAGATCTGGTGGCAGTTGTAGCAGCTGCCTCCGGCGGCGTCGCCCGGCTTGTCGCTCCACATGCTGCCGCGGCCGCTCTGCGCCACCTTCTCGGCGCGCTTCCAGTCGCCCATCAGGCTGCCCGAGGGGAACGCGATGGTCCTCATCTGGTCGGCCTCGAGCTGCTTGGCGAGCGCGGCCGGCGGATTGTCGTGCGTCTCGGTGCAGATGCGCTGCACGGCATCCTGCGGAATACGGTCCATCTTCGCCTGGCCGCGCGGATGGAAGTCGCGCTTCATCGCTTCGGTGACGTCGCGAGCGGTGGGTTCGGCGGAAACCGAAAAAGCAAGAAACGAAAGCAGCAGCGCGGTGTTCTTCATCGCTTGGTCCCCGGGCCGCGGTACTCGGCCCCTTTGGCGGTGGTGGCAAGGAACATGTTGACGGCGATCGTGGCCTCGGAGGCGAACGTCGGCTCCGGCATGCGCATCTGCCGGTAGCAGTCGTTGATGCGCCACTGCATGGTCTTGAACTGGCTGTTCGACACGCGGTACGCCGGCCAGGTGGCGATCAGCGGCCGCGCGGCTTTCGGGTCGGAGAGCACCGGCAGGTCGGACATGCGGATGCGCTTGCCCTCCTCGCCGTGGCACGAGGCGCACGAGAAGTCCCAGGACCCCGTGCGGTGGAAGAAGAGCGCTCTTCCGAGCTGGTAGCTTTCCTTCTCCTTGGGATGCGCGCTGCCCGGCGCCATCTTCATGCCGCGCGAATGGCCGGCGACGTAGGCCGAGAGATATTCCATCTCCGAGGGCCGGTCGGCGTTGCCGAACAGGCGCTTGGTCGCCTCCTCGCGGCTGCGCCCCTGCAGCGTCATCATGCAGTGCAGCAGCCGGGTCTCGAGGTCCATGACCCGGTCGACGTCCTTGAAGTAGCGCGGCAGCGCCGCGTAGGCGCCTTTCAGCACTCCCGGACCCTTGCCGAGATCGCATTTCTCCAGCGAGGCGTTGTTCGGGCCCTGGGGCTTCTTCCACAGCTCCTCGCCGCCGATCTCGAACAGCTCCACCGGGCTGCCCTCGGCGGTCATGCGCTGGTAGTCGGCGAACTGCGATTGCTGCTGCGCGAGCGCCGTTCCGAGGGCCAACGTGAGCCCCGCAGCGCATGCGAGTGTGCGCTTGGTCATCCTCCTCCTCCTTTAGGCGACTGCGGTTTCGGTCTTGTTGGTGTCGCCCTTGTTGTCGAGCCAGCTCACTTCGACCTTGTCGCCCTTTGCCCCGCCCTTCAGGCGGAACGAGAACACCGGGTTGCGCGACACCGCCTGGCTGATCTCGCCTTCGATCACGGTCCTGCCGTTTACCTTCACCGTCAGGTTCTGGATGAAGTGCGGGTTGCCCTTGGTCTGCTGCTCGGTCGCCATCGGGTGGGTCATCAGCACGCGCACGTCGGTGTAGCCCTTCGCGAGCGTCGCTCTCATTTTCATCGGTCCCGCCATGTCAGCCTCCGCACCCGCCGATGGTCACTTTGATCTCCTTGGTGGCCTGGTAGTGCTTGCCGCCCGCGGTCGCCACCACGCGCACGTCCGAAGTCTCGCCCATCTTGGCGTTGATCTTGACGAAGGGCAGCGCGCCCTCCATGAACTCGAACTTCGCGACCAGCGGATAGGGGTTCTTCTCCACCAGCACCGCGAGCGAGGTCGTCCCCGGGATGTTGCACATCACCTCGATCGGCACCACCGCGCCGTTCTCGGCGATCTGCGGCGCCTCGATCACGATGCCGCCGCTCGACTCCGCCGCCGGCGTGCCCAGGCTCTTCATCGCGTCGGCGCTCGTCTTCGACGAGAACGCCGCCTTGTTCCAGGCGGCGAGCGCGGCCACGGGCTTGAGCAGCCCCGCCACGACGAGCGCGGCCACGCCTTTCAGCAGCCCTCTACGTTCCATCCTGTGTCTCCTTGACCCCGAAAGCTCCAAACCCGACATTCTAAGGCTTGAGATACGCATCTCCCTCGCGCCGCTTCCGAGGCGCATCGTAATCCGGGCGCGGAGCGCGGGGATTAATTGTATTTATTGCTTGATCAGAGCTCCAATGAAACGGGCCGCCCGGGCGAGTGAGTCCTGGGCGGCGAGGTCGTCGGCCAGGGTGCGCACCTCGGGGGGCCGGAAGTCGAAGCCGCGCCCGACCCCGGGGTAGACGATGACGCGCGCCTCGCGCTTCTTCACCTTGAGCGAATCGATGCCGGCGAGGATCGGGCGCACGCGCTGGTACTGCTCGTGCTCGCCCAGGAAAACGAGCACCGGCACGCGCAGTTCGTCCACCTCGGGAGCGTACTGGTAGACCTGCATCGCCTCGGGCGCTTCGGGGTGCTGCCAGTGCGGATAGTAGGAGATGTAGCACGCGGCCTTCGCCTGCCTGCCCTTGGTGACGAGCGCCTTGAGCGCGTAGTAGCCGCCGCGGGTGTGCGACACCACGCAGGTCTTCGCCTGGCCGCGCGCCTCGGGCAGCGCGAGCGCGAAATCGATGGCGAGCGCCGCGTCGTCCTCGAGCGCCGGGTCGTGGCGCACCGGCATCTTGTCGATGAAGCGGCCGCTGTAGAGGTCGGGCGCGACCACGGTGAAGCCGCGCGCCGCGAGGCGCAGCGGCACGAGCCGCGTCAGCTCGTCGAGGCCGCGCCGCCCGTGCAGGAAGACCACGACGGGGAATTTCCCGGGCGAGAAGATCTCCACCGGAACCTCGACCTCGCCCGAGCGGTAGCTCGCCGTGCGCGCACGCACCGCGTGGTTCGCGGGCGCGGCAATGCGGCCGCGCTCCCACCACTCGGTGTCCCACCACCACTTGTCCTCGTCCTGCGGAAAGCGCAGGGTCGCCCACGGCTCGTGCGCGGCGCCCGCCGCAGAAGCGGCGAGCGCTAGAATCAGGCACACGGTCACCCGCATGGCCAATTCAATCACAAAAGCATTGCTCATCGCGTTTCTCCTCGCGGCCGCGGTTCCCGCGCACGCGAGGGAGGTGCCGGACTGGTTCGCCGATGCCATTCTCGACGTGCGCGACGAGGCGGCCGACGCGGCGAAGGCGGGCAAGCGGCTGATGCTCTACTTCTGGCTCGAGGGCTGTCCCTACTGCCAGCGCATGACGAGCGTGACGTTTCGCGACCCGGCGATGATCGAGCGGCTGAAGCGCGGCTTCGTTCCGGTGGCGATCAACGTGCGCGGCGACCGCGACATCGCGTGGACCGACGGCGCCACCCTGACCGAGAAGCAGCTGACGGCGAAGCTCGAGGTGCGCGCCACCCCGACCATTCTTTTCCTCAACGGGAAAGGAGAGATCGTGCTGCGCCTCACCGGCTACGTCGCGCCCGCCGAGTTCGGGCGCGCGCTCGACTCGCTCAGCACTGCTCCCACGGCAGCCCTTCGAAGCGCCAGCCCCCGATAACGTTGCGCTGGTGGGCCGCGTTGAGCGGCCCCTCGAAGCCGTGGGTCACGTTGTAGATGCGCTTGAAGCCGTGGCGCTCGAGCTCCTCGCCCGCCTCCTGCGAGCGGTTGCCGCTGCGGCAGATGAGGATGATCGGGCGCATCGCGTGATTGGTTCCGGCGAGCTTCTTCACCTGGCCGACGAAATGCGGGTTCACCTCCCAGTCGGGCCCGTCGTTCCACGACACGTGCAGCGCGCCGACCGGGTGGCCGACGAAGAGGTACTCCATCTCGCTGCGGCAGTCGATGAACAGCGCATCGGCGTTCTTGCGCATGAACTCCTGCGCTTCCTTGGGCTGGAGGTGCTCCACGGTGCGTATTATGACTAGAATGGCCGCGATGGATACCGTGGAGCTCAAGGTCGAAGGCATGGATTGCCAGGGCTGCGTGAAGAGCGTCACGCGCATGCTCTCGGCGGTGCCCGGAGTGTCGGGCGTCGAGGTGTCGCTCGAGCAGGCGAGCGCCCGGGTGACCTACGACCCGGCGAAAGCCGGCGTCGCCGACTTCAGGCGCGCGGTGGAGCGTGCGGGGTACAAGTCCCCGTGAAGGAATCGCTCAAGCCCGGGCTGCAGTTCTCGAAAACGGTCACGGTGGATGAAGCCCGCTGCATAGGTTTCATGGGAAAAGAGGGCATGGTGTACGCCACTCCCCGCATGGTGAGCGACGTGGAGTACACCTGCCGCGACTTCCTGCTGCAGCACCTCGACCCGGGCGAGGACTCGGTCGGCGCGCACGTGTCGATCGATCACCTCGCGGCGACGCCCATGGGGCTCGAGGTAACGATCGAGGCCCGGGTCGAGGAGGTGGACCGCCGCAAGGTCGTGTTCGGCTTCCTGGTGAAAGACCCCGTCGAAGATGTCGGGCGCGGCAAGCACATCCGCTTCGTGGTGGAGACCGCGAAGACGCGCGAGCGGCTCGCCGCCAAGCGGGCGAAAGCCGGCTTGTAGCCCGAGTAGAATCAGGGCGGTGCGCGTCGCCGTCGCCTCGCTCCTTTTCGCCCTCGCTCCTGCGCTCGCCCAGCAGCCCGGAAAGCCTCCGGCTGCGCTTCCGGTCAAGGCAGTACCGGCCAAGCTCGCGCGCGCGCTGATCGAGACCGGCGCGATCGGCAGCCTGCGCGCCGACGAGTCGATCATGATCCGCCCCGAGATCGCCGGGCGCATCGAGCGCATCGCGTTCGACGAGGGGCAGAGCGTGCGCAAGGGCGCGCTGCTCGCGACGCTCGAAGCGGCCGAGACGCGCGCGCTGGTCGCCTCGGCGCGCGCGCAGGCCGGGCTCGACAAGCAGCGCCTCGAGCGCGCCGCCGACCTGCAGAAGAAGGGCTTCATCAGCCAGCAGGCGCTCGACGAGATGCAGTCGAACTACGCGCGCTCGGCGGCCAAGCTGCGCGAGGACGAGGCGAAGCTCGCGAAAAGCGAGATCCGGGCGCCGTTCTCCGGCGTCGCCGGCCTGCGCCAGGTGAGCGAGGGCGCGTTCGTCGCCGCCGGCACCGACATCGCGCGGCTCGCGAAGATCGACCAGCTCAAGCTCGACTTCCGCGTGCCCGAGACCTATCTCGCCCAGCTCAGGCCCGGGCTCGCGCTGACCGCGGCGGTGGACGCCTTCCCGCAGGCGACCTTCCCCGGCACGATCTACGCGATCGAGCCCGCGGTCGACGAGCAGACCAGGACCGTGCTCGCGCGCGCGCGCGTCGCCAATCCGCGGCTGCGGCTGCGCCCCGGCATGTTCGCGCGCGTGCAGCTCACGCTGGGCGCGCGCGAGAACGCGGTCTGGATCCCCGAGGAGGCGATCGTGCCGCGCGGCCAGGACAGCTTCGTGTTCCGGGTGGTCGACGGCAAGGCCGAGCTCGTCCCCGTGCAGACGGGGACGCGCAAGGTGGGCGAGGTCGAGATCATGAAGGGCATCGCCGCCGGCGACGTCGTCGTCACCGAGGGCACGCAGCGCCTCGTGTCCGGGATGCAGGTGTCGGTCATCCCGAGCGCCAAGCCGGCGGCGGCGATCCCCGGGAAGAAGGGCGGCTAGCGTGCGGCTGCCCGAGCTCTGCATCCGCCGCCCGGTGCTCGCCACCGTGATGAGCCTGATGATCGTGCTTCTCGGCGCGATCTCGTTCTCGCGCCTGTCGGTGCGCGAATACCCGAAGATCGACACCCCGGTGGTCTCGGTGCGCACGGTGTACAAGGGGGCGGGCCCGCAGGTGATGGAGTCGCAGATCACCCAGCCGCTCGAGGACTCGATCGCCGGCATCGAGGGCGTGCGCACGGTGAAGTCGGTGTCGCGCGAGGAGGTGAGCCAGATCACGGTCGAGTTCGTCCCCGAGCGCGACGTCGACTCGGCGGCGAACGACGTGCGCGACCGCGTGGCGCGCGTGCGCGCGCTGCTGCCCGAGGCGTCCGACGACTCGGTGGTCTCCAAGATCGAGGCCGACGCGCAGGCGATCATCTGGCTGGGCCTGTCGAGCGACCAGCATTCCCCGCTCGAGATCACCGACTACGCCGACCGCTTCATCGCCGACCGCCTGAAGACCCTGCCCGGCGTCGCCTCGGTGATCATCGGCGGCGGCCGGCGCTACGCGATGCGCATCTGGCTGGACCGGGAGCGCCTCGCCGCCTACTCGCTCACGCCGCAGGACGTGGAGAGCGCGCTCAGGCGCCAGAACGTCGAGATCCCGGCGGGGCGCATCGAGTCCGCGCGCCGCGAGTTCACCGTGCTCGCCGAAGCCGACCTGCGCACCGCCGAGCAGTTCAACCACATGATCATCGTCGAGAACCGCGGCTATCCGGTGAGGCTGCGCGACATCGGCTCGGCGCGGCTCGGCGCGCTCGACGAGAGGAGCGTCGTGCGCCGCAACGGCCGGCCCGGCATGGGGATGGGCGTGGTCAAGCAGTCGACCGCCAACACGCTGTCGGTGGCGCAGGCGGTGAAGCGCGAGATGGCGCGCATCCAGCCCACGCTGCCCGAGGGGATGCAGCTGCAGATCGCGTTCGACTCGTCGCTGTTCATCGAGCGCTCGATCGACTCGGTGTACCGCGC
>DATIGR010000239.1:0-12846 GCA_035454645.1 Burkholderiales bacterium
CTCGCCGCCGGCGCCTCGCCCACCACGGTCACCATGTGGTTGGCGACCTCCCGCCGATAGATATGGATGGCACCGATGCTCGCAAGCCCCGGGCGCACCGGATCGCTGCGTCCCTCGAGCGATTCGATGAACACGGAAACCGCTGCAAGCCCGTCGGAATACACGAGCTGCCCCGCCGAGCGCGACTCGCCCAGCCGCCGGCGCAGCTCGGTCACCTTCTGGAAGCCCGGCAGCTCGGCCGACAGCCCCCAGCCCGACAGGCGGGTCGGCGCCGCCTCGGCGTCCTCGATGCGCCAGCGGCGCGCGGCGTGGCGCGGCTTCACCATTTCGCGCGTCACCCCGCCGATCGTGAGCTGCGTGAACATGAATTGCTCGACCTGCTCGCCGGCGGCGTCCACCGTGACCGCTTTCAGCAGCATGCCGCTCGCCGAATCGGCGTAGAGCCGGTAGCCGTAGCGCAGGTCGTCCCTGGGCGTGAGCACGATCGCCTGGCAGTCGTAGCCCGCGATGCGCCAGACCTCGCCCAGCCCGATGTCATAGTGGCGCGCGAGCGCCGTGATGCGCTCGGGGAGCAGCCCCGGGAAGTCCCGCTCGGTGCGCCGGTCGACTTTCACCAGGCTCTTGCCCGGCAGGTAGCAGCGCACCGTGTCCCGGGTGCGCACGATCTCGCGCGGCACGCCGTCCAGCGTTTCGAGCTTCTCGATGTCGCCCGAGGCGTCGGCGTAGCGCGTGATGCGCGAAGTCTCGCTGCGGCGGCCGCTCTGGTAGACGAAGGTCCCGGTGTAGGAGAGCTTCTGCGTCGCGTCGTGGATCTTGCGCAGCCAGGCGAGCGCATCGGCCGACTGCGCATGGACCCCCGCGGGACCCAGCGCGCACAGCCCGGCGAGCAGGATCCCGTCCAGCCTCACCGGCGTGGCTCCACCGCCTGCTCCGCCACGGTGCGCGCGTACGGCGCCATGCCCTGGAGGTAGACGCGCGGCGAGAATCGCTGATGCGCGAGCAGGTAGTCGTGCGCCGCGCTCGGCAGCGGAACGATGTCGGGCTTGGGCGCGGGCTGGACCTGCGCCACCGGCGCCGGCGCGGGCGTCGGCGGCTGCGGCGGGGGCGCGAGCGCCATCCAGCCGACCAGGGCAACCGCCGCCAAGCTGGCGGCGGCGGACAGGGCAAACCATGCGGGCGAATGCTTGCGGGATTCAGCCTGGAGCGCGCGCGCCGCAAGCACCGTGGGCTCGGCGGCGAGCCGCCCGGCGAGGCGCTCGGCGAAGTCCGCGGAGAGCAGACGGCTCTCGCGCATGGCGTCGCTGATCAGCTGGTAGGTGCGCCAGGTGCGCACCGCCTCGTGGTCGGCGCCGAGCGCCCGGATCACCTCGGCGGCCGACTTGTCGTCGAGCTCGCCGTCCATCAATGCCGACAGCTTTTCCTTCATACCCCTACCACCTGCCTTTTCGCGTTACCACCTTCGGTCTTTCCGGGTGCCGAGAAGCGGCCGCAGCTGCTCTGCGATCGCTTCCCGCGCCCGGAAGATCCTCGATCGAACCGTTCCGATCGGGCAGTCCATCGCTTTCGCGATGTCCTCGTAACTCATCCCCTCAATCTCGCGCATCTGAATCGCGGTGCGCAGCTCCTCGGGCAGCCGCTCGATCGTCGCATTCACCGTTCTTGCGATCTCGTTCGACAGCAGCACGCTCTCGGGCGTGTTGATGTCGCGCAGCTGCTCGCCTTCCTCGTATCCCTCCGCGTCCTCGGCCTCTACCTCGGTCGAGGTCGGCGCCCGCCGACCCAGGGCCATGAGATAGTTCTTGGCCGTGTTGATTCCAATCCGGTACAGCCACGTATAGAACGCGCTGTCGCCACGGAATGCAGGGAGGGCCCGGTAGGCCTTGATGAACGCCTCCTGCGTCACGTCCTCGACCTCGGCTGGGTCGCGGATGAAGCGCGACAGCAGGCGCGCCAGCTTGCGCTGGTACTTCTCGACGAGCAGCTCGAAAGCCTGCTTGTCTCCACGCTGCGCCCTTGCGACCAGCTGGCGGTCGATTTCACGGTCGCTCATCGACCGCCTTCAACCGCTGGCCGCCGGCGCTGCGCAGGGGCTCCCCACCCCGTTCCAACAGCCCGCGGACTTACGTCCCGGTTCCAACGCCTATGTGCCACAGACACACGCACTTGGAAATAGTTCGTCGCCTTCCCGGGGTCGGCTTCAGGCCGGCAGTTGCTTGGGCGCCACGGGAAGCTTTCCCCACAGGGCCCAGAGGCGCAGCCGCCGGAACTCCCCGGCGGGCAGCATGTCGCGCGTGACGAGGATCGTGCGGCGCACCGGACGGCGCACCGGCAGCGTCACCATGAAGCGGCTGACGTGCCGGTTCGCCCCGAGCTCCACCGCGCAGCGCCTGCCGTCCCCGAGCTCGAGCGTCATTTCATTCCCTGACAATTCGATCGCGCGCACCGACGCCCGCGATCCATGCAGCGCGCGCGCCCAGGCGGCGGCGACGCCGAGCAGCACCAAACCCGCGGCCAGCGCGGTCCCCGGCAAACCTTGCAGGATTGTCAACGCCGAGCCTGCGGCGGCGCCGTGCAGCAAGAGCGTCACGGCCGCCAGGCTCCACGAGCGGGAAAGCTCCAGGCGCGCGCCGCTCAAGGCCGCGCGAAAACCAGGGTCGCGTTGGTGCCGCCGAAGCCGAACGAGTTCGACAGCGCCACGCGGATCGGCATCCGGCGCGCCTCGTTCGGCACGTAATCGAGGTCGCACTCCGGGTCCGGCGTGCGCAGATTGATCGTCGGCGGCGAGACCTGGTCGCGGATCGCGAGCGCCGTGAACACCGCCTCGACCGCGCCCGCGGCGCCGAGCAGGTGCCCGGTCATCGACTTGGTCGAGTTGACCGCGGCCTTGCGCGCGTAATCGCCCAGCAGGCGCTTCACCGCCTTGGTCTCGGCGATGTCGCCAAGCGGGGTGGAGGTGCCGTGGGCATTGATGTAGTTCACCTCGCCCGGCGCCACGGCGGCGTCCCTGAGGGCATTGCGCATGCAGCGGAACGCGCCGTCGCCGTCCTCGCTGGGCGCGGTCATGTGGAAAGCGTCGGCCGAGACACCGTAGCCCGCGAGCTCGCACACGATGTGCGCGCCGCGTGCTCTCGCGTGCTCGTACTCCTCGAGCACCATCGCGCCCGCGCCCTCGCCGAGCACGAAGCCGTCGCGCTCCTTGTCCCACGGGCGGCTCGCGCCGGCCGGGTCGGCGTTGCGCGTGGACAGCGCGCGCGCCGCGGCGAAGCCGCCGATCGCGAGCTCGGTCACGACCGCTTCCGAGCCGCCCGCGATCATGACGTCGGCCTCGCCGTAGCGGATCGACTTCATCGCCTCGCCGATGCAGTGCGTCGAGGTGGTGCAGGCGGTGACCATGGCGAGGTTCGGCCCCTTGGCGCCGAGCTCGATCGAGAGCAGTCCAGCGGTCATGTTGATGATGCTGCCGGGGATGAAGAACGGCGACAAGCGCCGCGGGCCCCGCTCGGTCAGCTCCTTGTGCTGCGCCTCGATCATCGGCAGGCCGCCGATGCCCGAGCCGAAGTTGACGCCGATGCGCTCGGCGTTCTGCGGCGTCACCTGCAGGCCGCACTCGCGCCACGCCTGGAGCGCCGCGGCCATGCCGTAGTGGATGAACAGATCCATGCGCCGCGCTTCCTTGGGCGACATGTACGGCGCGACGTCGAAGCCCTTCACCTCGCCCGCGATCTGGCAGGCGAGGCGCGCGGGGTCGAAGCGCGTGACGCGGGTGATGCCGGAGTTCCCGGCGAGGGCGCTGTCCCAGGCTCCGGCAACGGTGTTTCCGATCGGGCTGACGACTCCCAGCCCGGTGACGACGACTCTGCGCCGGCTCACTTACGCGCTTGTTACGACTTGGCGTGGGCCTTGATGTAGTCGACGGCCTGCTGCACGGTGGTGATCTTCTCGGCCTCCTCGTCCGGAATCTCGGTCTCGAACTCCTCCTCGAGCGCCATCACCAGCTCCACGGTATCGAGCGAGTCGGCGCCGAGGTCGTCGACGAACGAGGACTCGTTCTTGATCTCGCCCTCGTTCACGCCGAGCTGCTCGGCGATGATCTTTCTCACTCTTTGTTCGACGTTTTCCATCGCGGCTCCTTCCCGAAGAGGGGGCGTATTTTACGACATGTACATGCCGCCGTTGACGTGCAGGACCGCCCCGGTCACATAGCCGCCGCCGGGCGAAGCGAGGTAGGCCACCGCGGCGGCCACGTCCTGCGGCGTGCCGAGCCGCCCGAGCGGAATCTGCCCGAGCAGCGCGCTTTTCTGCTCGTCCGAAAGCGCGCGCGTCATGTCGGTATCGATGAAGCCGGGCGCGACGCAGTTCACCGTGATGTTGCGGCTGCCGAGCTCGCGCGCGAGCGACCGGGTCATCCCGACGACGCCCGCCTTCGCCGCCGCGTAGTTCGCCTGCCCCGGGTTGCCGGCGGCGCCGACCACCGAGGTGATGTTGATGATCCGCCCCCAGCGCGCCTTCATCATGCCGCGCATCACCGAGCGCGACAGACGGAAGATGGCGCGCAGGTTGGTCTCGATCACCTCGTCCCACTCGGCGTCCTTCATGCGCAGCGCCAGGTTGTCGCGCGTGATGCCGGCGTTGTTCACCAGGATGTGGATGTCGCCGAGCTCCTTTTGGATGCTTTCCACCACGGCGTCCATCTGCGCGGCATCGCGCACGTTCAGCACCTTTCCGATCCCCGGAACGTTCTTCGCCCCCGACTCGCTGGTCGCAGTGCCGACCACCTGCGCGCCGTGCTGCGCCAGCTCTTCGGCGATGGCGCGGCCGATGCCGCGCGAGGCGCCCGTCACCAGCGCAAGCCTGCCTTCTAGCATTGCAGCGCCTCTTCGAGGGACGCGCGATCGGCGGCCGCCAGCGCCCTCACGCCGGGGGCGATGCGCTTCGCCATCCCGGCGAGCACCTTGCCGGGCCCGCATTCGACGATGTGCGTGACCCCGGAATCGGCCATCCTGCGGATCGTCTCGACCCAGCGCACCGGGGAGGCCGCCTGGCGCACCAGCGCGTCCTTGATGCGCGCCGGATCGCTTTCGATCGCGACGTCGACGTTGTTGATGAGGGAAATCCGCGGCCGCGCGATGCTGACCTTCTCCAGATACTCCTCGAGCTTCGCCGCGGCCGGCTGCATCAGCGACGAGTGAAACGGCGCGCTCACCGGCAGCGGCATCGCGCGCTTCGCGCCCCTCGCCTTGCACAGCGCCATCGCGCGCTCGACCGCCGCCTTCTCGCCGGCGATTACGATCTGCCCGGGTGCGTTGTAGTTCACCGGCTGCACCACGCCGCCCGCTTCGACGCAGGCGGCGCGCACCGCCTCGTCGTCGAGCATCAGGATCGCGGCCATCGCCCCCTGCCCTTCGGGCACCGCTTCCTGCATCGACTGCGCACGGAAGCGCACGAGCGGCAGGCAGTCCTGGAACGAAATCGCCCCGGCGGCGACCAGCGCCGTGTATTCGCCCAGGCTGTGCCCGGCGACCATCTCGGGCGCCGGGCCGCCCAGCCCGCGCCACGCGCGGTAGGCGGCGTAGCCCGCGGTCAGCATCGCGGGCTGCGTGTTCAGCGTGAGGTTGAGCGCCTGCTGGGGCCCTTCGCGCAGCACGCGCTCGAACTCGGCCCCGAGCACCTGCGCCGCCTCCTTGCGCACCGCGTCGATCTCCGGCAGGCCGCCGTAGCCTTCGAGCATGCCGAGCGCCTGCGACCCCTGCCCCGGGAACACCATCGCGAGCTTCATAGCGTGACCAGGCTCGAGCCCCAGGTGAAGCCGCCGCCCACCCCTTGCAGCAGCAGCCGGTGGCCGGGGCGGATCCTTCCCGCGCGCACGAACTCGTCGAGCGCGAGGGGCACCGAGGCCGCGGACGTGTTGCCGTGGTGATCGACGGTGACGACGAGCTTTTCCGGCGGCAGGCCGAGCTTGCGCGCGGTGGCATCGAGGATGCGCACGTTTGCCTGGTGCGGAATCAGCCAGTCGATCTCCTCCAGCGCCATGCCGGCCGCCGCGACGGTCTCGCGCGCCGACTCCTCCAGCACCCTGACCGCGAACTTGAACACCGCCTGGCCGTTCATCTGCAGGAACGGCGAGCCTGCGATCGCGCCGCCGCACACGTTTCCCGGCACCGACAGCATCGCGGCGTGGCTGCCGTCGGCGCGCAGCACGCTGGCATGGATCCCGGGCTTCGCGTCGGCGGCGAGCACCACCGCGCCCGCGCCGTCGCCGAACAACACGCAGGTGCCGCGGTCGTTCCAGTCGAGGATGCGGGAGAAGACTTCGGCGCCCACCACCAGCGCCTTCTTGTGCCGGCCGCACTTGATGAAGGCGTCCGCGGTGGCGAGCCCGTAGACGAATCCGCTGCACACCGCCTGCACGTCGAACGCCGCGCTGCCTTTCACGCCGAGCTTCGCCTGGAGCAGGCAGGCGGTGCTCGGGAACACGTAATCGGGCGTCGAGGTGGCGACGACGATCAGATCGAGGTCCTCGGCCGCCATGCCGGCGGCCTGCAGCGCCTGCTGCGAGGCCTCGAGCGCCAGGTCGCTCGACGCCTGCGTGCTTTCGGCGATGTGGCGCTGGACGATGCCGGTGCGATCGCGGATCCAGGCGTCGCTCGTGTCGAGCCGCGCGGCGAACTCCGCGTTCGTCATGATGCGCGGCGGCAGGTAGCTGCCGGTTCCGCGGATGCGCGAATAGATCATGGCAGCTGCGCCCGCTGCGGCTGCTGCGGCTCGAGCTCGGCCATGCGCGCCTCGATGCGCTGCGGCACGCTGTTGCGCACCTCCTCGACCGCGCGCTCGAGCGCCTGGCCGAAGGCGAACAGGTCGGCCGCGCCGTGGCTCTTGACCACGATGCCGCGCAGGCCGAGCAGGCTCGCGCCGTTGTAGCGCCGGGGATCGAGCCGGTCGCGGAACGCGCGCAGCACCGGAGCCGCGGCGAGCGCGGCGAGCCGCGCGAGCGGAGTGCGCGAGAATTCCTCGCGCATCGTCGCCGCGATCATTTCCGCCACGCCTTCCGAGCACTTGAGCGCGACGTTGCCGACGAAGCCGTCGCACACCACGACGTCGACCGAGCCGCGGTAGATGTCGTTGCCTTCCACGTTGCCCACGAAATTGAGGCCGCTCGTGCGCAGCAGGTTCGCCGCCTGCTTCACGGCCTCGTTGCCCTTGATGTCCTCGACGCCGATGTTGAGCAGCCCGATCGTCGGCCGGGCCTTGTGCTCGACCGCGGCGACCAGCATCGCGCCCATGATGGCGAACTGCAGCAGATGCTCGGCGGTGCAGTCGACATTCGCGCCGAGGTCCAGGACGTAGGTATGCGCGCCGCGCATGTTGGGCAGCACGGTGGCGATCGCAGGGCGATCGATCCCCGGCAGCGTCTTCAGCACGAAGCGCGAAATCGCCATCAGCGCCCCGGTGTTGCCGGCGCTGACGCAGGCGTGCGCCTCGCCGCTCTTCACCAGATCGATCGCGACGCGCATCGACGAGTCCTTCTTGGCGCGCAGCGCCTGCGCCGGCGGCTCGTCCATCGCCACCACCTCGCCGGCATGGTGCACGCGCAGGCGCGGCCCGGCCGCGGCGCGCCGCGCCGCGAGCTCGGCCTCGAGCGCCTCGCGCACGCCGACCAGCACCACGTCAACCTCGGGCAGGCGCGCCCGGAATTCGAGCGCAGCCGGGACCGTTACATGAGGGCCGTGGTCGCCCCCCATGCAATCGACCGCGACGGTGATCAACGCGGCTACTCTTCGCGGGCCCGGATGACCTTCTTGCCGCGATAGAACCCGGTCGGGCTGACGTGATGGCGCAGGTGCGTCTCGCCGCTGGTCGGCTCGACCGCGATCGCGGGCGCGCTCAGGTGATCGTGCGAGCGGCGCATGCCGCGCCGGGACGGCGACTTCTTGTCCTTGTGAACTGCCATTTGTACGGCTCCTCTGTAGATCAGTGCTTGTTGTGCATCAGCCCGCGCAGCCCGGCGAACGGCGAAGTCCTATCCTCCCGCTCGCCCGCCCCGCCCGCGGTGCAGCTCTCGTGCCGCGGAGCATACGGGAGCGCGAGAATCAGCTCGTCCTCGACCAGCTCGCGCAGCGCCATCTCCTTGCCTGCCACCACCCGGTCGGGGGCGTGCGCATCGGCCGGCTCATCGTGGATCTCGGCGAGCGTGGCGGCGAGCACCAGCGTTTCGTCGGTCTGCACCTCGAACGCCATCGGCTCCAGGCAGCGCTGGCAGCGCAGCAGAAGCCTGCCGCTCACCTTGAGCCGCAGGCCCGGCCGGGCGCGCTCGTCGCGCACTCCGCTCACCTCGTACGCCACCTCGCCGGCATCCGACGCCAGCACGTCGCGCAGGCGCGGAAAATCCTTGAGCGGCCAGACTCCCTGCTGCGTTGCGCCGGCCGACGCGAACTCGAAGCCGTCGATCGTCGGCTGGTGCGGCATAAACGTGAAATAATACCCCCGCTCAAAAGCCTCGTCAAAACAAAGTGATGGCTCAACCTCGCGGACTCGTGCTGGCCTCGGGCTCGCGCTACCGGAAAGCGCTCCTCGAGCGGCTGGGGTTGCCGTTCGAGGCGCTCTCGCCGCAGCTCGACGAGACGCCGCTCGGCGCCGAGGCGCCCGCGGACACGGCGCTTCGCCTGTCGCTGCTCAAGGCGCGCGCACTGGCGCATCGCGGCGAGCTGATCATCGGCGCCGACCAGGTTGCCTCGTGCGAGGGCCGCCGCTACGACAAGCCCGGAACCCACGGCAACGCCGCGCGCCAGCTGCGCGAGCTGAGCGGGAAGACGGTCGAGTTCCACACCGCGGTGACGCTGCTCGACTCGCGCAACCGCTCCCACGAGTCGCGGCTGGTGCCCTGCCGCGTCGTGTTCCGGCCGCTCGACGAGCGGCGCATCCAGGCCTACCTCGAGCGCGAGAAGCCCTACGACTGCTCGGCGAGCGCCAAGGCCGAGGGTCTCGGCATCGCGCTCATCGAGCGCATCGAGACCGACGATCCGACCTCGCTCATCGGCCTGCCGCTCATCGCGCTCAGCGAAATGCTCGAGCGCGCCGGGATGCCCGTGCTTTGATTCTTTACGCCATCCCGACGCCCCTCGGCGGCTCGCCGGAGGAGGTCTTACCGGCAGGGAATATCTCGACGATCCGCTCGTTGCGTGATTTCCTCGTCGAAAACGCGAAGAGCGCGCGAGCATTTCTCGGTGCGCTCGGGATGCCCGTGCGCGAGCTCGAGATCAAGGTGATCGGCGAGGCGCGCGATCCGCTCGCGCCGTTGCGGGAAAAGCGCCCTTTGGGCCTGCTCTCCGAGGCCGGCTGCCCCGCGATCGCCGATCCGGGCGCCGCGGTGGTCGAGGCCGCGCATCGCGAGGGCTTCCGCGTCGTGCCGCTCGTCGGCCCCTCCGCCATCGTGCTCGCGCTGATGGCTTCGGGGCTGGAAGGACAGCGCTTCGCCTTCTGTGGTTACTTGCCTCGGGAAAGCGCCGATCGAAGCCGGAAGATCCGCGCGCTGGAGCAGCGTTCGAGGCGGGAAGAGGAAACCCAGATCTTCATCGAAACGCCGTACCGTAACGACGTACTGCTCGCGGCGCTGCTGGAGACCTGCGCGCCCGGCACCCGGCTGTGCGTCGCGGCCGACCTCACGCTCCCCGCGGAAAGCATCTGCGCGAGAACAGTCGGCGAATGGCGCCGGGCGAAGGCCGTGATCGGCCGCCGCCCGGCGGTGTTTCTGCTGCTAGCGGATTGACGCGCGCAACCACGCTTCCACGATCGAGTTCGCCGCCGCGGCGCCGAAGCGGCGCGCGAACTTCTCGGCGATTCCCTCGGTGATCGTGTAGTCGCGGATGTCCTCGGCCTTGATGAGTTCGCGCGCCACGTACTCGAGGCTGCCGAAGCCGTCGGCGAGGCCGAGGTCCACGCTGCGCTCCCCGGTCCAGATGAGGCCGCTGAAGATCTCGGGCGAGTCCTTGAGCCGCTTGCCGCGCCCCTCGCGCACCACGCCGATGAACTGCTGGTGGATCTCGCCCATCAGCTTCTTCACGTGCTCCACGTCTTTCGGGTCCACCGGAGAGAACGGATCGAGCATGCCTTTGTTCTCGCCCGAGGTGACCAGGCGCCGCTCGATGCCGAGCTTCTCCATCAGGCCGGTGAAGCCGAAGCCGTTCATCAGCACGCCGATCGAGCCGACGATGCTCGCTTTTCCGACATAGATCTGGTCGGCGCCCGCGGCGATGAAGTAGCCGCCCGAAGCGCAGATGTCCTCGACCACCGCGTAAAGCGGAATCTGCGGGTATTTCTTGCGCAGGCGCTTCATCTCGTCGTAGATGGTCTGCGCCTGCACCGGGCTGCCGCCGGGCGAGTTGATGCGCACCACCACGCCCTGGGTGTTCTTGTCCTTGAACGCGGCCTGCAGCGCGCTGGTGATCCTCTCGGCGCTCGCATCGGTGCCCGGGGCGATCAGCCCGTTCACCTCGACCATCGCGGTGTGCTTCTTGCCGCCGGTCATCTCGGCGCTCTTCCAGTCCAGCGCCATCAGCAGGATCAGCGTGACGTAGGCAAAGGTAAGGAGCTTGAAAAAGATGCCCCACAGCCGCGCGCGGCGCTGCTCCTTGAGCGCCGCGGTGGCGAGCTTCGCGACGAGCTCGCGTTCCCATTGACCACTGTTCTCAGTCATCTTCGAATCCCATGAAATAGACCCGGCCGTTGCGCTCCTCGAGGCGCAGCTTGACGAGCGCAGTGCCGTTGCACGGCCCGCCGAGGCATCGGCCGGTGGCAGCGTCGTAGGTGGCGCCGTGCGTCGAGCATAGCAAATCGCGTCCTTCGGCATCGAAAAACACGCCCTCCTGCCAGTCGAGCTCCATCGCGACGTGGGCGCAGCGGTTCAGATAGCCGTGAACTTTTCCAGAATGTCTTATGACAAAGGCGGGTACTGCCTCGCCGAAGTACTCGACCTCGAAGCGCACGCCGCGCCCCGCTTCGCCGAGCGCGGCGCCCTCGCAGATCAGCCGTTCGCCGCGAGCCATGCCTGCAGCGCGTCGACCGTCGAGCAGCACCCGAGCGGGCCGCAAGCGCGCAGCCCGGGCTCCGGATGCGCGCCGTAGGTCACGGCAAGGGAAGCGACCCCGGCGGCGCGCGCCATTTCCAGGTCGTGCGAGGTGTCGCCGATCATGAGGGAGGCGTCGCTGTGCACCGCGAGCTCGGCCATGAGCTCCGTCAGCATCGCCGGGTGCGGCTTCGGCTGCGTCTCGTCGGCGCAGCGCGAAGCCGCGAACAGCGGCCTCAAGCCGTGGAACTCGATATCGCGGTCGAGGCCGTGGCGGCTCTTGCCGGTCGCGATGGCGAGCAGGTGCCTGCCGGAAAGCTCCTCCAGCAGCTCGCGCATCCCTGCGAACAGCCGCATCGAATCCTTGCGCGCGAGGAAGTGGCTGCGGTAGCTCGCGACGAATTCCGGGTAGCGCCCGGCCTCGAGCTCCGGGACCGCGAGGCGCATGGCGTCGTGCAGCCCGAGCCCGATCACGTGGCGCGCGCGCTCGAGCTCCGGGATCTCGAGGCCGAGCTCCCGGCTCGCCTCGCGGATGCATTCGGCGATGGTGGAGGCCGAATCGATGATCGTGCCGTCCCAGTCGAACACGAGCAGCCGGTAGCTCACGGCAGCGCTTTCATCTCAACGGGTGCGGGAGATTCCAGGCGCATGGGCTCGCCGGTGAGCGGATGGCGGAAGGCGAGCTTCGCCGCATGCAGGAAAAGCCGTTTCGCGCCGCCGCCGCCGTACTTCTCGTCCCCGAGGATCGGATGCCCGACGTGGGCCAGGTGCACGCGGATCTGGTGAGTCCTGCCCGTCAGGAGCCGCACTTCCAGCCGGCTGAGCTCCCCGGTCCGTTCGAGGACCTGCACGCGCGTCAGCGCCGAGCGGCCGCGCTCCGTGACTGCAACGCGCCGCTCGCCCGAGCCGGTGACGTACTTGTGCAGCGGGGCACGGATCTCGGACGGGCCCTGGTACGCGCCCCTGACGAGCGCGAGGTAGGTCTTCGCCACCTCGCCTTCGCGCAGCATGCGGTGCAGCTCGACGAGCGCGGCGCGCCTCTTGGCGACGATCAGCAGCCCGGAGGTGTCGCGGTCCAGCCGGTGGGCGAGCTCCAGCAGCTTCGCCTGGGGACGAGCCGCGCGCAACGACTCGATGACGCCAAAGCTGACTCCGCTGCCGCCGTGGACGGCGACGCCCGCGGGCTTGTCGATCACCAGGATCGACGCGTCCTCGTACACGACCGGGAACTCGTGCGGTCTGGCGGGCGGCTTCTTCTCCGAAACCCGCAGGGGGGGAAGCCGGATCCGGTCCCCGGCGCGCAGCCGGTATTCGGGCTTCACCCGAGCGCTGTTGACGCGAACCTCGCCGCTGCGGAGCACGCGGTAGACGTGGCTCTTCGGAACGCCCTTCAGCACGCGGAACAGGAAGTTGTCGATGCGCTGCGCCTCGCTCTCTTCGCCCACTTCGACCCATGTCGCCCGCAGCCGGGCCGCGGCCTTGCTTAAGTCATTCATTTTCCGTATGATCTTCCCGCCGCTTCGAGTCGCGAGGCACAGGATCCCGGCGAGTCGCCCGGACCTGCAACCCGCCTCCTGCCCGGCCGCAGCCGGGCCTGAAGCGCTGGTTAATTTCGCTCACCGGAAGTAGCGATACTACTAGCAGCGCGCGCAAGAATCTCTTTTCGAGTTATCCCGATGAGGAGAGTTTTCGAGAACTAGAACATCTCCTGCGCGCGCAGGAGAACAAAAAGTGAAGCGCATGTTGTTTAACGCGACGCAGCAGGAAGAGCTGCGCGTCGCGATCGT
>DATIGR010000240.1:0-3092 GCA_035454645.1 Burkholderiales bacterium
CCGTCCTTTCGGGTGCCCGAGCTACCGACGTCGGAGACCTCGCGATGTTAGGCTTCCCGGCCTGACCTTTGGAATCCCCAGATCATGGGGTCGCTCAGGCCGCCTGTCGCAGGCGAACCTCGTCATCCTGCCGCAGGAGGCCGAGGCGGAGTTCGCTGCCGTCCGACGGCCTGTTCTACTGTTTCGCGGTCAGGTAATTTTCAGAATATCGCGATCGTGCGCCGGCCGCGGCGGTCGATGCAGGCGCGGAACATGCCTTCGCTCGTGAACGGCATGGCGATGTTGCCGCGGCGGTCCACCGCGATCAGTCCCCCGTCGGCGCCGAGCGCCGCCACGGCCTTCAGCGCCGCCGCCGCCGCGGCGGCGAGCGTGGCTCCGCCGTAGCGCATCCTCGCGCATGCATCGTAGGCAACGGCGGCGCGGATGAACGCCTCGCCCAGGCCGGTGCCCGACACCGCGCACGCGCGGTTGTCGGCGTACGTTCCGGCGCCGACGAGGGGCGAGTCGCCGACGCGCCCGGGCAGCTTGCCGGTATAGCCGCCGGTCGAGGTTGCCGCGGCGAGGTTTCCGTTCGCATCGAGCGCCACCGCGCCGACCGTGCCGTGGTAACTCACGAGCCTCTTCCGTAAAGCGCGCAGGCGTTTCCCGGTATGGAAATACTGCGCCGGTTCGAACTGCAACCCCTGCTTGCGCGCAAACCGCTCCGCGCCGCTGCCCGCGAGGAGCACATGGCGGCTCTTGTCCATCACGGCGCGCGCGGCGAGCACCGGGTTGCGGATGCGCCGTACCGCTGCCACCGCGCCGGCGCGCAGCGTCGCGCCGTCCATGATCGAGGCGTCCATCTCGATCTCGCCGTCCGCGTTGAACGACGAGCCGCGCCCGGCGTTGAAGAGGGGCGAATCTTCCAGCACCACGACCGCCGCGGCCACGGCATCCACAGCTGTCTTCTGAAGTAAACATTCATAGGCGATTTCCAAAGCGCGCTTCAGCACCGCTCGATGGCGCGCCCCGGGTTTGTCGGCGCGCAGCACTCCAGCGCCGCCGTGGATCGCGATCACCGGGGTGCGGTCGCGGAACGCGGGCTTCAATCGAGGGTGCGCTTGTAGAAGCGCAGGCCGATGGCGATCACGACCAGCATGAACGCGAGGATCGGCCAGACCTGCGGCCACAGGTCGGGGAGCCCGCTGCCCTTGAGCATGATGCCGCGCACCAGCACCACGAAGTGGGTGAGCGGCAGCGCCGAGCCGATCCATTGCGCCCACTCGGGCATGCCGCGGAACGGGAACATGAACCCCGACAGCAGGATCGAGGGCAGGAAGAAGAAGAACGTCATCTGCATCGCCTGGAGCTGGTTGCGCGCGATGGAGGAGAAGGTGATGCCGAGCGTGAGGTTGGCGGCGATGAACACCAGCACCACGAGGTACAGCAGCAGATAGCTGCCCTGCATGGGCACCGTGAACAGCCACAGCGCGCAGGCGATGATCAGCGTCACCTGGATCAGCCCGATCATGATGTAGGGCACGATCTTGCCGGTCATCACCTCGATCGGCGCCGCCGGCGTCGAGAGCAGGTTCTCGAAGGTGCCGCGTTCGCGCTCGCGCGTCATCGCGAGGCCGGTCATGAGCACCATCGTCATGGTGAGGATGGTGCCGAGCAGGCCGGGGACGATGTTGTACGCGGTGACGCCTTCGGGGTTGTAGCGCCGGTGCACGCGCATCTCGAGCGGCGGTGGCACGGCCTTGAGCTCGGACAACGCTCCGGACAGGTCCCGTGAAAGCGCGGTCTGCGAGAGCTGGGTGAGCGCCGAGACCGCGTTGCCGATCGCCTGCGGGTCGGTGGCGTCGGCCTCTACCAGCAGCACCGGGCGCTCGCCGCGCACCAGCTTGCGGTCGAAGTTCTCCGGAATGGTGAGCGCGAACAGCACCTCGCCGCGCGCCAACAGCGCTTCAAGTTCATGCTCATTCGCCACAAAGCGATCGATGCGGAAATAGCCGCTGGTCTGCATCGCCGCGACGAGCGTGCGCGAATAGGGGCCGGAATCGGCGGCGAGCACCGCGGTCGGCAGCAGCTTCGGGTCGGAGTTGATCGCGTAGCCGAACAGGATCAGCTGCAGCACCGGGATTCCGATGATCATGCCGAACGTCAGCCGGTCGCGCTTGAGCTGGATGAACTCCTTGACGATGATCCCGACCCACCTCGACCACGAGAGCTTCATTGGGTCTCGCCTTTCATGAGATGGATGAAGACGTCCTCGAGCCCCGCCTGCCCCGTCTCCCAGGCCAGTCCCGGCCGGGAAAGAAAGGGTGAGACGGCCTTCTCGAGCTCGGCGGCGTCCTCGCCGGTGACGTGCAGCGTGTTGCCGAAGGCGGTGACGTGCGCGATCCCGGGCAGGCCGTGCAGCTGCGCGGCGAGCTCGGCGAGCGCGGCGCTCGCGCCGTGCACCGCCCAGGTCGAGAGGCTCACCATGTGCAGCACCTCCTGCGGCGTGCCGGTGGCGAGCAGCCGGCCGTAGGCGATGTAGGCGAGGCGGTGGCAGCGCTCGGCCTCGTCCATGTAGTGCGTCGACACGAGCACCGAGATGCCGCCCGCGGCGAGGCGATGGATCTCCTCCCAGAAGTCGCGCCGCGCCTGCGGATCGACGCCGGCCGTGGGCTCGTCGAGCAGCAGCAGCCGCGGCCGGTGCAGCATGCACGCCGCGAGCGCCAGGCGCTGCTTCCAGCCGCCGGAAAGCGTACCGGCCAGCTGGTTCTGTCTTTTTTCAAGACCCAGCTCCTCAAGCTGCGATTGAACGGCGTGCTTGCGCTCGCTCATGTCGTACATGCGGGCGACGAAGTCCAGGTTCTCGCGCAGGGTGAGGTCCTCCCACAGCGAGAAGCGCTGCGTCATGTAGCCGACCTCGCGCTTGATCGCCGCCGAGTTGCCGATGTCGTAGCCGAGGCAGGTGCCGCGCCCCGAATCGGGCCTGAGCAGCCCGCAGATCATGCGGATCGAGGTGGTCTTGCCGCTGCCGTTCGGGCCGAGGAAGCCGTAGATCTCGCCGTGGCGCACCTGCAGGGAGAAGTCCTTCACCACGTGCTTGGGCCCGAAGGACT
>DATIGR010000241.1:0-8374 GCA_035454645.1 Burkholderiales bacterium
GACCTCGCGCAGCGTGAGCGCCACCTGCGCGTCCGGCGCGAGCGCCGGGTGGCAACAGGTAAAGACGAGCCGCAGCCGGTCGTCTTCGATCTCGTTTCTTTCGGTCTCTTCCGCAGCAACCGACTCCAGGTCGTCCTGCTCCACCTGGGAAAACCTGGCTTGCCTGCGAATCGAGTCGATCGCCTTGAAGCGGCCGGCCGAGACCAACCAGGCGCGCGGGTTGGCGGGCGCGCCCTCGCGCGGCCACTGCTCGAGCGCGGCGCGGAACGCCTCGGCGAGCGCCTCCTCGGCCAGGTCGAAGTCGCCCAGCAGCCGCACCAGGGTGGCGAACACGCGGCGCGATTCCGCCCGATAGAGAGCGTCGAAGTCGAAGGGCATTGCTGCTACGATCTTCGCGATGTCGTGCGACATTCTGATTCGGAACGCGATCGTGGTCGATGGCACCGGCGCGCCGGCGAGGCGCGAGGATATCGCGGTTGCCGGCGGAAAGATCGTTGCCGCCGGACCGGCGAAACGGGAAATCGATGCTGCGGGGCGGGTGCTCGCCCCCGGCTTCATAGACCCGCACACCCACTACGACGCGCAGATCTGCTGGGACGGGGCGACGACCCCGTCGTCGTGGCACGGAGTCACCACGGTGGTCATGGGGAACTGCGGCGTCGGCATCGCGCCGTGCCGGCCGGCGGCACGGGAGATCGCGATGCGGGATCTGGTCAACGTCGAGGCGATCCCGTTCGAGGTCCTCGACGCCGGCATCACTTGGGACTGGGAGTCGTTCCCCGAGTACATGGACGCCGCGGCGCGGCGCAAGCCCGCGCTCAACCTCGCGTTCCTCGCACCGCTTACCCCGTTCCGGCACTACGTGATGGGCGAAGCTTCGATGGAGCGCGCGGCAAGTACTTCTGAAACCGAAAAAATACAGCTCCTGCTGGGCGAGGCGATCGATGCCGGAGCGTTCGGCTGGTCGAGCACGCTGCTCAACCAGCACATGGGCTACGGGGCGAGGCCGCTCGCGTGCCGCAACGCGAGCCGCGAGGAGCTGAAGGCCTACTGCAACGCGCTGCGCAGCCGGCGCAAGGGCGCGATCGAGATCGCGATGACGCGCCAGATCTCGGTGCTCGAGCCGGCGGAGCTCGAGCTGCTCGGCTTCATGCTCGAGCAGAGCCGCCGGCCGGTGACGCTGATCGCGATGTTCGACCGCGACGATCTGCCCGAGGCGCTGCGCACCACGATGCGCGAGCTCGCGCCGATGATCGCGCGCGGCGCGCGGCCGCAGACCTCGCCGCTGCCGCTCACGCGCGAGCTGGTGATGCGCAGCCCGTTCGCCTTCGCCGCGTTCCCGTCCTGGAAGCGGCTGTTCGAGGACACTTCGAAAGAAGCGCAGGCCGCCGTCTACCGGGATGCGTCTTTCAGAAGGCAATTCCGTGAAGACTTGAAGCGCCCGGCATCGTTCGCCGACTGGGCGCGCATCAGCGTCCACGAAGTCAGGAACCCGAAACTCAAGCATCTTGAAAACCGCACTGTTGCCGAGATCGCGAAGGAGCGGGGCGTCGACGGCGTGGACGCGCTGCTCGACCTCACGCTCGAGGACGATCTCGACAACGAGTTCACCGTCCAGTCCTGGAACACGCGCGTCGACCGCATGGCCGAGCTCCTCGGCGACCGCAGCGTCCTGCTGGGGCTCGGCGACGGCGGCGCGCACCTCGACATGCTGTGCGACTCGGGCTACCCGAGCTACGTGCTGGGAACCTGGGTGCGCGAGCGCGGCGTTCTCACACTGGAGGAAGCCGTGAGGCGCATGACCTCGGATCCGGCGGACTTCTTCGGCATCCGGGACCGGGGCCGGATCGCGCCCGGCATGGCGGCCGACCTGGTGCTGTTCGACCCCGCCACGGTCGGCATGGCCGGGCGCCCGGAGCGCATCCACGACCTGCCGGCGGGCGGCAAGCGCATGGTCAAGCGCTCGCGCGGCATCGAGATGACGCTGGTGAACGGCGTGGTGACGTGGGACAACGGCGCGCTGACAGGGGCGGCCGCCGGCAAAGTGCTTCGATCCTGAGTTCCCGCCGTTACGTTTGTCATAATCGCGCACGCTGTCCGATAGGGTTTTCTTCGTGAAAAGCAATCACGCTTCGATGTGGCTGCTGATCCTGCTCAGCGGCGTGATCATCTCGATCTGCATGGGGCTGCGGCAGAGCCTGGGCCTCTACATGCAGCCGATGGGCGTGGATCTGGGGATCTCGGCGGCGGCATTCGGGTTCTCGATCGCGCTGCAGAACATCGTGTGGGGGGCGTCGCAGCCCTTCGTCGGAGCGCTCGCCGACCGGTACGGGCCGCGCCCGGTGCTGATCCTGACTGCGATGATGTACGCGGCGGGGCTGCTGATCATGCTCGTCTCGCGCTCCTTCCCAGGCGCGCTCGAGATCGCGGGGTTCATGATCGGGATCGGCGCCGCCGGCACCGGCTTCGGGGTGCTGATCGGCACCGTCTCGCGCGCCACGCCGGTCGAGAAGCGCAGCCAGACCGTGGGCTTGGTCGCCGCCTGCGGGTCGCTCGGCACGTTCGTGATCGCGCCGCTCGGCGGCTGGCTGATCGGCGGGTACGGCTGGAGGGCGGCGATGGTGGCGTTCGCGGCGATCGCGGCGTCGATGGCCCTGCTGTCGCTGCCGATCAGGGAACAGGCCCAGGTGAAGGACGCTTCCTCCTCGCTGAATCTGAAAGAGGCGGTGCGGCAGGCCATGGGGCACCGCGGCTACCTCTTCATGACGATCGCTTTCTTCGCCTGCGGCTTCCAGCTCGTGTTCCTCACCACGCACCTGCCGGCTTACCTCGCGTTCTGCGGCATCGCGCCCGGGGTGGGGGCGAGCGCGCTCGGGCTGATCGGGCTCTTCAACGCGATCGGCACCTATATCTTCGGCCATCTCGGCGCGCGCTACAGCCAGAAACACCTGCTCGCGCTCATCTACCTGATGCGCACGGCGATCATCGTGGTATTCCTGGCGGTGCCGATCAGCGCCACCTCCACGCTGATCTTCGCCGCGGCGATGGGCTTCCTGTGGCTCGGCGTGGCGCCGCTCGTCACCGGCATCATCGGGCGCGTGTTCGGCCTCACCCACTTCAACACGCTCTACGGCATCGTCTTCTTCAGCCACCAGCTCGGCTCGTTCTTCGGTGCCTGGATGGGGGGCCTCGTGTTCGACTACGCGGGCAACTACGACTTCGCCTGGGGCGCGCTGATCGTGATCGGACTCGCGGCCTTCACGCTGCAGTGGCTGATGGACGAGCGCCCGCCGCGCGAGCGCGTGCGAGCCCCGGTGCCGGTGCCCGCCTAGCGCGGCGCGAGCCGCGGTCTATACTTGGACGATGAGCGCGTTCGACGCGCTTTCGTTCTGGCGCGAGCCCGATTTCGGCGGCCGCATGGGCTGGTACCGCGAGGTCGCGGCCGACCGCCTGCCGGCGAAGTACCGGATCTGCGCCGCGCTGCCGGCGGGCATTGCGCTCGATGCGCCCGAAGAGGAGCTCTGGCAGGCGCTCGACGAGAGAACCGAGGAGTTTCTTTCGCTACGGGAAAAGGTCTGGCGCGGTCAACCTCTCGGTGATGAAAGGCCAACTGCCAGCCTGCTCGATCTCGTCGCCGAGCTCGCGCGGCGGATGCTGGCGCACTGCAACTTCTGCAAATGGGACTGCCGCGTCGACCGCACCGGGGGCAGAAAGGCGGGCGCGAAGATGGGCGCGTGCAAGCTCGCCGCCGAGACGCGCGTGTCGAGCGCGTTCCACCACCGCGGCGAGGAGCTCGTGTACCGCGGCACGCACGGCTCGGGCACGATCTTCTTCACCTCGTGCAACATGCGCTGCGCGTTCTGCCAGAACGGCGACATCTCGACCGACCGGCTGAACGGCGAGCCGGTCGACGCGCGCACGCTCGCCGCGATCGCGCTGCGGCTCAGGCTCGAGGGCTGCCACAACATCAACTGGGTGGGCGGCGACCCGACCATCCACCTGCACACGATCCTCGAGGCGATCGCGCTGTTCCCGCCCGGGTTCAACGCGCCGATGCTGTGGAACTCCAACTTCTTCCAGTCCGAGGAGGCGATGAAGCTCCTGCGCCTCACCATGGACGTGTGGCTGCCCGACTTCAAGTTCGGCCCGGGGCGCTGCGCGATCGAGCTCGCGCGCACCGGCTGGTACTGGGAAACGGTCACCGGCAACCTCCTCAAGCTGCGCGACTGGGGCGAGGACCTCACGCTGCGGCACCTGATCATGCCGGGACACGTCGAGTGCTGCACCGCTCCGGTGCTCGACTGGATCGCCGAGAACATGCCCGGGGCGCCGGTGAACATCATGGACCAGTACCACCCGGACAATTACTGCGACCCGGGCAACGAGAACTTCATGGAGCGCCACCGGCCGCTCGCGCGCTTCCCGCAGCGCGGCGAGGTCCTGGCGGCTTTCCGGCACGCGAAGGCGCGCGGGCTGCGCTTCGAGTCGCTTTCCTACGAGCGGAACAAGACCGGCACTAGACTACGATGATGCGAGCGCTCCTGCTGGCGGGCGCGCTGCTGCTGCTGGGCGGGTGCCCGGCGCCGCAGCTCGTCAGCCCCTACGACGAGGCGATCGACAGGGGCATCGTCGAGTTCTACGAGCAGCTCAATCTGTTCGTGAAGGACACTGCCGACGCCGCCGGCCGGCCCGAAGGGACCTACCAGGCCAATTCCCGGAAGTACAACGCGCTCGAGACCAAGCTCGATGTCCTCATCCTGCGGGCCTCGTCCGCGTCGGCGGGCGCGGGTTGCCGCCTGGAGGCGAAGGTCTACGAGAAGGTGGAGAAGGCCCTGGCGAACGAAGTGCCCGCCGACCTGAAGCCCGCGGCGCAGTCCGCGGCGGGGGACGCGAGCGGCTGCAATACGAAGCTGCTCGAGCTGGTGAAGCGCCAGCTGGCGCTGATTCGCGAGATCCACGAGAAGACCGACAAGTGCGATACGCCGGCGGGGCCGGTGTCGTGCCTGCGCCGGGCCACGGCGGCAAGCGCGCTCAAGATCGCCAACCAGTCGATCCACGCGGTTTCGGTGGTCGAAGCCGCTAAGAGGAATTGAGCGGGGCGGGCATGGCGACGGCGGA
The DNA here is from genome assembly GCA_035454645.1 of Burkholderiales bacterium. Taxonomy (GTDB): domain Bacteria; phylum Pseudomonadota; class Gammaproteobacteria; order Burkholderiales; family SG8-39; genus SCGC-AG-212-J23. The sequence continues at coordinate 5,119 of DATIGR010000241.1, forward strand.
CCAGATCTACGACAAGATGATGCAGGCGGGCGAGAAGGCGTTCGGCGACGGATGGAGCGCGGTCGCGACCTACGCCCCCGCCGAGTTCCGCAAGATGGCGATCCAGATCAAGGAGATCGCCGAAAACGTGGCGCGCTACAAGATCGACCGCAACGAGGGCTACTCCCCGGATACCGGGAAGCTGCTCCTGAAGATGCAGCGCAACGCCTGCGAAAGCGTGCTGGTGGCGACCACCCAGCTCACCCTGATCGCGGTGCAGAACGCCATGGATGCGATGTTCGAGGTCCTGCGCAAGGCCTTCAAGGGCGTCTTCCGCTCGATTCTCTGACCGGCTACCATCGCAGCATCTCCAGGAGGGGGATATGCGGCCCGATCTGTTGCCGCTCGCCGCGAGCCTTTCCGCACGGGGCGAGCGCTTCGCGCTCGTCACGGTGGTGCGGCGCGAGCCGCCGAGTTCGGCGCGCGTGGGCGACACGGCGCTGATCACCGAGAGCGGCGAGTACCACGGCTGGGCGGGCGGCGGCTGCACGCGCGAGACGGTCGTGCGCGAGGCGCAGCGCGCCATGGCGGATAGGGAACCGCGCTTCATCAGCCTTTCTCCTGAAGCAACTGCTCCCCGGCCTGGGATGGTCGCGCTCCAGATGACCTGCGACAGCGGAGGCACCGTGGAAATCTACGTCGAGCCCGTGCTGCCGGTCCCGCGTCTCGCTCTCTTCGGCGGCACGCCCGCGGTCGAGGCGCTCGCGCGCATCGGCGAGGCGATGGGCTACCGCGTCGAGCGCGGGCCCGAAGCTCCGCTCAAGGGCGCCCACGTGCTCGTCGGCACGATGGGAGACGAGGACCTGGAAGTCCTGCAGAAGGTGCTGCGCGGCGAGCCGGCCTATGTGGGCGTGATCGCGAGCCGCAAGCGCTTCGACCAGGTGCGCGAGACGCTGATCGCGTGCGGCATACCGCGCGCCGCGGTCGAGCGCGTGCACGCACCCGCGGGTCTCGACATCGGCGCGCGCACGCCCGAGGAGATCGCGCTCAGCGTGATGGCGCAGATCGTCCAGGAAAGAAGAACGACGATCGTTCGTGAAGAACCCGTGGAAGCCGTCGATCCGATCTGCGGCATGAAGGTGGCCGTGGCCGGCGCGCGCCATGTCGCCGAGGTCGACGGCAGGACCTACTACTTCTGCTGCGCCGGCTGCCGCACGAAGTTCCTTCAGAAAGGAGTGAGCGCATGATTCCCGCGCCGTTCGATTACCACCGCCCCGCAACGCTCGACGAGGCGATCGGGCTGCTCGCGCGCTACGGCGCCGAGGCCAAGGTGCTCTCGGGCGGAATGAGCCTGCTGCCCGCGCTGAAGCTGCGGCTCGGCTCGTACGCCCATCTGGTCGACATCAACCGCATCCCCGGCCTCGAGTACGGAAAGGAGGAGGCCGGCGTGCTGCGCATCGGCGCCGGCACGCGGCAGGCGACGCTCGAGCGCAGCGAGCTCGTCAGGACGAAATATCCGATCCTCGGCGACGCCGTGCCGCTGATCGCCGATCCCCTGGTGCGCAACCGCGCCACCCTCGGCGGCAACCTCGCGAACGGCGACCCGGCGAACGACGGGCCGGCGATCGCGATCGCGCTCGGCGCCGAGCTCGTGGCGAAAGGGCGAAGCGGCGAGCGCGCCATCCCTGCGAACCGGTTCTACAAGAGTCTTTACACCACGGAGCTGAAAAGCGACGAAATCCTCACCGAAATCCGGATCCCGATTCCGCCCGCGCGGAGCGGGGGCGCGTACCGCAAGCTCAAGCGCAAGACCGGCGACTTCGCCGCGGCCGCGGTGGCGGTTCAATTAAGCCTGAATCCAGACGGAACGGTGGCGCGCGCCGGCATCGCGCTCACCAACGCCGGCCCCACGCCGATCGAGGCGGTCAAGGCGCAGCAGTTTCTTTCGGGGAAAGCACCGGATGAGAAGAATATTCTTGAAACGGCAAGGCTGGCTGCAAAGGCCGCCTCGCCGAGCGCCGACCGGCGAGGGTCGGTGGAATACAAGCTGGAGATGGCGCGCGTGCTCGCGGGTCGTGCGATTCGAGCGGCGCTGGAAAGGGCCAGGACATGAAACATCGGATCAGCGTGACGGTGAACGGAACGGCGCGCGAGGCTGAAGTCGAGTCGCGGCTGCTGCTGGTGCACTTCATCCGCGAAAACCTCAGGCTGACGGGGACGCACATCGGCTGCGACACCTCGCACTGCGGCGTGTGCACGGTGCTGCTCGACGGGCAACCGGTGAAGTCGTGCACGCTGCTCGCGGTGCAGGCCGACGGCTGCAGCGTGTCCACCGTCGAGGGCCTGGAGCAGGGCGGCAAGCTCCACCCGGTGCAGGAGGCGTTCACCGAGAAGCATGCGCTGCAGTGCGGCTACTGCACGCCCGGGATGCTGATGACCTGCAGCGCGCTGCTCGAGCGCAACCGGCAGCCGAGCGAGCGGGAGATCCGCGAGGCGATCTCGGGGAATCTCTGCCGCTGCACCGGCTACCTGAACATCGTGAAGGCCGTGCAGCACGCGGCCGAGAAGATGAGGGCGTCATGAGGACCAGCGAGAAGATCTGCGGCATGGGGCACTCCATGAAGCGCAAGGAGGACCCGCGCTTCATCCGCGGCAAGGGCAACTACGTCGACGACATCCAGCTCCCGGGGATGCTCTATATGGATATCGTGCGCAGCCCGTACGCGCACGCGAGGATCAAGAAGATCGACACCTCGAAGGCGCTCAAGATCGCGGGCGTGCTGGCGGTGATCGACGGGCCGACGCTCGAGAAGTACAAGCTGCACTGGATGCCGACGATCTCGGCCGACACGCAGATGGTGCTGCCGATCGACGAGGTGATGTACCAGGCGCAGGAGGTGTGCGCGGTGATCGCCACCGAGCGCTACATCGCCGCCGACGGCGCCGACGCGGTCGAGGTCGAGTACGAGCCGCTGCCGGTGATGGTCGATCCGATGAAGTCGCTCGCCCCCGGCGCGCCGGTGCTGCGCAAGGACAAGAAGGACAAGAAGGACAACCTCGCTTTCCACTGGGAAGCCGGCGACCGCAGGGCGACCGACCGGGCGCTCAAGGAGTGCGACGTGGTCGCCGAGCAGTTCGTCTACGTGCCGCGCATCCATGTCGCCTCGATGGAGACCTGCGGCTGCGTCGCCGACTTCAACAGCGCCGAGGGCAAGCTCACGGTGTACATGACCACGCAGGCGCCGCACGCGGTGCGCACGGTGTTCGCGCTGGTCGC
>DATIGR010000242.1:0-3691 GCA_035454645.1 Burkholderiales bacterium
CTGCGGCCGCGTGGTCTACCCCCGATCTGTGCTCACGCGCCGCGCTCCGGTGCGAGACCTCGGTTTCTCTCCCCATCGCAACGAGGCGCGGCGCGCTGCGCGCAGATGGGGAGACGCGGTCGTGCGCGGACCGGGGTGCCAGGGATGCGTGTGCGCGCGCCAGCTTGTTGATGGAGAGGCACGCCGTCTCGGTGATGGCCCTGAGGGTGGCGTTCGGGAAGCGCACAGCGTGATGGGTCTCGCGATTGCACGCGGCCCCAGCGCCACCTCGACGGGAAGGCACGCCGGTTCGCTGATGGCCTTGGCGGCGGCGTTCGAGAAGCGCGTGCGTGATGTCCTCGAGGACGCGCGCGGCCACGTCGCCGCCGTGATGCGAAGGAGGAGCCGCCAGCAGCGGCTCCTCCTTCGGGGCGGAGGCTACTCGTAGGTCATGAGTGGCTCGCCGACGCGAGTGACGAGGTCGCGGTCGACGAGCTTCTTCTTGCGGCGGGCGGCTTCGCGCAGCGCCGCGGAGGCGAGGCGGTCGATCTCGCGCAGGGCGCCCTGGGAGAGGTCGTGCAGCATGGAAATGGCGTCGTCGGGGAAGAGGGCACGGTCGGTTCCAGCGCGGGCGAGGCGGAAGCGGACATACTCGGCGGTGTCCTCGACGCTGGCGGGCGGGATGAGAAAGCGGTGGTGGATGCGGGTGAGTAGGGACCGGTGCGCCCGCCGCTGGAGATTGCCTTCGAGCTCGGGCAAGCCGATCAGGAGCAGCGAGAGGAGGGCCTTGGCGTCCCACTCGTAGTTGAGCAGGATGTGCAAGTGGGCGAGCATGTCGGGGTGAAGCAGGTGGGCCTCGTCGAGCAGAAAGACGGGGTGTGTCCGATCGCGCCGCAGGTCGTGCACGTGGTTCTCGATGGCCAGGAAGAGGTTGACGGCGGTGGAGCTCGGCTGCAGGCCGAGCGCGTGACAGAGCAGGCGGTAGAAGTCACGGCGCCCCAGCGATGCGTTGCGGCAATAGGTCAGGCGGTAACCGGCCTGGGGCAGTCGATGCCGGAGCGCGCGCAGGACGCACGTCTTGCCCACGCCGGGCTCGCCCAGCAATAAGACGCTCTGTCTCTCGTCCAGGGCCTGCTCGATGTCGGTGACGAGCGCCGTCTTGCTCTCGGGCAGCCACAGGTCGGCGTCATCGATCTCCTTGAAGAAGGGCGACACGCGTAGGCCGAAGGCGGCGAGCCACTCAGAAGATGTCGTCATCGGAGTCCTCCTCGCTGTCGGCGGAAAGCGAGCGGCCCGGGTCGAAATCGACGCGGGCGGCGGCGCGCTCAGGCGCGGGGCGGCGCGCAGGGCGCCCCTTCTTGCCGTTGGCGACGGCGTCGACGACGCCGAGGGGGATGCGTTTGCCGTCGAGCTCGATGACGGGCTCAGCGGCGTCGAAGAGGCTCGTGGCGACCGTGACCACCTGCCCGGCGAGGTAGCCGAGCGGCACCTCGTACACCGTGCCGCCCACGCTGAGTGTCGAATCCCGGCGCACGCGGCGGCGCTGCCGCACCATCAGCGCCGCACGGAGCTCCTGCTCGGTGACGGCCACCTTTTCGCCCTCGGCGAAGCAAGTCGCTGGGGCGCGGCCGAGCAGGCCCGCGTGCGGCGAGCCCTGATAGTAGCGCACGAGCCAGTGGCGCAGTTTTTCCTCCACCTCGGAGAGCGATGCGACTTCGCCCAGGTGCGACAGCGCTTCCTCGCGCATACGGCGCCAGAAGCGCTCCATCTTGCCGCGCGCCGGCGCGTCATAGGGCTTGGCGTGAAGGAGCGTTATGCCGAGGCGGGAGCAGCATAGCTGCAAGATGGCGCCCCGGTAGGTGGCACCGTTGTCCAGGTACAAGGCGTCGCATTTGCCGTGCTGCATCAGCGACTGAGCAAACAGCGTGAGCATGGTGTGCTCGCGCTCGTCGCTGGCGACGCGCAGGGCGACGACGTAGCGCGAGGCATCGTCGAGCAGGCCATGCACGCGGATTGGCACACGCTGCCCGTCGAGCTTCAGCGTCGGGCCATGGCACACGTCCCCATGCCAGAGCGCGCCGGGGCGCTCGGCTTGCCAGCGCAGTCGCGCCTTACCGCCGGCGGCGGCCACATCCACCGTCCGAGCCAGCCCGCGCTCGGCCAGCATGCGCCGCACGGTGCACGCCGTCACCTCGGGGCCGATGCGACCGTCGGCGCGCAGCGTCCGCAAGACGAGCGGCACGCTCACGCTCGGATGCTCTCGACGGATGTCGCAGAGCAGCTCGCGCAACGCCGGATCGAGCTCGCGGCCGCGACCCCGATCGCCTCGGCCACGCGGCGCCAGCGCCTCGATGCCCCCCTTCTTGAAGGCGTACAGCCAGCGCTCCAGCGTCGCGACCGAGTAACGCCGCGTTGTGTCGCTGCCCGGAGGGCGCACGCGGTGCTCGCTCAACCGGCGTAGCTCCTCGCTGCGCTCGCCGTGGTCGAGGGAGTCTGCGCGTATCGCGAGCTCGCCGATGAGGCCGTGGCGAAAGATGGCCACCTCCTCGCCGTGATCTTTGGGTGTCGGATTTTCCATGAGGGCTCCTTTCGCGGACTCGTCGTCCGCGAGGCCCTTCATGCCGGCGCCGTCGACCGCCGTGCCCGATCACCCTCGGTGGATCGCGCGAGCGGGCGCGAGCCGGCACTGCCGTCCCTCGCTTCGGGCGCCACGACTATGCCGGAGCGTGAGGGCGCTCACGCCGCGATCAGGGCTCCCGCAAATGCACTCTCGCTCAGATCGGCCCCGAGCGGGTGCCCCGCGCGTGCTGCGAGCACGAGCATCACCTGCTCCGCGACACCACGCCGGCCGAGCCCCACGGGACGGACCATCACGCCCAGAAGCTCGCCGCGTCGCGCCGCCTCGACCCAGCGGGTCAGCGTCACCCACCGTTCCCTCGCGGCGCCCCCCACGACTCGCGACGGGCTCGTGCGCGCCCGCACGGCCGCACTCGTTGCCCCGCGCGCGTACAGCGCCAGCGCCTGCCCGAGCGCGCCTGCCCCGTACCAACGACCCCGCTCCAGCCCCCGGGGCCCCACCACGAGCACCGCCCGGCACGCCCGACAGCGATAGCGCCGGAGCGTCAACACGACCTGCACCGGAGCCTCACCCGGGCCCTGCGGACCGAGCACCTGGCGCTCGACCACCCCATGCCCGATCACCACCAGCGCCCCACCGAGCGGCTGCGCCGCTGCCCCGCAGCACGGGCAGGCGCCCGGCCGCGCCGCCGCGCACGACGGCATCGCCTCGCTCCAGGCCTTGATCCCGAGCCGGCTTACGACAAATCTATCGGAGCTTCGTTTTCTTTCGACGGATGCGAAGCACGACGGAGGGGGCCGGCTCGGCCAAAAGACGAGCCCTCTCCGTCACCAACTGTCGGCTCGTGCTCTCCTTCGAGCCGCCGCCTACCACCCCCACGCCTCCAAGAACAGCCTGAGCGGGCGCGGTACCGGCGCAGGGCACCGATGGCCCTCGCGCAATCGGTCACGCAAGCCGGCTGCTGGGATCAACTACGGGGCGCGCTAACAGCAAGTCGTCATCGGCCGCTACATCGCTGACTTCGCGTGCCGCGAAGCGCGCCTCGTCGTCGAAGTCGATGGGGACGTGCACGGCCGCCGTCAGCATCTCGATGCACACCGGGATGAGTTCCTGCACCGTGCAGGCTACCGCGTC
>DATIGR010000243.1:0-15048 GCA_035454645.1 Burkholderiales bacterium
GGTCAGGAACCTTTTTGCACGGAGCTACGCGCAGCTGCGCGAAAAAGGTTCCTGACCCCTTTTCCAATAAAAGGGTCCTGACCCCTTTTTCAGCGCTGCAGGAACCAGTCGGCGATCTGCTCTCCGGTCCAGAAGAGCACGTCCTTGCGCGCGCGGATCTCTTCCAGCGCGCGCCGGTAGTACTTCGCGCGGTGCGGCGCGCCCATGATGTAGGGATGCACGACCAGCGCCATGACGCGCGCTGAATCGCGCGAGTCGGCGTAGAGCTGCTCGAACTGGTCCATGGCGCGGCGGTAGTACTCGCCCGCCTCGTGGTGCTGGATCAGCATCATCGCCACGTCGTTGCATTCCTGCGTATACGGCAGGTTCAGGATCGGCCGGGTGCGGGTCTTGAGCAGCACCGGCTGGTCGTCGAGCACCCAGTCGCAGACGTAGTCGTACCCCGCCTCGGCCAGCAGGTCGGGCGTCTCCCAGGTCTCGGTCAGGCCCGGCCCGAGCCAGCCGCGCGGCCGTTTTCCGGTGAACGCGCGGATCACCTCGGTGGTCTTCGCGATGTCCTCGCGCTCGTTCTCCACCTTCTGCATGTTGCGCTGCGTAAAGCCGTGGCCCATGAACTCCCAGCCGCGCTCGAGCGCCGCGCGCGAGATCGGCTCGTAGGCCTTCACCGCGGTGCCGTTGATGGCGAGCGCGGCCTTGATCTCCAGGGAATCGAGAATTTCGGCGAACCGCCAGAAGCCGACCCGGTTGCCGTACTCGTGCCAGGCCCAGTTCGGGATGTCGGGCATCGGCGCGCCGCCCGCGGGCGGGGTGAGCACGGTGCGCGGCATGGGCTGTTCGATGTCCCATTCCTCGACGTTGACGATGGTCCAGACGATCATGCGCGCGCCGCCGGGCAGCCGCAGGGGCGCGCGCTCGGGGATGGGCGAATAAGCGATCCGCTCGAGGGGCTTCATGGGAAAGTGATGCTACTCTTCCCGCCGGAGGAGGAGCCCCGGTGGACGCGAACTTCTGGTTGATCCAGATGTTCAACGGCGTGTCGTACGGCGCGCTGCTGTTCCTGCTCGCGAGCGGCCTCACGCTGATCTTCGGCGTGATGCGGATCGTCAACCTCGCGCACGGCGCCTACTTCCTGCTCGGCGGCTACGTCGCGCTCACGGTCATCGGCGCGACCGGCTCCTGGGTGCTCGCGCTGCCGGTCGCCGCCTTGGCGATTGCCGGGGTCGGTCTGCTGATGGAGCGCGTCTTCCTGAGGCCGCTCGGCTTCGACCCGCTGCGCCAGGTGCTGCTCACGGTGGGGTTCGCGTTCCTGTTCCAGCAGGCGGCGCTCGACCTCTGGGGCGGCGACAACCTGATCATCGACCCGCCCGCGGGGTTGACCCGCAGCGTCGTGGTCGGCGGCCTCTACCTCCCGGTCTACCGGATCTTCATGATCGCGCTCGCGGTGGCGATCGGCCTGGCGCTGTGGTTCGCCATGGAGCGCACGCGCGTCGGCGCGGTGGTGCGCGCCACCGTCGACGACGCCGAGATGGCGCGCGGCGTGGGCATCGACACCTCCCGGGTGTCGATGTTCATCTTCGCCCTCGGCGCGTTCCTCGCCGCGCTCGGCGGCGTGATCGGCGGGGCGTTCCTCGGCATCTATCCGGGCCTCGACTTCGAGGTCCTGCCGATCGCCTTCGCGGTGGTGATCATCGGCGGCATGGGCTCGCTCTCCGGCGCCGCGGTCGGCAGCCTGCTCGTCGGCCTCGCCGACAACTTCGGCAAGGCGCTGTTCCCCGAGCTCGCGTACTTCAGCCTGTACGCGCCGATGGTGCTGATCCTCGCCTTGAAGCCCACCGGGCTGATGGGGCGGGAATGAAAGTCCTCGTCCTCCTGGGAGTGCTGGCGGCCGTGGCGCTCATCGCCCCCTTCACCGGGCCGTTCATCATCCTGCTGCTCGCGCAGGTCATGGTGCTCGGCATCATCGCCATGAGCGTCGATCTGCTGCTCGGCTACACCGGCCTGCCGTCGCTCGGCCAGGCGGCGTACCTGGGCGTCGGCGCGTACCTCACGGCGATCCTCGCCACCAAGTTCGGCTTCGGGCTGGGCTGGGACTTCTGGCTCGTGGTCGCGATGGGCATGGCCGCGGGCGCGGCGACCGCGGCGCTGTTCGGCCTGTTCGCGATCCGCGCGAGCGGCGTGTACTTCCTGATGATCACGCTCGCGCTCGGCATGTGCGTCTGGGGCCTCGCCTACCGCTGGAACTCGCTCACCGGCGGCGACAACGGCATCAACCTGGGCGGCCGGCCGAAGCTCGGCGCCCTCGCGTTCGCGAACGACCTGGTGTTCTTCTACGTGGTGCTCGGCTTCTTCGTCGCGTCGTTCTTCGCGCTGCAGCTTCTCGTGAGCTCGCCCTTCGGCAAGAGCCTGGTCGGCATCCGCGAGCGCGAGCTGCGCATGCGCATCCTCGGCTACAACACCTGGCTCCACAAGTACATCGCGTTCGTCATCGCGGGCGCGTTCGGCGGGCTCGCCGGCGTGCTGTGGGCGCACCTGAACGGCATCGTCAGCCCGACCGACGTGCTGCTGCCGGCGTCGGTCGACGTCCTGCTGATGGTGGTGCTCGGCGGGCCGGGCACGCTGGTCGGCGGGCTGATCGGCGCGACCGCGGTGGTGTTCCTGCGCGAGTACCTCGCCACCGTGGTGCAGTGGTGGCAGTACGTGCTCGGCGCGGTCTACGTGCTGACGATCCTGTATCTGCCCGGCGGAATCATGGGTTTCTTCAAAGGAGGAGGAAAACGATGAACCGGAAGCTGCTGTTTTTGACTGCGGCGCTCACTTTGACGCCGCTCGCTGCACATTCCCAGGAGCTCAAGATCGGCTTCCTCGCGCCGATGACGGGGATCTTCGCCCAGATCGGCAAGGACATGGAGAACGGCTTCCAGATGTACCTCGACGAGCAGAAGAGCAATTTCGCCGGCGCGAAAGTCACCTTCATCGTCGAGGACGGCGAAGGCAAGCCCCCGGTGAACGTGCGCAAGGCCGAGAAGCTCGTGCGCCAGGACCAGGTGCACATGTTCATCGGCGGGCTGCTCGCCTCGACCGGATACGCGCTCGCGCCGGTGTCGAGCCGCCTGAAGACGGTGTACATCCTGTCGATCCCCGCCGCCGACGACCTCACGCAGCGCGACCTCGGCAAGTTCCCCTATATCGTGCGCACCAGCTGGACCAGCTCGCAGCCGCACCACCCGCTCGGCAAATGGGCGTGCGAGAACGGCTACAAGAACGTGGTCGCGATCGCCGCCGACTACGCTTTCGGCCACGAGGTGCTCGGCGGCTTCCAGAAGGCGTTCGAGGACTGCGGCGGGCGCGTGGTGCAGAAGATCTGGCCGCCGCTCGGCACCAAGGACTTCGGGCCCTATATCCCGACCATCAAGCGCGACGCCGACGCGATCTTCTCGCTGATGGTCGGCCCGATGGCGCTGCAGTTCCCGAAGCAGCTCGCCGAGGCCGGGATCAAGAAGCCGGTGATCGGCGGCGGCACGAGCTACGACGAGTTCGTGCTGCCGGCGATGGGCGACGAGGTGCTCGGCCACGTCTCGGCGCTGCAGTACAGCGCGGCGCTCGACACGCCGAAGAACCGCGAGTTCGTGCGCAAGTACCGCGAGAAGTACGGCAAGGTGCCGTCGTACTACTCCGAGTCGAACTACACCACCGCGCAGATGATCCACGAGGTGATGAAGCGCACCAAGGGCAAGTGGCCCGGCCCGGAGAAGTTCATCGCCATGATCACCCAGCTCAAGCTCGACGCGGTGCGCGGCCCGGTGCGCTTCGACGACATGCGCAACCCGGTCCAGAACATCTACATCAAGAAGGTCGAGAAGAAGAGGATGCACGGCTACGACAAGGACGAGCTCTGGAACACGGTGATCAAGACCTATCCGCAGGTCAGCCAGTTCTGGACCTACAGCAAGGCCGAGTTCCTGAAGCAGCCGGTCTACAGCCGGGAGTTCCCGCCCTGCAAGTTCTGCAACTGAGAAGCCTGTCGAAAAGCTTCGGGGGCCTCGCGGCGGTGCGCGAGGTCACCCTCGAGGTCTTTGCGGGGGAAAGGAAGGCGATCATCGGGCCGAACGGGGCGGGCAAGACGACGCTGTTCAACCTGATCACCGGCGTTTTCCCTCCCTCGTCCGGCGAGATCCGGCTTTTCGGGCACGACGTCACGCGCTGGCCGAGCCACCGGCGCACCGCGCTCGGCATGGCGCGCACCTTCCAGATCACGAGCCTGTTCCCGAAGCTGACGGTGCTCGACAACGTGCTGCTCGCGCTCGCCGGCGTGGGCCGCACCAAGCTCGTGATGTGGAAAAGCCTTTCCTCTTACCGGGACATGATCGAAAAGGCGCGCCGGCTGCTCGAAGCCGCCGGCTACTGGGAGCGGCGCGAGGTCGAGGTGCGCAACCTCTCGCACGGCGAGCAGCGCCAGATCGAAGTGGTCCTGGGCCTGGCAAGCCAGCCCAGGCTCCTGCTGCTGGACGAGCCCGCCGCGGGGCTGTCCTCGGGCGAATCGAAGGAGATGGCCGAGTTCCTCCGGCGCCTCGATCCCTCGCTCGCGATCCTGCTCATCGAGCACGACATGGACGTGGTGTTCGACGTGGTCGACCACATTTCCGTGCTGCACTTCGGCGCCGTGGTCGAGCACGGAGAAAAGGAGCAGATCCGGAAGAGCGAGCGGGTGCAGCAGATCTACCTGGGCACCGGGTGATGCGCGACGGGAAAATGATTCTCCGGGTAGAAGACATTCACACCTACTACGGCGACGCGTACGTGCTGCAGGGGCTTTCGCTCGAGCTCGGCGAGGGCCAGATCCTCGGGCTCCTCGGCCGCAACGGCGTCGGCAAGACCACGCTCGTCAACTCGATCGTCGGCTTCAACCGGCCGCGCCGCGGCCGCGTCGTGTTCAAGGGCGAGGACATCACCGGCTGCACTTCCTATCAGACGATCCGCAAGGGGATGGGCCTGGTACCGCAGGGCCGGCGCGTCTTTGCCTCCCTGACGGTGGAAGAGAACCTGCAGGTCGCGGCGGCGAATTCGGCTGCCAATGCATGGAACCTGAGGCGCGTCTACGAGCTCTTTCCGCGGCTGGAGGAGCGCCGCCGCCAGCGCGCGAAGACGCTCTCCGGCGGCGAGCAGCAGATGCTCGCGATCGCGCGCGGGCTCATGACCAACCCCGACTGCCTGATCATGGACGAGCCCTCCGAGGGCCTCGCGCCGATCATCATCCAGACCGTGTGGCAGGCGGTGTCGAAGCTCAAGGCCGAGGGCCTCTCGATCCTGCTCGTCGAGCAGAACGCCGCGCTCGCGCTGCAGCTCGTCGACTACGTGCACGTCGTCAGCAAGGGGCGCGTCGTCTACTCCGGCGCCCCGAAAGCGCTCTGGGCCGACGACGCGGTCAAGTCCCGCTACCTCGGCATCTAGACCTCGACGCGTCCTCGCAGCCCGGCGAACCGCAGGAAGCCCTCGTAGGCCCGGATCTCGCCCGCGAGGAAGTCGACCACCCGCTCGAACGGGTCGAAGCCGAAGGCTTGCGCCACCGAGGGCCGCAGGTTCGAGTTGGCGTTGATGTCGTACACGGCAAGGCGCCCGTCGCGGGTCTCGAGGTACTCGATGCCGGCGACGTCGAGCTTGCCGGCTTCGACGATGCGCCTGCCCCAGGCGAGGGCTCGCGGGGGCACTTCCTTGTAGGGATAGAACTCGGCAGACGAGACCACGCGCATGGCGTAGAGCAGCTCGCCGCCGAGGAACTCCATGCGCACGATGCCCCGAGCCGGATCGGCGTCCAGGTATTCCTGCAGGAGGAGAAGGTTGTCGGGCAGCCAGTGCTCGGGCCGCTCCTTCAGCAGCGCCTCCAGGTGCGCGAAGCTCTCGACCAGCACGATGCGCGCGCCGCTTCCGCCCTGCTCCGGCTTGAGCAGCACCGGGAACGGGATCTCGTGCGCCCGCGAGCGCAGCGCGTCGAGGTCGTTGAATGTCCAGGTGCGCGGCGCGGGAACGCCGAGCTTGCGCAGCAGCGCGGCCTGCGCGGTCTTGCTCAGCTCGAGCGCGAACGCGTCGGCGCCGTTCAGCACGCGGATGCCGCGCATCTGCAACGCGCGCATGTAGGCGAGCGCGTAGGGCACCGCGCGCGTGTTGCCGCGCACGTACGCTGACGGGCTCGCCTGGTTGAAGTAAAGAGGTGCGATGGGCTCGTCGGAGTCCGGGAACGCGGCCCGCTTCAGGTCCAGCGCCGCGTAGCGGATGCCGCGGCGCTCCAGCGCCCGGAACAGCGGTTTCTGCCACTCGGGATGTTCATAGAGCACTGCAACATCGGCTCGATAACTCATGCGCGCATTTTCTGGGCTAAAGTAGCCGCCGCAAAGAAACAAATAGGAATGACCTTATGCTGAGCGCAATGACCTTCTTGGGGATGACCTTATGCTGACCGGGAGCTGCCTGTGCCGGGCGATCCGCTACCAGGTGAGCGTGCCGATCACCGAGCTGCGCGCGTGCCACTGCAAGGACTGCCAGAAGGTGTCGGGCGCGGGCGGCAGCGTGAACGCCATGATCAGGAGCGCGGACTTCCGCATCACGCAGGGCACGCCCAGGCGCTTTACCGCCGTCGCCGACAGCGGCCGCACGCTGCACCGCTTCTTCTGCGGCGACTGCGGCTCGCCGCTTTTCAGCCGGCGCGAGCTCACGCCCGAGAACATGGCGCTGCGCATCGGCACGCTCGACGACGCGCCGCCGATGAGGATCACGGGCAACATCTGGACCAAGAGCGCGCGCCCGTGGGCCTACATCGACCCGGCGAGCCAGCAGTTTCCCGGGCAGCCCGACGCGCCGGCCGTGAAAAAGTAGCGGTGGGATTTCCGGCGGCTGATCTAGCATCCGGCGCGTGAGAGCCCTCGTCCTCGTGCTGGTCGTGCTCCTCGGCGCCTGCTCGAGCGCGCCGTATCGCGCGCCCGCGGGCGCGGGATCGACGCGGCCGAGCGCCGAGCTGAGCGACCAGGCGGCGAGGCATGCGCTCGACATGGTGGGCAAGCCTTATCGCTACGGCGGCGCGAGCCCGACGGGCTTCGACTGCAGCGGGCTGATCATGTACAGCTACCGCAAGGCGGGCCTCTCCCTGCCGCACAACACCGACCGGCAGCGCGCCATGGCGCGCCCGGTCAGGGTCGCCGAGCTGCGGCCGGGCGATCTGCTGTTCTTCAACCAGGAAGGCAAGAAGTACGGCCACGCCGGCATCTACATCGGCGGCAGCAAGTTCGTCCACGCGCCCTCGTCGGGCAAGTCGGTGCGCAGCGACCGCCTCGACTCGCCGTACTGGCGCAGGCACCTCTCCGAAGCGCGACGGCTGTAATTGAAGTTCGTCTACGTCTCGAGCGCCGAGGACGGCGAGATCGGCATCTACGCGCTGCGCGCCGACGGCATGCTCGAGCCGCGCGGGCGCTGCAAGGCGCAGGCCACGGTCATGCCGATGAGCGTGAGCCCGGACCAGCGCTTCCTCGTCGCCGCCGGGCGCTCGCAGCCCTGGTCGGCGCAGACCTTCGCGATCGACCCGGGCACGGGCGCGCTGAGGCTGGTCGGCGCCGGCCCGCTCGCCGAGAGCTTTCCCTACATCACGCACGACCGCACCGGGCGCTGGCTTCTCGGCGCCTCCTACAGCGCGCACCTCGCAGCGGTCAGCCCGGTGAATCCCGACGGCGTCGTCTGCGCGCCGCTGCAGGTGATCCCGACCGCGCGCAACGCGCACGCGATCATCACCGACCGGTCGAACCGGTTCGTGTTCGTGCCGCACCTCGGCACCGACCAGGTGTTCCAGTTCCTGTTCGACGAGAGGAGCGGCCGCCTCACCGCGAACACGCCGCCCGCGCTGCAGCTCAAGGCGGGCACCGGCCCGCGGCATCTGGTCGCCTCGCCCGACAACCGGTTCGTCTATCTGCTCAACGAGCTGACCGCCACGGTTTCGACCCTCGCGCTGGAGCATGGAATACTGAAGGACGTCGCTTCCGTGTCGGTGCTGCCGCCGGACAGCAAGCTCACGCCCGGCATGCCGCGCCCGCAGCCCGGGCGCGACGTGTCGAACGACATCTGGGCATCCGACCTGCACGTCACGCCCGACGGCGGGCTCGTCTACGCCGCCGAGCGCACCAGCAGCACCATCAGTGCTCTTACCGTGGAGCGCACGACGGGAAGGCTTACGTACGCGGGCAGCACGCCGACGGAAAAGCAGCCGCGCGGCTTCCGCATCGACCCGGCCGGGCGCTTCATGGTCGTGTCGGGGGAGAAGTCGGACACGATCTCGAGCTACGCGATCGAGCCCGGGGGGATGCTGCGCTTCGTCGGCAAGGCCCCGACCGGAAAAGGGTCGAACTGGGTCGAGATCGTCGCGTTCGACCGATAGAATTACGGCCACAGCCCGAACCGGAGACTCCGAATGCAAGTCCGCCTTCCGCTTTTCCTTCTTCCCGCGCTCTTCGCCGGCCTGCTTTTTACCGGCTCTCTCCAGGCGCAGAGCGCCACTTCGACCTACGAGCCGACCGTCGGCCAGGACGGCAAGGACGTCGTCTGGGTGCCGACGCCGCAGGCGCTGGTCGACAAGATGCTCGACATGGCGAAGGTCACGCCGAGCGACTTCGTCATGGACCTCGGCTCGGGCGACGGCCGCACCGTGATCACGGCGGCGAAGCGCGGCGCGCGCGCGCTCGGGGTGGAATACAACCCCGAGATGGTGGAGCTGTCCAAGCGCAACGCCGACAAGGCGGGCGTCGCCGGCCGCGCGCAGTTCATGAAGGCCGACCTGTTCGAGACCGACTTCTCCAAGGCGACCGTGATCACGATGTTCCTGCTGCCCGAGATCAACCTCAAGCTGCGGCCGAAGATCCTGAAGCTCAAGCCCGGCACGCGCGTCGTCTCGAACAGCTTCACCATGGGCGACTGGACGGCCGACCAGACCTTCGAGCTCACGGCGAGCACGGGGTGCGACAACTCGTGGTGCACGGCGCTGCTCTGGATCGTGCCGGCGCAGGTCGCCGGCACCTACCCGGTGGCCGAGGGCGAAGTGACCCTGAAGCAGACCTTCCAGATGCTCTCGGGCACGATGCGCACCGGCGGCAAGACCTTCGCGCTCAAGGGCAGGGTGAACGGCGAGGAGATCAGCTTCAGCGCCGGCGGCAGGCAGTACAAGGGCCGCCTGAACGGCAGGACGCTGGAGCTTACTTCCTGAGGAACGCCCGGACGACGGGGACGGCGACCGCGGCCAGCGCGAGCGCCGTCAGCACCCCGGAGATCGGCCGCATGAAGAGGATGCCGAGGCCGGCGTCGGAGATGATCAGCGACTGGCGCAGCGCGCGCTCGGCGAGCGGGCCCAGCACCAGCGCGAGCACCAGCGCCGCCGGCGAGTAGCCGAGCTTCTTCATGAAATAACCGACCACGCCGAACACCAGCATCATGCCGACGTCCCAGACGTTGTTCTTCAGCGAATAGGCGCCGGTGACGCAGAACACCACGATCAGCGGCAGCAGCACGCTGTAGGGAATCCGCACCGCGCGCACGAAGAGCGGGATGAACAGCGTGCTGAGAAGGAGCAGCAGCACGTTGGCGATGTACTGCGAGGCGATCAATCCCCAGACGAACTGCGGGTTCTTCTCGAACAGCATCGGTCCGGGCCGCAGGCCCCACATCATCAGGCCGCCGAGCATGATCGCGGTGGTCGCCGAGCCCGGAATGCCGAGCGTGAGCATCGGCACCATGGCGCCGGTGGCGGCGGCGTTGTTGGCCGATTCCGGCGCCGCCACGCCCTCGATCGCGCCCTTGCCGAACTCGTGGGGGTGCTTCGAGACCCTTTTCTCGAGCGTATAGGCGAGAAAGGTGGCGACGGTCGGCCCCGCGCCGGGCAGGATGCCGACGGCGAAGCCGAGCGCGGTGCCGCGGACGATCGACCACTTGGCGCGCGTCCAGTCGGCGAGCCCCGGCAGCACCTCGCGTAGCTTGACGCGCATCTTCGCGACCCGGGTCGCGCCCCCGTGCTCCGCGCCGTAGAGCACCTCGCCCAGGCCGAACAGGCCGATCGCCACCGGCAGGAAGTCGATCCCGTCCATCATCTCCGGGATGCCGAAGCCGAAGCGCGCGTCGCCCGAGATGATGTCGAAGCCGACCATCGCGAGCATCAGTCCCGCGGCCATGCTGATGTAGCCCTTGAGGGGATCTTCGCCGGTGAGCAGCGTCACCGTGGCGAGGCCGAGCAGCATCAGCGCGAAGGTCTCGGGCGGGCCGAACGACAGCGCCCATCTCGCGAGCAGCGGCGACACGAGCATGAGCAGCACCACGCCCGCCGTGCCGGCGATGAAAGAGCCGAACGCGGCGATGCCGAGCGCTTGCCCGGCGCGTCCCTGCAGCGCCATCTGGTAGCCGTCGAGGCAGGTGACCACCGACGCCGACTCGCCGGGCGTGTTGATGAGCACTGCGGTGATCGTGCCGCCGTACATCGTGCCGGCGTAGAGCGCGGCGAGCATGATGATGCCCGAGGTCGGGTCCATGCCGAAGGTGAGCGGCAGCAGCATCGCCACGCCGGAAGGCGGTCCGACCCCCGGCAGCGCGCCGATCAGGATCCCGGCGGTCACGCCGGCCACCGCCATCAGGACGTTGAACGGCGTGAGCGCCACGCCGAACCCGAGCGACAGGTTCGCTAGAAAATCCATATCCCCGCTTCGGGGAACGGCACCCGCAGCCAGCGCACGAACACCAGCCAGTTGAAGCCCGCGGCGGCGAGCGCGATGCCGAGCGTCATCCACCAGGGATGCCTTCCCAGATACCGGATCAATGCGGCGAGGTAGAGCGCGGTGCCGATCACCATGCCGGTGACGTTGAGGGCCGCGACGAACGCGACCGTCGCGCCGAGGACGACCAGCAGGGTGCGCAGCCCCTCGCCGCGCGGCAGCCAGGCGTGGCCGGGATACGGATTGCGCAGCGCGCGGACCAGCATCATGAGGGCGAGCGCCGCCATGAGCAGGCCGAGCCAGAACGGCACGAAGGCGGAGCCCGGACCGCCCGGGCCCCACCACGAGTAGTTCTTCAGCACCCCGGCCGCGAACGCGACCGAGATCGCCAGCAGCAGCGCCGCGGTTACGCGGTCGGCGCTACGCACGCCCTACTTGGATGCCGCCTTGAGGCCTTTCAACGCCTCCTCGTACTTCGAGTGCAGGCTGTCGAGGTACTTATTGGCCTCCTCGCCGGTCCATTGCGTCGGCGTGAGCAGGTTGCGCTTGATGTACTGCTCCTGCCACTTCTTGGTCTCGGTGACCTTCTTCAGCGTGTCGACCCACCATTTCACCGCCTCGGGCGCCATGTTGGCCGGCCCGACCACGCCGCGCATCTGCTCCCAGTAGAACTCGTAGCCCCTCTCGGCGAAAGTCGGGACGTCGGGCGCGTCCTTGAGGCGCTTGCGCGCCGCGACCGCGAGGTTGCGCGCCTTGCCGGCCTCGGTCTGCGCCACGATCTCGTTCGGGTTCTCGACCGCGGCCTCGATGTGCCCGCCCATCAGCGCGGCGGTGACCTCGCCGCCGGAGTTGAACGGCACGTACTTGAGCTGGATGCCGGCCGCCTTCTCGAACAGATAGGTGAAGATGTGGTCCTCGGTGAGCGTCGCGGTGCCGCCGACGGTGAGGCCGCCGGGCTTGGCACGCGCCGCTCTCACGAAGTCGTCGACCGTCTTGTACGGCGACTCGTTGCGCACCGAGAGCATGAGCTCGTCGATCGCGACGATCATCAGGATCGTCATCGCGTCGCGGTGGTTGCCCGGCAGGCGGCCCTCGATCTTGCCCGACACGATCATCGGCGTCGCGCCCGCGATCACGTGCGGCTCGCCCTTCTTGTTGATCAGGTAGTTATAGCCGACCGCGCCGCTGCCTCCGGCGCGGTTATTGACGTTCAGCGGCACCGGCGACCATTTGTTCTCGTCGATGATGCCGGTGATCATGCGCATCAGGTTGTCGGTGCCGCCGCCCGGGGCGTAGGGCACCACGATCTCGACGGTGCGCGACGGATACTTCTGGGAAAACGAAAGCGGCGAGACCGCCAGCAGCGCCGCAGCCAATAGGAATCTCAGCATCGTATCCTCCTCCTGGGGAATGGCCGGATGTTAGCATCCGAACCATGAAAGCCGAGGTTTCGAAAGACGAAGTCCTTGTTTCGCGCGACAGCGCGATCGTCACCCTGACCTTCAACCGCCCCGAGGCGCGCAACGCCATGACCTGGGGCATGTACCAGCGGCTCTACGAGGTGTGCGAGGAGGTCGACGCCGATGACTCGATCCGCGTGCTGGTGCTGAAGGGCGCGGCAGGAAAAGATGGTGCAGTGAAAGCCTTTGTGGCCGGCACCGACATCAGCCAGTTCACCCGGTTCAAGGGCGCGGAGGACGGGATCAAGTACGAGCGCGACGGCGACAAGCGCTCGGGGCGGGTCGCGCGCGTGAAAAAGCCGGTGATCGCGCAAATCGAGGGCTATGCCGTGGGCGGGGGTTTCGCCATCGCGGCCGGAGCCGACATCCGCATCGCTACGCCCGACGCCAAGTTCGGCGTGCCTACTGCACGCACCCTGGGCAACACCCTATCGATGAGGACCTACGCGATGTTCGCCGACCTTCTCGGCGCCTCGCGCGTGAAGGAGTTGATGTTCACCGCCCGTTTGATGTCGGCCGACGAGGCACGGACCGCCGGATTCGTCCACGAGATTGTCCCCAACGACCAGATCGAGGCGCGCGTGGGTGAGCTGGCGAAGAAAATCGCCGGGCATGCACCGCTCACCCTCTGGTCGACCAAGGAGTCACTACGCCGCCTCCAGGAAGCTCGGCCGCTGCCCGACGGCGACGACATCGTGCGCAAGGTCTACGGCAGCGACGACTTCGGGGAAGGCGTGCGCGCGTTCGTCGAGAAGCGCCCGCCGCGCTGGACCGGCAAGTAGAAAAAAATCGGGGTCTGACCCCGATTTTCCCGGTTGGGGGTCTGACCCCGATTTTCTAGTGGAGCTCCGAGCGCCCGACCTGGGGCGGGACGTACTTCCCGCCCTCGAGCACGACCTTCATCGCCGTCGGCAGGCCGGCGACCGCGGAAGTCTTGGTGATGTAGCCGCGCGCCCCGGCCTGCAGGCACTCGTGGATGCGCTCGTGGTCCTCGTTCGCCGAGACGACCAGCACCGGAATCGCGGGGAAAGCGGTGCGGAAGCGGTAGAGCGCCTCGATGCCGGTGCAGGTCGGCAGCGAAAGGTCGAGCAGCACCAGGTCGAGCGGGCGCCCGGCCGCGATCTGCAGCGCCTCGGGCAGGTCCACGGCGGTATGCACCTTCGCGCCGTCGAACGTCTTGCGCACGCTCGCGGCGTAGACCTGGACGGTCACCGCCTGGTCGTCTACCAGCAGAACTTCCATGTCAGGCATCTTAGACTCCCCCCGTCTCGCGCCTGCCGAGCAGTTCCGGTTTTGTCCTTCTTTTTCCGGCTGCACCGCACAATTTTTGCGTTACCGCACGAAAGTCGTTGAGCCTACGCTGAGCGAAGCGAAGCTCGCAATAGGAGAAGTCGAACTTGGCACAGACGGATAAATTCCGCCGCTATTCCGCCACGCCCGCCTTCCTGAGAAGCTGCCACACCTTCTCGGGCGTGATCGGAATGTCGACGTGGGTGACGCCGAGGTGCGAGAGCGCGTCGACCACGGCGTTGGCGATCGCGGGCGGCGCGCCCACGGTGGCGGACTCGCCCACGCCCTTCGCGCCGAGCGGATGGTGCGGCGAAGGGGTGATCGTCTTGTCGGTCTCCCATTTCGGGCATTCGAGCGCGGTCGGCACGTAGTAGTCGAGGAAGCTGCCGCCGTAGACGTTGCCGTCCTCGTCGTAGCCGATTTCCTCGTACAGCGCCGGGCCGACGCCCTGCGCGAGCCCGCCGTGGATCTGGCCGTCGACGATCATCGGGTTGATGATGTTGCCGCAGTCGTCGACCGCGACGAAGCGGCGCACCCTCACCTCGCCCGTGCCGCGGTCGATGTCGACCACGCAGATGTAGCTGCCGAACGGGAAGGTGAGGTTGGGCGGGTCGTAGTAGTACGTCGCCTCCATGCCCGGCTCCATGCCCTGCGGCATGTTGGTGTAAGCGGCGAACGCGCATTCCTGGATGGTCTTCGACCTGCCGGGCACACCCTTCACGAAGAATTTCCCCGGCTCCCAGTCGAGGTCCGCCTCGCTGCACTCCAGGAGATGCGCGGCGATCGTCTTCGCCTTCGTGCGGATCTTGCGCGCCGCGAGCGCGGCCGCGGCGCCGGAGGTGGGCGTCGAGCGGCTGGCGTAGGTGCCCAGCCCGTAGGGCGCGGTGTCGGTGTCGCCCTCCTCGACCTGGATGTCGGAAGCGGGGATGCCGAGCTCCTCGGCGACGATCTGTGCGTAGGTGGTCTCGTGGCCCTGGCCCTGGCTCTTGGTGCCGAAGCGCGCGATCGCCTTGCCCGTCGGGTGCACGCGGATCTCGGCCGAGTCGAACATCTTGAGGCCCAGGATATCGAAGTCCTTCGACGGCCCGGCGCCGACGATCTCGGTGAAGCTGCAGATGCCGATTCCCATCAGCTCGCCGCGCGCGCGCTTTTCCTTCTGCTCTCTCCTCAGGGACTCGTAGCCGACGATGTCCATCGCCTTTTTCAGCGCCGCCGGATAGTTGCCGCTGTCGTACTCCCAGCCGAGCGCCGAGCGGTACGGGAAGCGCTCGGGCGGAATGAAGTTCTTCATGCGCAGCTCGGCCGGATCCATCTTCAGCTTCTGCGCGAGCACGTCCACCGTGCGCTCGATCGCGTGCACCGCCTCGGTGACGCGGAACGAGCAGCGGTAGGCGACGCCGCCCGGCGGCTTGTGCGTGTAGACCGCGTCGACCTCGCAGAACGCGTTCTTGAGCGCGTAGGAGCCGGTGCAGATCGAGAACAGGCCGGCCGGGAACTTCATCGGGTTCGCCGAGGCGTTGGTGTAGCCGTGGTCGGCGATGGTCTTGATGCTGAGCGCGGTCATGGTGCCG
>DATIGR010000244.1:0-3236 GCA_035454645.1 Burkholderiales bacterium
GGCGAGATCGCGCCGCTCGGTCTCGAGCGCCTGCTGCCCGTGGTGTATTCCGACTACCTGGGAGAGCCGGGCGACCTGCCGGTGCCGGATTTCGTCCGCGCCGCGGGCCCCGCGGCGTGGAAGGAGATGCTCGCGCGGAACCTGGCGCCGGGGCCGCACCTCGCCGGGCCGGACGATCTCGCCGTCATGCCCTACACGTCGGGGACGACCGGCAAGCCGAAGGGCTGCATGCACGCCCATGCGAACGTCCAGGCGACGACCGTGACCTATCTCCACTGGCGCGGCGCGCAGGACGACACGGTGGTGCTTTGCGCAATGCCGATGTTCCACGTCACCGGCATGCAGGCGGGGATGAACGCGCCGATCCACGTCGGCGCGACGCTCGTCGTGCTTTCGCGCTGGGACCGCGAGTGCGCCGCGCTGCAGATCGAGCGCGCGCGGGTCACCAACTGGTCGGCGATCACCACCATGCTCGTGGACTTTCTTTCGCATCCAAGACTGAAAGAGTTTGATCTGTCCTCGCTTCGCGTCCTGGGCGGCGGCGGCGCGGCGATGCCCGAGGCGCTCGCGCAGCGCCTGGAGCAGGTGATCGGCCTGCCGTTCGTCGAGGGCTACGGCCTCTCCGAGACCATGGCGCCGACGCACATCAACCCGCCGCATCGGCCGAAGCGCCAGTGCGGCGGCATCCCGATCCACAACACCGACGCGCGGGTTCTCGATGTGCAGGACTTGCACGAGCTCGGGCCGAGCGAAGTGGGCGAGATCGTGGTCCACGGCCCGCAGGTGTTCCGCGGCTACTGGAACCAGCCCGAGGCCACCGCGCAGGCGTTCCTCGAGCACGACGGCAAGCGCTTCTTCCGCACCGGCGACCTCGGCTACTACGACGAGGAAGGCTACTTCTTCATCACCGACCGCCTGAAGCGCATGATCAACTGCTCGGGGTTCAAGGTCTGGCCGGCCGAGGTCGAGTCGATGCTCTACGCGCACCCCGCGATCCGGGAGGCGTGCGTGATCGGCACGCCCGACGGCTACCGCGGCGAGAGCGTCAAGGCCGTGATCGTGCTGAAGGACGACGTGAAGAACACTTCTGCGCAGGACATCATCGATTGGGCGCGCAGCCGCATGGCGGCGTTCAAGGTGCCGCGCGTGGTCGAGTTCGTCGACGAGCTGCCCAAGACCGCGACCGGCAAGATCCTGTGGCGCAAGCTCCAGGAAGAGGAGAACCGCCAATGAGGCTTCTCGCAGCAGCGCTTTTCCTGTTCACGCTGCAAGCCGTTGCGAAAGACGGCATCGAGGTGCACGCGGCGTGGTCGCGCGCCACGCCGCCGGGGGCCAAGGTTGCCGTCGGCTACATGGAGATCCGCAACACCGGCAGCCGGCCCGACCGGCTGGTCGGCGCGTCGACCCCGGTCGCGAAGCACGTGGAGATGCACATCACCCGGCGCGAGGGCGAGGTCATGCGCATGCGCCAGGTGAAGGACTTCGAGATTCCGCCGCGCGGCAGCATCACGCTCGCCCCCGGCGGATCGCACCTCATGCTGGTGGAGACTATCCGGCCCCTCGAGAAAGGCGAGCGCTTCCCGATGCGGCTGCGCTTCGAGCGCGCGGGCGAGCTCGACATCGAGCTCGAGGTCCAGGAGCGGGGCTCCCGCCACCCCCGTCATCGATCATCGGCCCCGGGGACAAGGCACCTATGATGCGTTTTCTGAAAGGCCTCCTGGTTGCGGCGCTCGCGTCGCCGTGCGCGTCGGCTGCCCCGCTGGTCTACGTCGCGCCGGTCGAGGGCATCATCGACCTGGGGCTCGCGCCGTTCGTGCAGCGGGTTCTCGACGAGGCCGCGGCCGCCGGCGCGGCCGCGGTGGTGCTGGAGATCAATACGTTCGGCGGGCGCGTGGACGCCGCGGTGCAGATCCGCGACGCGCTGCTCGGCGCCCGGGTGCCGACGGTTGCGTACGTGAACCGGCGCGCGATCTCGGCGGGCGCGCTGATCTCGCTCGCAGCGCAGCACCTGGTCATGGCGCCGGGGGCGACGATCGGGGCCGCGGCGCCGGTGCTGGCAGGCCAGCCCGGGGCCGGCAGCCAGGCGGTGTCGGAAAAGACCGTGTCCTACGTGCGCAAGGAATTCCGCGCCACCGCCGAGAGCCGCAAGCGCCCGGCGCTCATCGCCGAGGCGATGGTCGACGCCGACGTCGCCATCCGCGGCGTGATCGAGAAGGGAAAGCTCCTGACCCTCACCACCGACGAGGCGCTGAAGCACAAGGTCGCCGAGTTCCAGGCCGACAGCCTGGAGGCGGCGCTGGAGCGCCTGGGAATCCGGGGGGCCGAGCTCAGGCGCGCCGCGCCCAACTGGGCGGAGAGCGTGGTGCGGTTCCTCACGCATCCGCTGCTGAGCTCGCTGCTCGTCACGATCGGCATGCTCGGCATCATCATCGAGCTGCGCACCCCCGGCTTCGGCGTCGCCGGCGCCATCGGCGTGGGCAGCCTGGGGGCCTTCTTCTGGGGCCATTGGCTGGTGCAGCTCGCCGGGTGGGGGGAGCTGCTGCTCGCGCTGGGCGGCATCGCGCTGCTGCTCGTCGAGTTCTTCCTCATCCCGGGCTTCGGCTTCGCCGGCATCCTCGGCATCCTCGCCCTGCTGGCGGCGCTCGTCATGAGCGTGGTCGGCTCGGGCGCGACGCCGGAATACTTCATGCTGGCCGCCGGGCGGATCGTCTTCTCGCTGCTCGCCGCGCTGGTGGTGAGCTTCGTGCTGCTGCGCTTCATGCCGCGCACGCCGTTCGGGCGGCGGCTCATCCTGGACACCGGCCTCGCCACCGAGCCCGAGGGCGACCTGCGCTGGCTCGGCAAGCGCGGGCGCGCGAGCTCGCCGCTGCGCCCGGCGGGCATCGCCGACATCGAAGGCGCGCGCGTGGACGTGGTGTCGGAGGGCGATCTGATCGAACCCGGCACCCCGATCGAGGTCATACGCGTGGACGGCAACCGCATCGTGGTGCGGCCAATAACGAATACCAACGAGGAGGAGACATGAACGCGCTTGGCACGGGCATCACCGGGGGGGTCGGCCTCCTCATCGTCGTCGTTGTGGCGGTCTTCCTGCTGCTGTACCTGGTGCCGATCCCGCTGTGGATCGCGGCCTGGGCCTCGGGCGCGTATGTGGGCCTGTTTACCCTCGTCGGCATGCGCCTGCGCCGCATTCCGCCGAACACCGTGGTCACGGCGCGCATCAGCGCGGTGAAGGC
>DATIGR010000245.1:0-4902 GCA_035454645.1 Burkholderiales bacterium
GCGTCAAGCAGGCTGAGCATGCCATCGTGCTCTCCGCTGACGGACTGCTCATGGCTTCCTCCGCCCAGCTCAGCCGAGACGACGCGGAACATCTGGCCGCGATGGCATCGGGCATCCAGAGCCTCGCGAAGGGTGCCAGCAAGCGGTTCGGCGGCGGACCCGTGCAACAGACCATCATCGAGATGAAGTCGTCGTTCCTGTTCGTCACCGCGGCCGGAAGCAACGCATGCCTGGCCGTCCTTGCGGCCGAAGACACCGACGTCGGACTTGTCGCGTACGAGATGGCAATGGTCGTTGCGCGAGCCGGCAAGTTCCTCGCCTCTCCGACCCGGCCGCCAGGGCGAGTTCAGCGGGCGGGTCTTGGGCAACCAGATCCAGGGGATCGTCGACAAGGGCGGGACCAAGTCGCCGTGGAGCGCGACCCTCGGCGGATGAAGCTCTCCCTGAAGGCGGGAAAAACCGAGCTCGCGATCGAGCTGCTGGATACCCCGACGGCGAAAGCGCTCCTCGCCGCGGCGCCGTTCGAGTCGCGCGCCCAGACCTGGGGCGAAGAGGTCTACTTCACGACGCCGGTCAGCGCGAAGCTCGAGCCCGATGCGCAGCAGATCGTCGAGCCCGGCACGGTGTGCTTCTGGACCGAGGGCGACGCCCTCGCCCTGCCCTACGGCCGCACGCCGATCTCCACCGACGAGCGTCCCAAGCTCGCCGCCCGCTGCAACGTGGTGGGGCGTCTGGAGAAATTCGAGGATCTCGGCAAGATCCGTTCAGGCGAAAAGATCACCGTCAGCAAGGCCTGATATGCAGCGCAAGCGCGTCAACTCCTCCAAGCTGCGCTCGGTGGGCTACGACGAAGCCACGCGCACGCTCGAAGTCGAGATGTCGAACGGCCAGGTGTTCCAGTACGGCGGGGTCTATCCGGAGGTCTACCGCCGGTTCATGGCGGCGCCGAATCCGACCAGCTTCTTCGACGACAAGATCGCCGAGGAGTACACGCCGAAACCCGTAAAATAGCGCCCGTCATGGAAGCCGAGCGCATCAACCAGATCGCCTCCCGGCTCACCGACCTGCAGGCGCGGTCGGCGGAGCTGCGGAGGTATCTTTGACCTCGAAGCCAAGCAGAAAAGGCTGTCGGAAGTCGAAACCCTCCTGAGCGACGCCAAGGTCTGGGGCGACCCGCAGCGCGCGCAGGGGCTCGGCAAGGAAAAGAAAGCGCTCGAAGGCGTGGTCGCAACGCTCGAGCGGGTCGGCAGCGGGCTTGCCGACGCCGCGGAGCTTTTCGGCCTCGCCCGCGCCGAGGGCGACGATGCCACGCTCGCCGGGGTCGATTCGGATGTCCAAAAGCTCGAACAGGACATCGCCGCGATGGAGTTCCGGCGCATGTTCTCCAACTCGCTCGACCCGAACAACTGCTTCCTCGACATCCAGGCCGGCTCGGGCGGCACCGAGGCGCAGGACTGGGCGGCGATGCTCGAGCGCATGTATCTCAAGTTCTGCGACCGGCGCGGCTTCAGCGCCGAAGTGCTCGAGCACACCCCCGGCGAGGTCGCCGGCATCAAGAGCGCGACGCTCAAGGTGACCGGCGACTACGCCTACGGCACGCTGCGTACGGAAACCGGCGTGCACCGCCTGGTGCGCAAGAGCCCGTTCGACGCCAATGCGCGCCGGCATACCTCGTTTGCCAGCGTGTTCGTCTATCCCGAGGTCGACGAGTCGATCGAGATCGAGGTCAACCCGGCGGCGCTGCGCATCGACACCTACCGCGCCTCCGGCGCAGGCGGCCAGCACGTCAATCGGACCGACAGCGCGGTGCGCATCACGCACCTGCCGACCAACATCGTGGTGCAGTGCCAGAACGACCGCTCGCAGCACCGCAACCGCGCCGAGGCGATGGCGATGCTCAAGGCGAAGCTCTACGAGCTCGAGATGCGCAAGCGCCAGGCCGAGAAGCAGAAGCTCGAAGAGTCGAAGACCGACATCGGCTGGGGCCACCAGATTCGCTCGTACGTGCTCGACCAGTCGCGCATCAAGGACCTGCGCACCGGCGTGGAGAAAGGCGCGACCCAGGCGGTGCTCGACGGCGAGCTCGACGATTTCATCGAAGCGAGCCTCAAGCAAGGAGTCTAGCTTGGAAGAAGAAAACAGGCTGGTGGACGAGCGGCGCGAGAAGCTGAAGGCGCTGCGCAGCGCCGGGCGGGCGTTCCCCAACGATTTCCGGCGCGCCCATTTCGCCGGCGACCTCGCGCAACGCTTTGGCGACAAGACCAAGGAAGAGCTCGAGAAAGCGCGCGTCGAGGTCAAGGTCGCGGGCCGCATGATGCTCAAGCGCGTGATGGGCAAGGCGAGCTTTGCCACGTTGCAGGACGGCAGCGGCCGGATCCAGATTTATGTAGTGAATGAATTGAAGAACTACGAGGACTTCAAGCGCTGGGATCTCGGCGACATCCTCGGCGCGGAGGGCCACCTCTTCAAGACCCTGAAGGGGGAGCTCACCCTCCACGCGAGGAGCATCCGGCTGCTGGTGAAGGCGCTGCGGCCGCTGCCCGAGAAGTTCCACGGCCTCACCGACCACGAGCTGCGCTATCGACAGCGTTACCTGGACTTGATCGTCAATCCGCTGGCACGGGAGATTTTCTTCAAGAGAACGAAAATACTCCAGTCCCTGCGCGAGACGCTGCTCGCCGACGGCTATGTCGAGGTCGAGACGCCGATGATGCAGCCGATCCCCGGCGGCGCGGCGGCGCGGCCCTTCATGACGCACCACAACACGCTCGACATGGATCTCTACCTGCGCATCGCGCCCGAGCTCTATCTCAAGCGCCTGGTCGTCGGCGGGCTGGAGCGCGTGTTCGAGATCAACCGCAACTTCCGGAACGAGGGCATCTCGACCAAGCACAACCCGGAATTCACCATGCTCGAGTGGTACTGCGCCTACGAGGACTGGCGCTACATGATGGACCACACCGAGCGGCTGGTGCGCGCCGCGGCCGGCAACGCCGTCGTCACCTACCAGGGCAAGCGGCTGGATTTCAGCAAGCCCTTCGCGCGCCTTTCGATTCCGGAGGCGATTCGCAGGCAAGGCGTGCAGGGTGACTTGCGCGACCGAAACCTGCTTGCCCAAAAGCTCGATTCATTGAACGTTCAATGTGAAAAGCACCAGGGCTGGGGAGCGCTCCAGCTCATGCTGTTCGAGGCGATCGCCGAGAAGCACGTGATCGAGCCGACGTTCATCACCGACTTTCCCGCCGAGGCATCGCCGCTCGCGCGCCGGCGCGACGGCGACCCGGAGGTGGCCGACCGCTTCGAGCTGTTCATCGACGCGAAGGAGATCGCCAACGGCTTCTCCGAGCTGAACGACCCCGAGGACCAGGCGGCGCGCTTCCTCGAGCAGGCGCGCCGGCGCGAGGCGGGAGACCCGGAAGCGATGTACTACGACGCCGACTATGTGCGCGCGCTCGAGTACGGCATGCCGCCGTGCGCCGGCGGCGGCCTCGGCATCGACCGGCTCGTGATGCTGCTCACCGACAGCCCGAGCATCCGCGACGTGATCCTGTTCCCCCACATGCGTCCAGAGGGCTAACTCAAGACCTGTTCGAGGAGCGGCCCCATGCGGTCCACCGCCGCGCGGCCCTCGGCGATCGCCTCGCGGGCCCGGTGGTAGTCCATGGTGGCGAAGTCGGGCAGCAGCGGCGTGATCAGCACGTCGGCCGGCTCGCCGGCGAGCCGGCTGCGCGCCACGCGCATCTCGACGATGTCGAGCGAAGTCATGAACACGTTGAAGAGCGACGGGATATCGGGCGTCACCTCGGGCTTCGGCCCGCCTTTCAGCCAGTCGGGCCGGATCCGGTCGAGCCAGCCCGGCACCTCGCGCGGCGCGAGCTCGGTTTCCTTGCCGCGGCGGTAGGCGCCGAGCTTGCCCCAGCTCAGGTCGACCGCGACCACGAGGTCGGCGCCGAGCGCGCGGCACATCGACACCGGCACCGGATTGACGAGCCCGCCGTCGACCAGCACGGTGCCCTCGCGCACCACCGGCGTGAACAGCCCGGGCATGGCGCACGAAGCGCGCACCGCATCGAGCACCTTGCCGTGGCGCAGCCACAGCTCCCTGCCGGAGGCGAGCTCGGTCGCAATCGCCCCGTACGGCAGGGGCAGCTCGTCGATCTCGCGATCCTCGAGCAGGGTGCGGAAGAGATCGAACAGCCGCGCGCCGCGGATCAGCCCGCCGCGCCAGGTAAGGTCCATGAGGCGCACTACGGTCGTCCACGTGAGGCTGCGGGCCCATTCTTCGAGCCGGTCGAGCTCGCCCGAAGCGTAGGCGGCGCCGACCAGCGCGCCGATCGAGCTGCCGCACACCATGTCGGGCTTGATGCCGCGTTCTTCCAGCGCGCGGATCACGCCGACATGCGCCCAGCCCCGCGCGCTGCCCGAGCCGAGCGCGAGTCCGAGGCGAAGCTTGCGGCGCATGCGCCGCAAGTTTAAGTCAAGCGCGCTCGAAGATCGCGGCGATTCCCTGGCCGCCGCCGATGCACATCGTCACCAGCGCGTAGCGCTTTCGCGTGCGCTCGAGCTCGTAGAGCGCCTTCACGGTGAGGATCGCGCCGGTGGCGCCGATCGGGTGGCCGAGCGCGACCGCGCCGCCGTTCGGATTCACCTTCGCCGGATCGAGGCCGAGGTCCTGGGTCACCGCCATCGCCTGCACCGCGAACGCCTCGTTCGACTCGACCACGTCCATGTCGGCGGGCTTGAGGCCAGCCTTCTCGAACACGCGCTTCACCGCCGGAATCGGCCCCAGGCCCATCACCTCAGGCTCGACGCCTGCATGCGCATAGGCCACCAGCCGCGCCATCGGCCTGGCGCCTGCCTTCGCCGCGGCGCCCGCCTCCATCATGACGATCGCCGCGCCCG
>DATIGR010000246.1:0-4314 GCA_035454645.1 Burkholderiales bacterium
CAGCGCCTTCAGGCTGCCCCCTCTGGCACGGGCCGCTGGCGCCCGCCGGCCTGGTCCATCTGCGCGATCCGCGGACATGGCTTCCCTTCTTCCCAAGCGAGATGGGTTGGGGTTTCCGCCTGATTTCTTAATAGAGCGTTAAGCTAGCGCAATACGAGAAAGTTCCTTGCAGAGATCTCGTAACGAGATAGCACAGCGTGTTGGCCGGGCGCGCAGGTAACGTCAAAAGGTATGTGTCCGGGCGGAGGGGGTGGCGAGGCCCTGGTTGCGGTTTTCGTGGATGAAGACCGCGAACAGGATGCGGTCCATGGAAGTTTTGTCCTGGAAGGTGCCCATGGGGCGGGTGCGGCGGCGGACCCGCGGAAGCGGCGTTCGATCTCATCCGTGGTGCGCACCGCCTTGCGCTCCTCCAGGCTCGCGTAGCGGAAGCAGGTGAGCAGGTCGTCGAGGTCGGCGCGCAGGCAGGCGACCGCCTTGGGGCAGATCGCTTGCCAGCGGTCGGCGAAGCGGTGCGCGCGGGTCGACGAGCCGAGCAGGAAGCAGGCCAGGATCATGCGGTCGACGTGCTTGGCGCGCCGGGCATAGGCGCGCACCGCCTTGAGCGCGCTGAAGGTGCGGGTACGCGGCACGTGGAGCGCGATCAGGCCGAGCTCGGTCAGCAGCCCGCGCGTGTAGCCGCCGTTGCGCCGGTCCGCTGCGCCGCGTGCGGCCATCCGCTCGAGGTGGCGATCGATGGTCTCGGCCATGCGGCCTTCGCGCAGCTCGGCGAGCGCCTGCCGGGCACTGGCCCGATCATCCTCCCCACCACAACATGTGACAGAGAATCACGTTCAAACCTCATCCGCTAGCGGTTTTTCGAGGCGTCCGCTTGATGTCATCGCTTTCGCGATGACATGCGACGACCACGACGCGAGTCTCTCCTCCGACTCGGCCCCCTGTAGGTGCGGTGACTGCCGCGTTGCCGAGCCAGCTCGAATTCGTGGTCTTCGAGTATCCTGATGAAATCTCGAAACTTCATATGTCTATGATGCCAAATCGAGAGGCAATTGCCTGCTCTTATCCCGCAGCCGCCAGCGACCGTTCGGTAGGCGGACGACCGAGCCTTGACGGAGCAGGTTGACCAGCGCGATGTTCAACACACGCCCGGACGCTCCTGTGGTTGTTAACCCAAGCCCGCAAGCGTGCTGCTTCAATTGCTCCAGGCTCCAGTCGTGACCATCTGCAAATGAGCTCAGCACGAACTCGCGCAACTGAGCGCCGTCTGTTGCCTCGGTGGAAGGCAGCCAAAGCGGCGACAGGTGCTCGACACGCGTTGCCTGCCGTTCCTCATCGCTGACGAGTGCCCTGAGGCATCGCTCTCGCGCTTCTAGAAGCTGCAATTGCCTGCTCAGCTCTCGGCGTTGCTCCGCTGTTGCGTTCAGGCGCTCTAGAAGGTCCCCTCTGATGTTGCGCATTCTCTGCTCCAGTCCGTATGTGTGACCTGCCTCGGCGCAGCGCCGGTCTGGGAATCTCCCAGAGAGTCAAGTGCGAAGTCGGACTGCGCCATTCGGCAGTCGCTTCCGCTTGCCGGGATGATCGAGTTCGCCTAACGAGGGCGCTGTCCGGCTCAGGGAGGTCATGAGCTTGCGCTACGTCAGCACGCGCGGCGGGGTCAAGCCGTGCGGTTTCGAGGACGCCCTGTTCGCCGGGCTGGCGCCCGACGGCGGGTTGTATTTGCCCGAGCGCTGGCCGCGGCTGGACCGGGACGAGCTCGCGGCGTTGCAGGGCGCCTCGTATCAGGAGGTCGCGGCGCGCATCCTGGCGCCGTTCGTCGAGGGTGACCTCAGCGAGGCGGAGCTGCGGCGCCTGATCGCGCGCGCGTATGCCGGCTTCGATCACGTCGCGGTGGCGCCGCTATGCCAGTTCGGGCCGAACGAATGGCTGCTCGAGCTGTTCCACGGGCCGACGCTCGCCTTCAAGGACATCGCCCTGCAGCTGCTCGGCATGCTGTTCGAGCACTTCTTGGCGCGCCGCGAGCGCGCGATCACCATCGTCGGCGCGACCTCCGGCGACACCGGCTCGGCTGCAATCGCAGCCTGTGCCGGGCGCGCGCAGATGGCGATCGTGATCCTGCATCCGCACGGGCGCATCTCGGAGGTGCAGCGCCGGCAGATGACCACGGTCGCGGCCGGCAACGTCCACAACGTCGCGATCGAGGGCACCTTCGACGACTGCCAGGCGCTGGTGAAGGCGATGTTCAACGACGCCGCGTTCCGGGCCCGGCTGAACCTCGCCGCGATCAACTCGATCAACTGGGGCCGGATCATGGCCCAGGCGGTGTACTACGTGAGCGCCGCCCTGGCGCTCGGCAGTCCGTGGCGCCGGGTCGCGTTCGCGGTGCCGACCGGCAACTTCGGCGACGTCTACGCCGGCTACGTTGCGCACAAGCTCGGCCTGCCGATCGCCCAGCTGATCGTCGCGACCAACCGCAACGACATCCTCGCGCGGTTCTTCGAGAGCGGCACGTACCGCGCGGGCGCGGTCGCGCCGACCATGAGCCCGAGCATGGACATCCAGGTCGCGAGCAATTTCGAGCGCCTGCTGTACGACCTGTATGAGGGCGACGGCGCGGAGGTCAGGCACCTGCTGGATCAGTTCGCGGCGCACAAGCGCATGCGGGTATCGGACGAGGCGCTCGGCCGGGCGTGCGAGCTGTTCGCGGCCGCCCGGGTCGATGAGGAGGAGACGGCGGCGACCATGGCCGAGGTGCGGCAGGCAACCGGCGAGCTGGTCGACCCGCACACCGCGGTCGGCATCCACGCCGGGCGCGCCCGCAGGCTGGATCCGAAGGTGCCGCTGATCGCGCTGGCGACGGCGCATCCGGCCAAGTTTCCCGAGGCGGTGCACAAGGCGACCGGCGTGCGGCCGGGTCTGCCGGATCGCCTCGCAAACCTATATGAGCGCCCGGAGCGCTGCGCGGTGTTGCCGAACGATCTGGGCGCCGTGCAACGGCACATCGAAGAGCTGGTCATGGAGTCCGCATGAGCGAGACCACGGAGATCACCACCCTGGATGGCGGCCTGCGCGTCGCGTCCGAGACCATGGCGAACGTCCAGACCGTGAGCGTCGGCGTCTGGATCGACGTCGGCGCGCGCTACGAGGCGCCGGAGGTCAACGGCGTCGCGCACATGCTCGAGCACATGGCGTTCAAGGGCACCGAGCGCCGCTCCGCGCGCGCGATCGCCGAGGCGATCGAGAACGTCGGCGGACATCTGAACGCCTACACCTCGCGCGAGCAGACGGCCTACTACGCGCGCGTGCTCGCGGACGATCTGCCGCTAGCGGTCGATCTGCTCGCCGACATCCTGCAGCACTCGGCGTTCGACGAAGCCGAGCTCGCGCGCGAGCGCGGGGTGATCCTGCAGGAGATCGGCCAGGTGCAGGACACGCCGGACGATCTGGTGTTCGATCTGTTCCAGGAGACCGCGTATCCCGGGCAGTCGCTCGGACGCTCGATCCTCGGGCCGGCGGAGATCGTTGCCGCCATGCCGCGCGCGGCGCTCGTGCGCTACATGGCCGAGCACTACGGCCCCGAGCATCTGGTGCTCGCGGCCGCGGGTAAGGTCGAGCACGCGCGCCTGGTCGAGCTGGCTGACCGTCTGTTCCGCGAGCTGCCGAAGCCCCCGCCGCACCCGGCGGAGCCGGCGCATTACGAGGGCGGCGAGCGGCGCGAGGAGCGCGATCTCGAGCAGGCGCACCTGCTGCTCGGCCTGCCGGCGTTCCCCTACACCGACGACGACTTCTACGCGCTCCAGGTACTCTCGACCATGCTCGGCGGCGGCATGTCCTCGCGCCTGTTCCAGGAGGTGCGCGAGAACCGAGGGCTCGCCTACTCGGTGTTCTCGTTCGCGTCCTGCTACAATGACACCGGCCTGCTCGGCATTTACGCCGGCACCGGCGAGAAGGAGACGGCGGAGCTGGTGCCGGTGGTCTGCGACGAGTTCCTCGAGCTGGTCGACCGCCCGAGCGAGGAGGAGCTGGCGCGCGCCCGCGCCCAGCTGAAGGCGAGCCTGATGATGGCGCTCGAGAGCTGCTTTGCTCAGAGCGAGGAGCTCGCGCGCCAGCTCCTGATCTTCGGCCGGCGCATTCCCCAGGACGAGATCATCGCGAAGATCGATGCCGTCGACGAGGCGGCGATCCGCCGGGTCGGCCGCCTCCTGCTCGGCGGCCCCCCGACGCTGACGGCGCTCGGGCCGCTTGCCCACCTGCCCGACCTCGAGTCGATCCGTCGCCGGCTGCAATAGGCCACAGAAGCGCAAGGAGATGCTCCTCCTC
>DATIGR010000247.1:0-14151 GCA_035454645.1 Burkholderiales bacterium
GAGCCCGCGCCCTCGAAGCCGCCGCGCCGCGCGCTCGCCGTGGAGGTGAGCGAGCTCGCCGAGGTCGTCCTCTCCTATGCAACCGACGCCAGCGTGGTCGCCTTCGGCTCCGGGTGTCCATCCGCCGAGCTGTTCCCCCTGGAGCGCGCCCGCCGGGTGTTGTCTTCCCTGGCAAGAAGGGACCGAGATGCGCTCGGCCGCTATGGGTTGCCGCCCGGCACGGAGAAGTTCCGCCGCGCGGTGGCGCGCCGCGCGCTGGAATGGGGCTGCCGCATCGATTACCGCAACCTGGTGACCACCACCGGCTGATTGGTGGCGCTAAACCTGGCGCTGCGCGCCGCGACCCGGCCCGGCGACCTGGTCGCGCTCGAGTCGCCGACCTACTACGGCTTTCTGCAGATCCTGCAGAGCCTCGGCCTGCGCGCGCTCGAGATCCCGACCCACCCGCGCACCGGCATCTCGCTCGAGGCGCTCGAGCTCGCGCTCGCCGCGCACCCGGTGAAAGCGGTCCTGATGATGGCGAACGTCTCCAACCCGACCGGCGCCACGCTGTCCGACGCCGCGAAGAAGCGCCTGGTCGAGCTGCTCGCCGCAGCCAAGGTGCCGCTGATCGAGGACCACATCTACGCCGAGCTGCAGTTCGACTCGCCCGCGCCGCGGCCGGCGAAGGCGTTCGACCGCGCGGGCAACGTGATGCTCTGCAGCTCGTTCTCCAAGACGCTCTCGCCCGGGCTCAAGGTGGGCTGGATCGAGCCCGGGCGCTGGCGCGACCGCATCCGCATGCTGAAGTTCGTGTCGAGCGGCGGCCAGAACGAGCTCGTCGAGCTGGCGGTCGCCGAGATGCTCGAGTCGGGCGGCTACGAGCGCTCGCTGCGCCAGCTGCGCCGGCGCTTCGCGGCGCAGGTCGACGCCGCGCGCGGAGTCATCGCGGAATCCTTCCCGCGCGGCACGCGCGTCACGCGCCCGTCGGGCGCCTACATCCTCTGGGTCGAGCTGCCGAAGGAGTGCGACTCGGTCGCGCTCTTCGAGCAACTGCTCGAGCGCGGCATCACCATCGCTCCCGGCCCGATGTTCTCGGCGTCGCAGCGCTACCGCAACTGCCTGCGCCTGTCCGTCGGGCAGGTCTGGGACGAGCGCCACGAGCGCGCGCTGCGCGCGGTGGGGCGCCTCGCGCAGGAGCTTTTCGGCTGAAGCTATACTGGGCCGATGCGGCTGGTCGACATCGGCGCCAACCTCAGCCACTCGGCGTTCGCCCCGGATCTCGACGAGGTGCTCGCGCGCGCGCGGCGCGCCGGCGTGGCGCAGATCGTCGTCACCGGCACCACGGTCGAGGAGTCGCGCCACGCCGCGCAGATCGCGGATCGATTCGGCCTGCACTGCACCGCAGGCGTCCATCCTCACCATGCGCGCGACTGCGGTCCACAGACTGTTCCCCAATTAAGGGAAATCGCCTGCCATCCCCGCGTGGTGGCGATCGGCGAGTGCGGCCTGGACTTCAACCGCAACTACTCGCCGCACCCCGACCAGGAGAAATGGTTCGCCGCGCAGCTCGAGCTGGGGCTTGCCCTGAACAAGCCTTTCTTTCTCCATTCACGCGATGCGCATCCGCGCTTTGCCGAGATCCTGAAAGCCCACCGGGTGAAAAGAGCAGTCGCCCATTGCTTCACGGGATCGAGCGAGGAATTGAAGGCCTACCTCGAGCTCGGCCTGTACATCGGCATCACCGGCTGGATCTGCGACGAGCGCAGGGGCAGGCACTTGCTCGAGCTGGTCAAGGAGATTCCACGGGACCGGTTGCTGCTCGAGACCGACGCGCCTTACCTCACGCCGCGGGATCTCCGGCCGCAGCCCAAGGCGCGCCGCAACGAGCCCGCCTTCCTGCCGCATATCCTCCACGCCGTGGCGCGCGCGCTCGGCCGCCCCTCCGAGGAACTCGCCGCCGAGACCGCGCGCAACGCGCGAGAGCTCTTCTCGCTGCATGAATCTGGTTCATCTGCTGCTGCGCAGCGCCCGCTGGCTGCCTGAGCGGCCCGCGCTCGCGGTCGGCAAGCGCCCGGTGCGCACGTACCGCGAGATGGCGTCCCGCGTAGCGAGGATTTCTTCCGGTTTCAGGAAGAAATTCAATCTCCTGCAAGGTGATCGGGTTGCACTCGCGATGAAGAACTGCCCCGAGTTCTACGAGGTGCTGTTCGCCTGCTGGCACGCCGGGCTCACCGCGGTGCCGATGAACGCGAAGCTGCATCCGAAGGAGTTCGCCTACATCCTGGAGGATTCGGGCGCGAAGCTCTGCTTGGTCACCCCGGACCTCGAGGCCGCGGTGCCGGGCGGAATTGCTGTCAAGGAGGTCGCAACCTTCTCAGACGAGGCGGCCGCGCCCGCGGATGTCGAGCCCGACGACGTCGCCTGGCTGTTCTATACGAGCGGCACCACCGGCGTGCCGAAGGGCGCGATGCTCACCCACCGCAACATGCTGTTCCAGGCGCAGGCCTACTTCGCCGACATCGACAAGCTGCACCCGGGCGACACGGCGCTGCATCCGGCGCCGCTCTCGCACGGCTCGGGGCTCTACGGACTGCCGCACTTCGCCGCGGGCGCGCTCAACGTGATCCCCGAGAGCGGGCACTTCGAGCCCGCCGAGATCTTCGAGCTGCTCGAGCACTGGCCGAACGCGTCGTTCTTCGCCGCGCCGACCATGATCGTGCGCCTGATGGCGAGCCCGGCGGCGCGCACCCCGAAGAAGCTGAAGACCATCACGTACGGCGGCGCCCCGATGTACGTCGCCGACTGCCTGCGCGCGATCGAGCTGTTCGGCCCGCGCCTGTTCCAGCTCTTCGGCCAGGGCGAGGCGCCGATGACCATCACCGGCCTGCCTCAGATCTTTCATGAAAAGAGGGAGCATCTGGAAAGCTGCGGCCTGGCGCGCACCGGCTGCGAAGTGAAGATCTTCGATGACAGCGACACCGAGCTGCCGCCCGGCGAGGTCGGCGAGATCGTCACCCGCTCCGACTGCGTGATGAAGGGCTACTGGAAGAACCCCGAGGCGAGCGCCCGGGCGCTGCGCGGCGGCTGGCTGCATACCGGCGACGTCGGCTCCATGGACGCCGGCGGCTTCCTCACGATCAAGGACCGCTCCAAGGACATGATCATCTCCGGCGGCGCCAACATCTACCCGCGCGAGATCGAGGAGGTGCTGCTGCGCCATCCCGCGGTCGCCGAATGCTCGGTCGTCGGCCGGCCGCATCCGGAATGGGGCGAGGAAGTCGTCGCCTTCATCGTCCAGAGCTCGAACGTGAAAACCGAGGATCTGGATTCCCTTTGCCTCGAGAACATCGCCCGCTTCAAGCGGCCGCGCGAGTACCGCTTCGTCGAGGCGCTGCCGAAGAACAACTACGGCAAGGTGCTCAAGACCGAGCTGCGCAAGCTGCTCGCCTAGGCCGGCTCGCCCTCGAGGAGCGAGAAGCGCACGCGCAGGAGCTGCTTGATCTTCACCCGGCCGCCGGCGTCTTTTTCCACCAGCGCGAGCTGCTGCGAGTCCGGCAGCCCGGTCGGGATCACCATCCGCCCGCCGGGCTTGAGCTGCTGGAGCAGCGGCGGCGGCACGAGCTCCGCCCCCGCGGTGACGATGATCCTGTCGAACGGCGCGTGCTCGGGCCAGCCGTAATAGCCGTTTCCCAGCCGCAGCTCGACGTTCTTGCAGCGGTGCTCCGCGAGCCGCTGCCTTGCCTGCTGCGCGAGCTCCTCGATGATCTCGACGCTGTACACGCGCTGCGCGAGCGCCGAGAGGATGGCCGCCTGGTAGCCCAGCCCGGTGCCGACCTCGAGCACCCGGTCCTCGGGCCTGAGGTCGAGCAGGTCGGTCATCAGCGCGACGATGAAGGGCTGCGAGATCGTCTTGTTGCAGCCGATCGGCAGTGGGCTGTCGGCGTACGCATAGGGGCGCACTTCGGCGGGCACGAAATCGTGCCGCGGCAGCTTCGCCATGGCTTCCAGCACGCGCGGGGCGATCGCCGCCTTGCCGGTCTCGCCGGCCGAGAACACCGCCTGCGCGGCGATCACCGCGACCATCTGCCGCCGCAGCTCCTCGAACGGGTCGACGCTCATCGCAGTCCCCGCCGCCCGGGCGTGTCGTACTGCAGCCATTGCGGGTCGTCGATCATGTAGGTCTCGCTCAGCACGCCCTGCGGCGAGATGTGCACGAGGAACCACTTGGGCGTGGGGTGCCCCGCGATGCGCATCGGGTAGGTCCAGATCTCCTTGGCGGAGAGCGCCTGCTTCATCGGCTCGTAGGGCGGTCCGAGCAGGTCGCGCACCTCCCCGGCGCGCGTCGCGCCGGGCTTGAGGCGCGCGATGTTCTCCTCGGTCAGGCGCTGCTCGATCGCCACCAGCTTGCCGTCGGCGCCGATGCGCGCCGCATACGTGGCGTAGCCCCACGGCAGGCGCGGGTAGTAGTACACCGTCTCGCCGCTGGCGCCCGGGCGCTTGTCGGCCGCAGGTCCCATCGCCGCTTCGACTTCGGCCGCGCTCGAGCGCCCGGGCACGAGCCCGCGGCCGTCGAAGCTGGCGCAGCCCGCGAGCAGCAGGACGAGAAGAGCCTTCCTCACAGGAGCTCTATGATCCTCCGCGCCGGGTCGACGCGCACCCAGTCGCCGGTCTTCACCACGCCGCGCGGATGCGGCGCCCAGCCGGCGGTGATCGGGATGCCGGCGAAGATCGCGCCCTGCACCATCACCGGGTTGGTCACTCCGAAGACGAACGCTTTCGGCGCGATCTTCTTCCACTTGATGTCGTAGAACGCCCAGCCCGCGGCGATGCCGCCCTTGGCGGTGGGGAAGAAGCACACTTTGTCGACGATGCTCGCGCCCTCGAGCTTGTGCCCGGGCCGGGTGATGACGCCGCTCCAGCGGTCGAGGTCGTAGCGCGGCGAGAAGCCTTCCTCGGAGACCAGCGCCTCGCCTTCGACCGCCGGGCCGTAGGCCTGCCTTACTTCAATAGCCCTGTACACGCGATGTCCACGCAATCAGCGGTGCGCCGCAGGATGCTGTTGAAGCGGTGCGCGCCGATGATGTTCACGATCTTCGCCGAGTTCGACACCAGGTTCGTCCAGCGGTTCGCCCGGCGCATGGGCGAGAGGTTCTGCAGGATGTAGAAGCACACGCCCTGCAGGATCGTGACCCCGGCCGCCTCCAGCGTGTGCGCGTAGCCGAGCGCCCGGGACTGCGCGAGCACCGCACCGTTCGTGGTGACGAAGCAGCTCGATCCCGGCTTCACCTTCCTTCCCTCGAACAGGTCCGCCAGGCGCTTCATCTCGAGCAGCGACTGCTGCGGCCCCGAGAACACCACCAGCCGGGCGTCGCGATCGCCAAGGCTGTAGTTTCCGTAAGCCGATGCAACATCCGCCTCCGCAATTACGACTTTCTCTTTGAAATCATCCGGACTCGCCGGGGCTTCCGGCGTCACGCCCATGAAATGGAACATTCCCATGGAGCCGTAGCTCGCGAGCGCGGCGCCGAGGTGCTTGAGCTCGTCCGCGGTGGGTGCGCGGTGATAGCCGTGGAACACCGGCACCGCGAAGTAGTCCTGGTGCGATTCGCCGACCAGCCTGCCCACCGCGCCCCAGTCGGCGAGGTCGTCGAGCTTCGCCTCCAGCTCGACCGCAAAGGTTCCTTTCCGGTTTTCGCTCAAATGGAATCCATACTCGGGAGTGCGGCCCGTGAGCGCGGCGGCGAGCGCGGCCGGGCCGGACTCGAAGTTGGAGCGCGCGCCGAACACCGAGTTGGCGTAGATCACGGTCCCGGTGTCGCCCCAGGCGACGTGCTCGCCGAGGTGCGGCTGATACACCGTCTGGTAGTTGATGCAGGTGTCGGTGGTGACCACGTCCATGCGGCGCAGGCACTGGATCAGCTCGCGCTCCTTCGCCACCTCCGCCGGGTCCTGCCCCAGCCGGTCGCAGTGCGCGAAATCGATGCAGCGCGCGTTGGTGGTGGTGCTGACCGCGCAGCGCGCCTCGCTTTTGACCTCGTCCTTCAGGAACTCGAGGCCCGCGTCGCCCATCACCTCGATGTCGCCCATCATGTGGACATTGGTGACCGGCACGAAGCGCCGCGCGCCCCAGAAGCGGCCGACTTCGATCTGGTACTGCAGCGCGCGCCGTGCGGCTTCGCCGCGCGAGCCGGCGAGGATGCCGCGCTCCTCGGCCGTGAGGTCCAACTACTCGCCCTTACCGGGCTCTGCGGAGAAGAACTTCTCGAACTTGCCGGGCACGTCCTTCCACTGGTCGGCGTCCGGCGGCGGCGTCCCCTTGCGCGTGATGTTCGGCCATTTGACCGACTGGTCGGCGTTGAGCTTGAGCCATTTCTCGGCCTTCGAGTCCGAATCGGGCAGGATGGCCTTCGGCGGGCACTCGGGCTCGCACACGCCGCAGTCGATGCACTCGTCGGGATGGATCACGAGCATGTTGGCGCCCTCGTAGAAGCAGTCCACGGGGCAGACCTCGACGCAGTCCATGTACTTGCACTTGATGCAGTCTTCGGTGACGATGTAAGTCATAGGGCGCTGCATTATAAGACGGCAGCGTGTCGAAAAAGCGGCGGCGCGGGTGTAACTTCTGCGCGTGGCAAGACGCTCCGCCGGCGACGTCGCCGCGCTTATCGCGTGCGGGCTGTTTGCGGCCGCGAGCTTCACTTTCGCGAGCGACGAAGATATAGGGTGGTGGGCCGGGTGGTTCTGGACCGCCGGGTTCCTCGCCTTGCTGCTCATTTCTCCCGGCTGGAAGCCTCTCGTCGAGGAGCTCGAGGTCACCGATTTCGGCGTAACCAGGCGCTTCGGGCCCTGGCTGCGGAAGAAGAAGGAGGAGCGCGTAAGCTGGCAGGACCTCACCCAGGTGGAGATCCTGACGACCGACGCAGGGCCGTCGTCAGAGGACTTGTTTTTCATCCTGCACGGCCGGGACGGCAAAGGAGTCGCCGTTTCGAACGACCTGGCCGTGAAGCATGGCCTGGTCGCGACGCTGCAGAACCGGCTCCCCGGGCTCGACAACAAGGCGATAATTGACGCCTCGCTATGCATCGAAGTGCGCCGCTTCCTGGTCTGGCAGAAGACCGGGTAAGAGGGAACGCTATGCAAATCGTCCGGATCGCGCTGTTGAGCTTGCTCGCACCGGCGGCATCGGCAATCGCCGCCGACGTCGTCGTTAATGGGGTTCGCCTCGAGGACTCGACACGGCAAGGGCTCGAGCGCGCGTACGGCGTGCCGGTGAAGCCCGGGAAGTACTGGTACGACGCGGTGTCCGGCGTGTGGGGCCGGGAAGGCGGGCCGGCCGAGGGCCAGATCCATCCGGGGCTGCGGCTCGGCGGGCCGCTCAAGCGCGACGCCTCGAAGGGGCGCACCGGCGTGATCGTCAACGGGCGCGAGCTGCACGCGCTCGACGTCGCGGCGCTGCGCCGGTGCGTGGCGGTGATCCCGGGGCGCTACTGGGTGCTCGCCAACGGCATCGGCGGCCCCGAAGGCAGCCCGCCGACGTTCAACCTTGCCGCGTTGTGCGCGAGCCAGGCGAGCACCAGCGGCTCGAGCATGCGCTGCGACAACTACGGCGGCGGCCAGTTCAACTGCGCGAACCCGCGCACCGGCATCGGCATGATCGGCGAGGGCGGCGGACGCGGCGCGGTGTTCGTCGACGGCAAGGTGATCATGACGCCCAACTAGGCGCCGCGCCATCTTCCCCGGCATGATTACGCATAAGGGCGGATGTCACTGCGGCCGCGTGCGCTTCGAGGTGCTCGCGCCGGCGCGCATCTCGGTGACCGACTGCAACTGCTCGATCTGCTCGAAATCGGGATACCTGCACCTCATCGTGCCGAAATCGCAGTTCAGGCTGGTGTCCGGAGGCGACGTGCTGACCGAGTACAAGTTCAATACCGGGACGGCGCGGCACCTGTTCTGCCCGGTGTGCGGCATCAAGTCGTTCTACGTGCCGCGCTCGCATCCCGACGGCTACAGCGTGAACGCGCGCTGCCTGGACCCAGGGACGGTCGAGGCGATGACGATCGTGCCCAAGGACGGCAAGAACTGGGAAAAGACCTACGCCGCGAAGCGCCGATGAAGCTCGCGCAGGCGCTGCCCGAGCTCGTCGCCGACCTCGAGACCGGGCTCCTCAACCTCGGGCGGCGCGACCTGGTGGAGCAGCTGAAGGACGCGAGCCTCGAGCGCTGGACCTACGACGAGTTCGCCGACACGGCGTACCTGCAGCTCAGCG
The DNA here is from genome assembly GCA_035454645.1 of Burkholderiales bacterium. Classification (GTDB taxonomy): domain Bacteria; phylum Pseudomonadota; class Gammaproteobacteria; order Burkholderiales; family SG8-39; genus SCGC-AG-212-J23. Next base: position 8,252 of record DATIGR010000247.1, read on the forward strand.
CCGCGCCCGTGGACATGATGCACGTGGAGCGGATCTCGCTTTATGACGAGCTCGGGGTCAACGTCGACGCCGACTCCGGCGGGCGCCTGTGCGGGATCGAGGTGCTCGAGGGCAGGCGCATCGCTTCCCGGCTGCAGAGCGCGCCATAAGCGGGAATTTGCCCGCGACTTCCGGCCGGGCTTTTGTATGCTGGCGGCCATGGACAAGGCCCAGATCGCGCAGTCGATCGCGCAGTCGCTGCTGCTCGACCCGCTGAACCATGGGATGAGCCTGGTGCGCAGGTTCCAGGAGGTGCGGGGGTTCCGGAGCTACGTGGACGAGCGCATCAAGCTGCTCGCCCCGATCGCGGTGCTCATGGCGCTGACGAGCCTCGCCTGCGCGGCCGCCACCGTCATGTATATCGGCGGCATGCAGCCGATCCTGGTCCTGCTCTCGCTTCTTCTGGCGCCGCTCATCCTCGCCGGCAGCGGTTTTGTGCAGGTGTACATCTACCTTTCGTGGCTGGAGAATCGCGCGCTCGCCCGGGCGTTGCGCCACCCGCTCCACCGCGGCGGGCCGATCCGGGCGCAGCTGCGCAAGGCGGGGATCGACCTCGGCACGCTGCCGAGCGTACCGTGGGTGCTGGCGATCGTCTTCCTGTTCCTGCCGCTCTCGATGCTGGTCGCGGTCGTGCCGCGGGTCGGCGTCGCGCTCGTCGTGCTTCACTTCCTCGCGCCCTTCGTCTTCGCCCGCCTCGACCGCTAGACTAGGCGGGTGCGCATCGACGGCGGCTGCCACTGCGGCCGGATCACCTACGAAGCGGACATCGACCCCGAGAAGGTCGGCGTCTGCCACTGCACCGACTGCCAGGCGCTCTCGGGCACTGCGTTCGTAGCCTACGTCCAGGTGCCGAAGACAGCCTTCAGGCTGCGCGGCGAGCCCAAGATCTACGTCAAGACCGCGGAAAGCGGCAGCCGCCGCGCGCAGGCGTTCTGCCCCGAATGCGGCACGCGCCTCTACGCCGCGGCGGAAAAGGATCCTCAGGTATTCAACCTGCGCATCGGCACGGTGCGCCAGCGCGCATCGCTGACGCCGCGGGCGCAGGTCTGGTGCCGCTCGGCGCTGCCCTGGGTGATGAACCTCGGCGTTGTCAAGAAGCACGCCCAGCAGCCGGTGTGAAAACCTGGGCGACGTACGCAGCCGCGGTCCTGATCGGGCTGGCGACGCCGGTACTCGCGCTGTGGCTCGGGCGCACCACGCCGGTCGGAACCGACCCCTGGTTCGCCGGCACTGCTGTGGTCTTCGCGCTCGCCATCGTCGCGGGGCTGCTCACCGCGGTCGTCCCGCGCCACTGGATCGCGCTCGCGCTCGTGCTGTCGCTGCCGCTCTGCGCGCTCGGCGTCGTAATGTTCGCGCTCGTCGCCAGCCTCGGCGAGTACTACTGGGCGTGGCTCGCGTCGGCGCTCGGCAGCGTGGCGGCGGCGCTGCTCGGCGCGCACGTGGCGAAGTGGGCCAAGCGCCCCTGAAAATCTCGGTGGTGGTGCCGGCGTTCAACGAAGAGCGCCTGCTCGCCGGCTCGCTCGCCGCCACGCGCGAGGCGATGCGCGCCTTCGACCAGGCCGGCTGGGCGAGCGAGCTCATCGTGTGCGACAACAACTCCACCGACCGCACCGCCGAGATCGCGCGCGCCGCGGGCGCCGCGGTGGTGTTCGAGCCGGTGAACCAGATCGCGCGGGCGCGAAATGCCGGCGCGGCGCGCGCGAGCGGCGACTGGCTGGTGTTCGTCGATGCCGACTCCTACCCCACTTTGGGCTTGTTTCACGAGATGGTTGCACATGTGAAAAGCGCTCGCGTCCTCGCCGGCGGGGCGACGGTGACGGTCGAGACCGACGACGCGCTCGTGCGCGGGTGGATCGCGGCGTGGAACTTCCTCAGCCGCCGCGCGCGCATCGCCGCCGGGTCGTTCGTGTTCTGCGAGGCGGACGCGTTCCGCGACCTCGGCGGCTTCAGCCAGCAGCTGTATGCGGCCGAGGAGGTCGACCTGTTCCGGCGGCTCAAGCGCCTCGCGCGCCGGCGCGGGCGCGAGATCGCCATCCTGCACCGGCATCCGCTGCGCACCAGCGGGCGCAAGGCGAAGCTCTACACCAAGCGCGAGTTCCTCTGGTTCATGCTGAAGACCGTGCTCCTCGGCGGGCGCAACCTGCGCAGCCGCGCGAGCTGCTACGCCTGGTACGACGGGCGGAGGTGAAAAAGGGGTCAGGACCCTTTTTTCCCTGCGCGACTAAGAAGCTCGCGCACCACCCGCATCAGCCCCGCGATGTCTTCAGGCGTCGGGTCGGATCGCACCGTTTCACGCGGAAGCGGCTCGTCGCTGTCGGGGACCTCGACCATCACGGTGCGCCAGCGCGTGCCGCGGAAAGTGCCGTCAAGCTCGATGCGCCCGCCGACGTTCTCGTGGACATACTCGCGCGGCTCGCCGCCCGAGTGGAGCACCCAGTCGCTCGCCGAAATCGGCACGCCGTTCGCGTCGAGGGTCACCATCACGTGCCGCGATCCTGCCGCGCCCGCGGACAGATCGACCGTCACGCTTTCCCAGCCCGCGATGGCCGCGGATTCGGGGTTGCCCGCGAGCTCGGCGGACAGGACCGGCCGGATTCGCACTTCCGCGTCGCGCGGCAGCGGGGCGAACAGTGCCTGCCAGTCAGGCCTCAACGACGAAGTCGAAGCTCGCGTCTCCCCCGCCCGCCTTCTTCATCTCGAGCTCGCGCCGGTACAGGAAGTCGCGCGAATTGCCCGGGTCGCCCGGGAAGTAGAGCTGCGTGGTGAGGATGCGCTTGCCCGGCGCCTGCACCTTGACGTGGATGTGCCGCGTGCGGCCGGGGTACTGCGCGGGCACGATGGTCTCGAGGCGGTAGCGCCCCTGCGCATCGGCGTGCTGGTGGCCGCGGTAGCGAAAGCCGCGGTTGTCGTAGGCGCCCTCCTCGTCGGAGTGCCAGAAGTCGAGCAGCGCGTTCGGCACCGGTTTGCACTGCGGCGAGAGCACCGTTCCGGTGACGATCAGGCGCGTCTTCTCGCCGCCCTCGAGAAGCGACGTTCGCAACGGCGAGTCGGGCGTGAAGAACGGGCCCTCGGTCTGGCGCTGGGTGAGCGCGCCGCAGGTCTGCGCGAGGGCGTCGAGCGGCAGGAGCAGTGCCGCGCCCAGCACGCGGCGTCGGGTAACGATCATGATTTCGACTCGATCAGTTTGACCAGCGCATGCAGGGCCCGGTTCACCGGGGTGGCGACGCCGAGGGCCTCGCCCTGGCGCAGGACGAAGCCGTTCAGGTGGTCGATCTCGCTCGGCTTGCCGCGCGCGACGTCCTGCGCGGTCGACGAGTACTGCGTCGGCATGGTGCGCGCGATCCGCGTCACCGCGTCCCACGTGTCGCCGGGCACGCTGACGCCCGCGGCGCGCGCCACCGTCAGGCACTCGTCCATCACGTCGCGCATCACGTTGCGCACCCCTTCGCCCTCGATCAGCCGGCCATAGGGCAGTTGCGTGATGGCCGACAGGGCATTGTAGACGCAGTTCAGGATCAGCTTCGCCCACAGCGCCCCGGCGACGTTGTCCGAAGTCTGCAGCGGCACGCCGGCCGCGCCGAACGCCGCGCCGAGCTCGGCGCTCGCGACCTCGGGCGGCACCACGAGCTCGCCGCGGCCGTGGTGCCTGACGTGCCCGGCGCCCGCCATCTCGGCCGCGACGTACACCACCGCCGGGGCGACCCGCGGGCGCACGAGCGCCTGCAAGCGCGCCGCGTTGTCGACGCCGTTCTGCAGGCTGAGGACGAGCGTCCCGGGGTCGAGATGCGGCGCCATGTCGGCGCCCGCGCGCTCGGTATCGGTGGACTTGACGCAGAACAGCACGAGCTCGGCGCCGCGCACCGCGTCGGCCGCGGCGCTCGCGCGCACCGGCACGCGCTCGCGGAGCTCCTTCGTCTCGAGGAGCAGGCCGTCGCGCAGCACCGCCTCGACATGCCGCGGCCGCCCGATCAGCGTCACCTCGTGACCCGCGCGCGCCAGCATCCCGCCGTAGTAGCACCCCACGGCGCCCGCGCCCATGACCGCGATCCTCATGTGCCTTCGCGCTGAGTCGTTTCCGTTTCCACCAGCCTGGCCCGCCAGTCCCTGCGCCGCGAGAAGCCGCCGTACGCGGCAGCCGCGAGCAGCACCACGCTCACCGCGAGCAGCACCGCGGCGATCGGCCGCTGCAGGAAGATGAGCCAGCCGTGGTCGGACATGATAAGCGACTGGCGCAGCGACATCTCCAGGATCGGCGCGATCACCAGGCCGAGCACCAGCGGCGCCGGGTCGAGGCCGAACTTCTTCAGGCCGTAGCCGATCACCGCCATGGCGAGCATGATCCACACGTCGACGATCGAGTTGTTCACCTCGTACACGCCGATCACGCAGAACATGATGATCATCGGATAGAGGTAGGCGTAGGGGATGCGCAGCAGGTTGACGAACACCCCCACCAGCGGCAGGTTGAGCGCGAGCAGCATCAGGTTGCCGACGTACATCGAGGCGACGAAGCCCCAGAACACGTTGGGGTGGTCGTTCACCAGCGTCGGGCCGGGCGGCACGCCGTGGATCAGGAGCGCCGCGATCAGCACCGCGGTCACCGGCCCGGTCGGGATGCCGAGCGCGAGCAGCGGCACGAACGAGCCGGTGGAGGCGGCGTTGTTCGCCGACTCGGGGCCCGCCACGCCCGCGACCGCGCCGCGGCCGAACTCCTCGGGCCTGCGCGACACGCGCCGCTCGAGCGCGTAGGACATGAAGCTCGAGATGATGTGCGCCGAGCCCGGGATGATGCCGACCAGAAAGCCGAGCACCGAGCCGCGCGCGATCGCCGGCGCCGCGCCGCGCCACTCCTCGCGGCTCGGCCAGAGCTCGCGCAGGCGCGGGCGCATCACCTGCCCGCTCACCCGGCGGCTCGGCGCGGACAGGATCTCGGCAAGGCCGAACAGGCCGACCGCGACCGGGACGATGCCGAGGCCGTCGCCGAGCTCGGCGATGTTGAACGAGTAGCGGAAGTGCCCGGTCATGACGTCGATGCCGACGGTGCCGAGCAGCACGCCGAAGCTCGCCATGAGCAGCGTGCGCACCAGCGAGGTGGTCGACATGTAGGCGAGGAAGATGAGGCCGAGCAGCAGGAGCGCGGTGTATTCCGGCGGGCCGAAACGCAGGGCGAACTCGGCAAGCGGCGGCGCGACCAGCGTGAGCACCACCACGCCGAAGGTGCCGGCGACGAACGACCCGACCGCCGCGATGCACAGCGCCGCGCCCGCGCGCCCCTTCTTCGCCATCGCGTTGCCGTCGATGCAGGTCATCACCGAGGAGGCCTCGCCGGGGATGCGCAGCAGGATCGAGGTGGTCGAGCCGCCGTACTGCGAGCCGTAGTAGATGCCCGCGAGCATCACGATCGCCTTGGTGGCGTCGAGGCCGAAGGTGAGCGGCAGCAGGATGCTGATGCCGCCGAGCGGGCCGATGCCCGGGAGCATGCCGACCAGCGTGCCGACCAGGCAGCCGAGGAAGGCGTACCAGAGCACGTCGGGCCGCAGCGCGACCTGGAACCCGGCGAGCAGGCTGTCGAAGGTCTCGATCAAAACCAGAGCAGGCCGCGCTCGAGCGGCGACTTGAGCGCCTTGCCGAACAGCCAGTACGCGAACACCGTGAGCCCGATGCTGTAGGCCGCCGCCGCGAGCGGGTTGCGCCGCTCGACCCCCACGAGCAGCGCGAACACCAGCGCCGCCATGGTGATGAGGAAGCCGAGCGGCCGGTAGGCCGCGACCGCCGCGGCGGTAATGACCACGACGAGCGCGGCGTGGCCGCGGTCGCTCCAGTCGATGCGCCGTAGCTCGGGGCTCGCGCGCGCCGAGAGC
>DATIGR010000248.1:0-2726 GCA_035454645.1 Burkholderiales bacterium
CGGGCAGGAGTGCAGGCAGCGGCTGCACGACTCGCCGATGCACACCTGCTCCTCCATGCGCCGGTCGGCCTCGAGCTCGAGCTCGGTCAGGATTCCGGTCAGGTACAGGCGCGGCCCGAACTCGGGCGTAAGGATGTTCACCTCCAGCCCGAGCGTGCCCAGGCCCGCCTCGACCCCGAGATGGCGCGTCGAGAGCTGGCCGTAGCTCGCGCGCTTCATGTCCCACACGGTCTCCTGCGCGGCGAGCGTGAACGAGGGGTGCCCGGCGCGCTCGAGCTCCTGCGCGAGCTTGAGCGCGATGCGGTCCATGCGCCGCAGCACCAGCATGTCCAGGTACTGCACCGGCACGTTGGTCTTGCAGCGGAACGCGCCGACCGGGATGCGCTGCACGATCACCACCACGCTCTTCACGTAGGGCGAGATGCGCTCGGGCGTCTGCGGCCAACGCGGGTCGGGCGGAAAGGCGTTGAGCGTCGCGGCCGAGGCGATGCCGCACAGATCGGCCCCCAGCTCGCGCGCGCGGCGCTTGACTTCAGCTGAAGCTACGGGAGAAGCGAGAGGAGTGCCGCGGCGCAGGGCACGGGACATCCCCGGAGTGTCTCATTTCGAACGAACCGATGGCCAGTTGGCGTCGGCTTTGCCGATGAACCCCGGGATGTCGGCCTGCCAGCGGCTGCGCACCGACTGGTTGTAGTTGAGGTAGAGCCTGCCCTGCACGATGGTCCAGGCGTCGGGCTCGACCGGCGCCTTGTAGCCCGAGGCCATGCCGAAGGCGCAGTAGCCCCCGTATTGCGGCGCATACTTCGCCGGCGCGGCGAGGAAAGCGTCGCGGCTCGCGGCGCTGGCGAAGCGGTAGGTCGCTCCCTCGTGGCTCGCGGTGAATTCGGGCTTGCCGCGGACCGGCTTGCCCTCGGCGAAGTAGGCGACGGGGTCGTAGCCCTGCAGCGCCAGGCCCGAGGAGTCGACGTTGTTCTGCGCCTGGACGCTCACGGCGAGCGCCAGGAGGAAAACACCCAGGATCGCCCTCATGCCCCTTGGTCGGGGCGGCCGCGCCGAACTTACGGCAGAATCCGCAGGTGCCGCCGCCGCTGCCCCTTCCCAGGTCCCGGCAGGAGATCCGCCGGATCCAGAGCTACCGCAAGCGCGCCGCCGTCGAGCAGGCGCTGCGCTCGCCGTTCTGGCAAAGGCGCATCCCCAAGAACATCTCGCTCGAGAAGCTGGACAAGCCGGAGGTCTGGCGCAGCATCCCGATCCTCGACAAGGACACGCTGCGCGCGCTGACCGACGCGGAGTTCTACGGCGAGTTCTGCGTCTCGGGGCACGACGGCATCGCCGAGTACTGGCGCTCCGGCGGCGTCACCGGGCAGCCGCTGTTCTACCCGCGCAGCTGGCGTGATATCGAGTACGGCCTGGAGGCCTTCGCGCGCACCTTCGACTGCGCGGGCGCAAGACACGGCGACAGCGCGCATGTGTCGTTCCCGATGGGCATCCACCCGGTGGGGCAGATCTTCGCGCGCTGCGCCGCCTCGCGCGGCATCACGGTCAACTGGGCCGGCGCCGGCACCTCGACGCCCTCGGCGCTGCAGATCGAGCTCATCCGGCGCCTCAAGCCCACGCTCTGGCTCGGCATGTCGAGCTATGCGCTGCACCTCGCGAACCTCGCCGAGGCGCGCGGCCTGGACCTGCGGGTCGAGAAGCTCATGACGTCGGCCGAGCCCGTGTCCCAGGCGAAGCGCGCCAAGATCGAGAGGATCTGGGGCGCGAAGCTCACCGACACCTTCGGCATGACCGAGGCCGGCATGATGGGCGCGGAAGACAAGCCGGGCGCGGGCTTCCGCATCTGGACCGACATGTACCACATCGAGGTGCTCGACCCGAAGACGCTCGAGCCGGCGAAGGAAGGCGAGATCGGCACGCTGGTGGTCACCGCGCTCTGGTCGAACCACATCACGCCGTTCCTGCGCTGGAGCTCGGGCGACCTCGTCACCTACCACGAGGCCGACGACGAAAAAGAGGGAGAAAAGGCAGGCCCGTTCTCGGTCTTCCCGCGCATCAAGCACGCCCACCGCACCGCCGGCTTCTTCAAGATCCGCGGCGTCAACCTCGGCCACCAGGACCTGGAAGACTTCATGTTCCGGCGCGTCGAAATCGGCGACTTCCGCGCCGAGGCGCTGAACGAAGGCGGCAACGACATCCTCAGGCTGTCGATAGAAACAAAGAAGGGGGCCGATGCTGCGGCCGTGTCACGCGCTCTGAGCGAGCAGGTCAAGCAGACTTTCGAGCTCGTGCCTCAAGTGGTGGTGCTGGAAGCCGGCACGCTCGCGCGGGAATTCGAAGCCAACGTCAAGGCCGCGAGGTTCGTGGACCGCCGCGGCTAGCCGTTACAGCGAGTATCTCCTTCTTCTCAGGTTGCGGCCGTCGTACGGCGTGATCGTCATCGCCTCGACCGTACCAGGGTCGAGGCAGCGAACATTCACGCTGCGGGTGTTTGGATCGGCACCCGGCACGTAGAAGGACTTGACGCCGCACACCGAGCAGAAGAGGTGCTTTGCGGTGTGGGTGTTGAAGCCGTAGCCCGTCAGCACCTCTCTGCCCGAGAGAAGCTTGAAGCGCTCGGCCGGGACGATGAGATGCAGATAGCCTGCCTTGCTGCATATGGAGCAGTTGCACTCCAGCACGTCGAGCTTCGCCGGCGCCTGCGCCTCGAACCTGACCCGTCCGCAGTG
>DATIGR010000249.1:0-14845 GCA_035454645.1 Burkholderiales bacterium
GCGACGTTCATGAGCGCGCTGTCGTTCGCCCCGCCGGGCTCGCGCATCAGCGCGTGGCACAGGTTCGACTCGAGCGTGCGCCTGGCCGCCTCGAGGATCGACACGCCGTGCACCTGAGTAATCTGGGTCCTCGGATCCATGGCGGAGGCGCCTGAGGTGTCCCGCATCGCCTGGCGCGGGAAGACTCGGCCGATCTGGCGGTTCAACTGCGCGATCTGCTGGTGGTACGGTGCGACCGCCTCGACGACCGGCAGGTCGAGCCCGCTCGGGAGCTTGAGCCCGCGATTGGAGCCGAACCAGGGCTTGAGCGCGAGGCTGCCGCGCGGCGCGAAGTCGGGCTCGACGCGGTTCAGCTTCATGACGCGCGTGAGCGCGAGCGGGATATGCGCGATATTGGTCACCACCGCGCCGCGCGCCGAGCACACCGGGTTCTCGGGCGTGAACAGCTCCTCGACGCCGAAGCTCTGCATGAACCAGCGCTCCTTGGCCATGGCGTCGTCCCCCGACCCGGCCATGGCGCCGGCGTGGCCCACGGCGCGGGTCAGGCGCGCTTTCCAGCGGCCCACCACGCACGCGACCACGGGCTTCGCGAAGTTGAGGTCGTACTCGTAGTAGCCGCCAGGCTCGGCGTAGATCACCGCGCCTCGGCTGCGCCGGTCGTTGGCGAGCGCGAACACGAACTCGGGCGCGGCGAAGTGGATGTAGACGTCCTTGCCGCTCGAGACGAGCGTGGTCGTTCCCCAGCCGGCCGCGGCGAGGTACTGCGCGATCGTGGTGGTGAAGTTGCCCGAGTTCGAGTAGATCGCGATCGAGCCCTTGACGAGCGACTCGCCCGGGTCGTCGCCGCCGAGCGCGCCGCCGATGCGCACGCGGTTCCAGGAGTCGGCGACGCCGAGGCAGTTGGCGCCGAAGATGTCGATGCCGCTTTGCTGCCCCATGGCGCGGATCTCGCGCGCGTCGTGCACCGCGACCTTCTCGGTGATCATCACGATCTTGCGCAGGTCGGGGTTGACGCGCACCAGCTCCGCCACGCCGTCGCGCACCCCGGAGGGCGGCAGGTACACCACGCCGACGTTGAAGCGGTGGCCGGCATCCAGCCCCTCGCGCACGCTGTTGTACACCGGCACGTCGCCGGCCGGGGTCTTCAGCACCTGCCCCTGGCGCCCGGGCGAGGTGCCGAACACCACGTTGCCGCCGGAGTACGCATGGCTCACCGGCGTCACTTCGCTCGACTCGCCGCCGAGGATGTTGAGCACGCAGACGCGGTCCTCGCGCGTCGCGACTTCCTCGAGCGAGCTGATTCCGACGAAATACTTGAACGGCCCCACGCCTCGCCGATACATGTCAGTTCTCCAGACCCATGACCTTGGCGAGCTGCGCACGCCCGCCGGCCTTCATCCAGCGATCCGCCTCGAGCGCGTAGTTCACCACCTCGCTCATCGCCGAATCGAACCCGAAGAAGCGGTACGGCAGGCCGAGCGCCTCGACCGTGTCGCGCATCGCGCCCATGCCGCGCACCAGGTTCGGCCCGCCGCGCCCGAGCACGACGAAAAGCGGCGTCGGCCCGTGCGCGCCGAAGTGCTCGCGCAGCGCGTCCGCCATCGCGCGCAAGGTCTCGTAGATGTCGGTGTTGTTCGACTTGCCGCCGATGATGAAGAGGACGTTGGACTGCGCGAGCCAGTACTTGAACGAGATGCGCGCCACGTCGTGCATCTTCCCGTACGGCGGGTTGCCGCCGAAGTCGGACGAGATGATCGCGTCGTCGCCGAGCGCCTGTGTGACGAGCGAGTTGGCGCCGCCGCCGAAGGTCGGCGCGAGGATCGTGCCCTTCGGGTTGATCACGAACACGTCGCTCTGCCCCTGGTAGGTGCGCAGCTGGTTGATCTCGTGCTCGAAGTCGGAATAGTCGCCGGCGAACAGGCTCGCCGGCAGGTTGAGCCGCTCGCGCCGCGGATCGTCGCGGTCGAAGCCGCACTTGAAGTCGCACGCCACCGGCACCAGGCGCCCGCCGCGCCCCGGGCTCATGCGGATCGGGTTGAGCTCGAGCGTGGTGAGCCCGTAGTGGTGGAACAGCTCCCACAGCTTCGGCAGGTTCTGCACCAGCGGCGAGATGATCTCGCGCGGCGCGCCGATGTCGGTGAGCGCGTTCGCGATCACGAACGCCTTGAGGCCGGTGAGCGCCTCGAACGGCACCTCGGCGACGTGCTTCTTCTCGAGCTCCTCGATCGCGATGCCGCCCTTGTGGGTGAGCGTGATCGTGGGGGCGCGGAAGCGCGTCGAGTCGCCGAGCGCGAAGTACACCTCGTGCTCGGCCGGCACCGCGCCCTCGAAGGTCACGCCCTGCGCCTTGGAGACCACGTTGCCGACGCGATGCTCGACGAAGTACAGGCGCTCCTTCTCCGCGAGCGCGGTCTTGAGGTCTGCCGCGCGGCCGATCAGCCCGCTCTTGCCCTTCTTGCCTACGCCGCCCTTGAAGATGGGCTTGACGAACACCGAGCCGTGCTTCTCGATCAGCGCGCCGATCTGGTCCTCGGAGGCCTCGGGGCCGAGCACCTCTGCGGCAGGGTAGTCCACGAACTCGAGCAGCTTCGAGCCGTGCAGCATTCCGGTGAGCTGCATGAGGGCCTCCTAGCCGCGGCGCCGGCGGCTCCGATGGCGCACGATGAACGGCACGACGAGCAGCGCGGCGGTGATCGCGAGGAACGTGGCCGAGATCGGATGCGTGATGAACACGCTCGGGTCGCCCTGGCTGATCGCGAGCGCGCGGCGGAACTGCGTTTCCGCGAGCGGGCCCAGGATCAGCCCGATCACCGCCGGGCCGACGGGAATGTCCCAGCGCCGCATGGCGAAGCCGAGCAGGCCGAACACGTACAGCATGGCGAGGTCGACCCACGACTGGTGCAGGCTGTAGGCGCCGAGCGTGGCGAAGACCAGGATTCCCGCGTACAGCAGGTCCTTGGGAATCTCCAGCACCTTCACCCAGATGCCGATGAGCGGCAGGTTGAGGACCAGCAGGATGAGGTTGCCGACATAGAGGCTCGCGATCAGCCCCCAGACGAGGTTCGCCTGCGACTGGAAAAGCAGCGGCCCGGGCTGCAGGCCGTAGTTCTGGAATGCGCCGAGCAGGATGGCGGCGGTCGCCGAGGTCGGGATGCCGAGGGTGAGCAGCGGCACGAGCACGCCGGTGGCTGCGGCATTGTTCGCCGCCTCCGGGCCCGCCACGCCCTCGATCGCCCCCTTGCCGAATTCCTCCGGATGCCGGGTGAGCTTCTTCTCGGTCGCATAGGACAGGAACGTCGGGATCTCGGAGCCGCCGGCGGGGATGGTGCCGAACGGGAAGCCGATCGCGGTGGCGCGCAGCCACGCGGGCCAGGAGCGCTTCCAGTCCGAGGCCGACATCATGATCGAGCCGCGGACCTTCTCGATCGTCTCGCTCACCCGGCTCTGGTACGCCGCGACGTAGAGCGCTTCGCCGACGGCGAAGAGGCCCACCGCGAGCACGACCACGTCGACGCCGTCGAGCAACTCGGGCACGCCGAAGGTGAAGCGCGCCTGACCGGTCTGGCTGTCGATGCCGACCAGGCCGAGGAACAGGCCGAGGAACAGGCTCGTCAGCCCGCGCACGGTGGAGGAGCCGAGCACCGACGACACCGTGATGAACGCGAACACCATGAGCGCGAAGTACTCGGCCGGGCCGAACTTGAGGGCGAGGTCGACCACGATCGGCGCGAGCAGCGTGAGCAGAATGGTCGCGATCGTGCCGGCAACGAACGAGCCGATCGCGCTCGTCGCGAGCGCCGGGCCGGCGCGCCCGGCCTTTGCCATGCGGTTGCCCTCGAGCGCGGTGGCGATCGAGGCCGACTCTCCCGGCGTGTTGAGGAGGATGGTGGTGGTCGAGCCGCCGAACATCGCGCCGTAGTAGATGCCGGCGAACATGATGAGCGCGCCGGTGGGATCGAGCCTCACGGTGAGCGGCAGCAGCATCGCCACCGTGAGCGCCGGCCCGACGCCCGGCAGCACGCCCACGAAGGTGCCGAGCGTGACGCCGATGAACCCCCACATCAGGTTGATCGGCTGCAGCGCCACACCGAAGCCCGAGAGCAGTGCGCTTAGCGCTTCCATCGTGGCGTTTTGCCTATATTCCGGCGCCGCCGAGCACCGGCGCGAGCCAGCCCGCCGGCAGGTTCACGTTGAGCAGCTTGACGAAGAAGTAGAAGATGCCGAGCGAGAGAACCAGGCCGAGCGCCGCGTTCCTCGCCCAGCGCCGGCTGCCGAATCCGCGGGCGATGAACACGAACAGCACCGTGCCCGCGATCACGAAGCCCGCCCAGCCGATGAGCGCCATGTGGGCGAAGAGCGCGCCGCTGACCCACAGGAACGCGCCGGGCTCGAAGACTTCCGTTTGCTCGGTGCGCTTGCGCCAGCCGCCGGTGAACGCCTCGTAGACGAGCCACAGCCCGAGGACGATGATCCCGGCCGCGACGCCCGCCGGGATCACGTTCGGCCCGATGCGGGCGTAGCCGCCCTCGGAGGGCAGCGTGGCCGTCACCCCCGCGACGGCAACACCCAGCACCACGACGCCGATTGACAGGGCGATCTCGGCGCCGGACCGGCGCATGGCTATTGCCTCGCTTACTTCTTCAAGCCGATCGACTCGATGATGCCCGCGATGCGCTTCTGGTCCTCCTGGATGAACCTGGCGTAGGCGTCGCCGCCCAGGAACCAGGGCGTCCAGCCGAGCTTCTCGAGCGTGCCTTTCCAGGCCGGCGTCTCGGTGGCGGCCTGCACCAGCTTCACCAGGTTGTCGCGCTGCACCTGGGTGATGCCCGGAGCGCCGAAGATCCCGCGCCAGTTGCCGAGCTCGACGTTCACCTTCTGCTCCTTGAGCGAAGGAATGCCCTCCACCTTGGACGGCCCGGACTGCGCCAGCGCGCGCATCTTGCCGGACTTGATGTGCTCGATGAACTCGCCGATGCCCGAGACGCCCGCGGTGACGTGGCCGCCGAGGATCGCGGCGATCGCCTCGCCGCCGCCCTTGAACGGCACGTAGTTGATCTTCTTCGCGTCGGCGCCGATGTCCTTCGCGATCAGGCCGACCAGGATGTGGTCGGTGCCCCCGGCCGAGCCGCCGCCCCACGACACCTTGCCCGGGTCGGCCTTGAACGCCTTGAGCAGGCTCGCGAGGTCCTTGTGCGGCGAGTCGGCCGGCACCACGATCACTTCCCACTCGCTCGTCAGGCGTGCGACGGGCGTCACCTGCGACAGGCTCACCGGCGACTTGTTGAGGATGATCCCGCCGACCATCACCATGCCGCCGATCATGACGGCGTTGGGGTCCCCTCTCGAGGAGTTGGCGAACTGCGCGAGGCCGATCGTGCCGGCGGCGCCCCCCTTGTTGTCGAACTGCACGCTGGAGACGAGATTCGCGCTCTGCATCGCGGCGGCGAGATTGCGGCCGGTCTGGTCCCAGCCGCCGCCGGGGTTGGCCGGGATCATCATCTTCAGGCTCGGCTGAGCGGTCGCTGCACCCGCAGCGAACGCCAGGGCCAGCGCAAAGGTCAAACGCATGAAATGCCTCCTCGGGAATGGGTACCGCCCCACAATTTAAGCGATAATCCGCCCCCTTGAAAGATGTCCCTGCGGTAATCGCATGATCCACATCGAAAACCTGGTCAAGACGTTCGGCTCCAAGCGCGCCGTGGACGGCGTTTCTTTCGGCGTGGAGCGCGGCGAGGTGCTCGGTTTCCTCGGCCCGAACGGCGCGGGCAAATCCACCACCATGCGCATGATTACCGGCTTCATGCCCCCCACCGCGGGAACCGTCAGCGTCGGCGGCCACGACGTCGCGCAATCGCCGATCGAGGTGAAGCGCCTGATCGGCTACCTGCCCGAGAACGCCGCCTCGTACCCCGACATGACGGTGAAGGGCTTCCTCGAGTTCGCCGCCGAGCTGCGCGGCATGGACCGCGCGAAGCGCAAGCAGGCGGTCGGGCGCGTGGTGGAGCTGTGCTTCCTCGGCTCGGTGCTGCGCCAGTCGATCGATACGCTGTCCAAGGGCTACAAGCACCGCACCTGCCTCGCGCAGGCGCTGATCCACGACCCCGAGGTGCTCGTGATGGACGAGCCCACCGACGGCCTCGACCCGAACCAGAAGCACGAGGTCCGGAACCTCATTCGCGAGCTGGGCAAGAAGAAGGCGATCGTGTTCTCGACCCACATCCTGGAGGAAGTCGATGCGGCGTGCACGCGGGCGATCATCATCGACCGCGGCAAGATCGTCGCCAACGGCACGCCCGACGAGCTGCGCGGCATGTCCGGGCTTGCCGGCGCGGTCACGCTCTCGGCCCGGGGGGCGAGCGTGGAGAAACTCTCGGCTCTGGGAAGGGTCGAAGACCTCGGCGGCGGGGCGTTGCGCATCTACCCGAGGGAGAAAGGCAAGGCCGCCGAGCTCGCGCGCGCGGTGGTGGAGCTCGTAGCGCGCGAGGGCTGGAAGGTCGAAGGCATGTACAGCGAGCGCGGCGAGCTGGATGAAGTGTTCCGCCGCATCACGCTGCCCGACACGGTGAAGGGCTGAAGATTCGGCGATGAAGATCATCTGGACCATCGCGAAGCGCGAGCTCGGGGGCTACTTCACCTCGCCGGTGGCGTACGTGTTCCTCGTGATCTTCCTGCTGCTCACCGGCTTCTTCACCTTCACGGCGGGCAACTTCTTCGAGCGCGGCGAGGCGAGCCTCGCGGCGTTCTTCGGCTGGCATCCGTGGCTGTATCTCGTGCTGGTGCCGGCGGTCGGCATGCGGCTCTGGGCCGAGGAGCGGCGCTCCGGGACGCTCGAGCTTCTGCTCACCATGCCGGTCGCCACCTGGCAGGCGATCGTGGCGAAGTTCCTCGCCTCGTGGCTGTTCCTCGCGCTCGCGCTCGCGCTCACGTTTCCGGCGATCCTGACCGTGAACGTCCTGGGGGAGCCCGATAACGGCGTCATCGCCGCGGGCTACGTCGGCAGCTTGCTCCTCGCCGGTGCCTACCTCGCGGTGAGCTGCATGACCTCGGCCATGACGCGCAACCAGGTGGTCGCGTTCATCCTGGCGGTGGTGGTGTGCCTGTTCCTGATCCTCGCCGGCTTCAACCCGGTCACCGACCTCCTGGCGCGCTGGGCGAGCCCGGCGTTCGTCGACACGGTGGCGGCGTTCTCGGTGGTCACTCATTTCGACGGGTTTCAGCGCGGCGTGATCGACAGCCGCGATACCCTGTTCTTCCTCTCGGTGATCGGCTTCGCGCTGTTCGCAACCGGCGTGATTATTCGGGGTCACAGGTCCGGATGAAGAAATACGAGCACCTGATCTATTCGGCGATCGGGCTGATCGCCCTGTTTCTGCTGCTCGTGGCGGTGAACTTCCTGGTCTCGCGCGCGCCGCTGCGCGCCGACCTGACCGAGGGCGACCTGTACACGCTCTCGCCGGGCACGCGCAAGATCCTGGCGAACCTGCAGGCGCCGGTGAAGGTCAAGCTCTACATCTCGCAGGGCGAGACCGTGCCGGTACAGCTGCGCAGCTTCGCGCAGCGCGTCGAGGATCTGGTGCGCGAGTTCAAGGGCGTGGCCGGGTCGAACCTGGTGGTCGAGCGCTACAACCCGAAGCCCGACTCCGAGGAGGAGGACGCCGCGCAGCTCGACGGCATCGAGCCGCAGCAGCTGTTCACCGGCGAGCAGTTCTACCTCGGCGTCGCGGTCACCCAGCTCGAGCGCAAGCAGTCGATTCCGACGATCTCGCCGCAGCGCGAGCGCCTGCTCGAGTACGACCTGGTGCGCGCGATCGCCCGCGTCGGCTCGGCCGAGCGGCCGAGGCTCGGCCTGATGGCGGGGCTGCCGGTGCTCGGCGAGCGCTTCAACCCGTTCACGCGCCAGTCCTCCGACCCCTGGGTGCTCGCCAACGAGCTCAAGCGCGAGTTCGAGGTGAAGGAAGTGCCGCTCACGGCGAAAGAGATCGACAAGGACCTGAACGTGCTCCTCGTCATCCACCCGCGCGACGTGCAGCCGGCGACCGAGTACGCGCTCGACCAGTTCGTGATGCGCGGCGGCAAGCTGATCGCGTTCGTCGACCCCTACGCCTACTTCGACCAGATGCCGACCATGCCCGGCATGCCGCAGATGCCGTCGAGCTCGACGCTGCCGACGCTGTTCAAGGCCTGGGGCGTGAGCATGGAGCCGGGCAAGGTGGTGTCCGACGTGGTGTTCGGCTCGGGCGGCGGCGCGCGCTACACCCCGACCGTGCTGTCGCTCAACCGCACCGCCTTCAGCCGCGACGACGTCGTCACCAGCCAGATCGAGACGCTGCTGTATGCCTTCGGCGGCGCTTTCGAAGTGAAGAATACCGATCTGAAAGTCGTCGAGCTGGTCAGGAGCTCTCCCAATTCAATGCTCGTCGACAACGCCAACGCCACCAAGTCGGGCGACGAGGCGACGCGCAGCTTCAAGCCCTCGGGCAACTCGATGCCGCTCGCGCTGCGGCTGACCGGCAAGTTCAAGACGGCTTTTGCCGATGGTCTGGTCGAAAAGGAAAAACCCGTGGCGGGCACTCCGGCGCTGCGCGAGTCGCCGGAGAACTCGGTGATCCTCGTGGCCGACGTCGATCTTCTCGCCGACGGCGCGGCGGTCGACGTGCAGGAGGTGTTCGGCCGCCGGATCGTGGTGCCGTCGAACGGCAACCTCGCGCTTGCGCTCGGCATGGTCGAGCAGTTCGCCGCGGGCGACGACCTGATCTCGCTGCGCAGCCGCGCCGCCGCCTTCCGCCCGCTCACCGTGGTGCGCGAGCTCGAGGCCGAGGCGCAGAAGGAGTACTTCGGCAGGATCCAGGCGCTCGAGGACGAGAAGCAGAAGACCCAGGCTCGCCTGCAGGAGCTGCAGAAGGCGCAAGGCGGGGCCGGCGCCGGCAAGGCGCAGATCCTCTCGGCCGAGCAGCAGGAAGAGCTCGAGCGCTTCAAGAAGACCTACGTCGAGACCAACCTCGCGCTCAAGGAGCTGCGCAAGAACCTGCGCCAGGACGCCGAGGCGCTGGTGTTCTGGACCAAGGTGGTGAACATCGCGCTGATGCCGCTGCTCGTCGCCCTGATCGGGTTGGCGGTCGCGCTGCTCCGCAGGCGCTACGCGTGAACGCCCGGATCGCCGCGATCCTCGTGGTGCTGCTCGCCGTGCTCGGCGGCGGCGCGCTGCTCTACCAGCAGCAGGAGCGCTCGCGGCGGCCGGAGAACGTCGCCACGCTGGGCCGCACGCTGTTCAAGGACCTGAAAGCCGCCGACATCGCCGCCATCCGCATCGTCCAGCCGAAGGCGACCCTGACCGTGCAGCGCAAGGGCGAGCGCTGGGTGATCGCCGAGCGCGGAGATTTTCCCGCCGATCTCTCCAGGGTGCGGGAGTTCGTGCTCAAGGTGATCGGCCTGAAGGTCGGCCAGAGCGAGCCGCTCGGCGACAAGGACCGCGCGCGCCTCAGCCTCGACGCCTCGGGAACGAGAATCGAGTTCAGGGATTCGGCCGACAAGCCCCTCGGCGTCCTGATCGTCGGCCGCAAGTACTTCAAGCGCGAGGTCGAGAACCCGGACAAGGCGATGCCGGACGGGCGCTTCGTCGTCCTGCCCGGCGAAGCGGGCACCGTCTACCTGGTCGCCGACGCGCTCACGCAGGCGAGCGTCGAGAGCGCCGAATGGATCGACCGCGCCTCCTTCCAGGTGGAGAAGGTGAAGACGCTCGAGGTGCGCTACCCCGACGGCGCCGGCTATCGCATCGAGCGGGCGGCGGACAACGCCGACTGGAAGCTCGTAGGCGCCCGGCCGGGCGAGAAGCTCGACATCCCGAGGGCCAATGCAGCCTCGTACTCGCTGCAACTGCTCGAGCTCGCCGATGTCGCGCCCGGGGACGCGACCGGCACTGGCCTCGACAAGCCGATCAGCGTCCATGCGACCACGCTCGAGGGCGCAACCTACGCCCTCAAGGTCGGCAAGCTCGCCGGCGACAACTACTACGTGAGCTTCACCGCCTCGGGAATCAAGCCCGACGCGAAGGACGCCGAGCGCGTGAAGATCCAGTCGCAGCACGTGCTTCTCGTTCCCAGGTCCAAGCTCGAGGACACGCTGAAACAGCGCGCCGACCTGCTGGAGAAGAAAGAAGGCAGGAAGTAGAGTAAGGCGTGGCGTTGGACCCGCACCTCCCCGAGATCGCGGGGGTGATCCAGCTCGCGATCGCCCCGGTGTTCATGCTGACGGCGCTCGGCACCGTCATTAACGCGCTCAACCTGCGGCTTGGACGGGCGGTGGACCGGCGCCGCGAGCTCGAGGAGCGGCTCGCCGGCATGGCGCAGGCCGAGCTCCCCTTCGCCCAGGACGAGCTCGCCACGATTGCGCGCCGCATCCGCTTCGTCTACCTTGCCATCGTTTTCGCCGTGATTTCAGCGCTGTTCACGGCGCTCCTGATCGCCGGCGCCTTCGTCGGCGCGTTCGTGCGCACCGACCTCTCGTTCACCATCGCGGGCATGTTCGTCTGCGCGATGGTGGCGCTCATCGTGTGCCTGCTGCTCTTCCTGAGGGAGATCTTCCTGGCGGTCTCGACCCCCCGCCACGTGCCAAGGTAAGATCAATCCGAGAGGAAAAAGGAGGAGGCAGGCCCGTGGCACATTCGATCAAGCGCATAAGGACGATCGCGCTCGTCGGCCAGTCTGGAGCAGGCAAGACCAGCCTGGCCGAGGCGCTGCTCGCGAAAGCGGGAGCAATCCCGGCGGCGGGCAGCGTAGAGCGCGGCACTACCGTCTGCGACTACACCCCGCTGGAAAAGCAGCTGCAGCATTCCCTCAAGCTCGCGGTCGCGAGCTTCGACGTTCAGGACCATCGAATACATCTCCTCGACACCCCCGGATACCCGGACTTTCTCGGCCACGCGCTGCCGGCGTTCGCCGCGGTCGAGACCGCCGCGATCGTCATCAACGCGCAGAACGGCATCGAGATGATGACCGGCCGCTTCCTGCACTGGGCGGCGAAGCGCGGCCTGGACCGCCTGATCGTCGTCAACAAGATCGACGCCGACAACGTGGACCTCGAGCATCTCCTCGAGCGCATCCAGCAGGCTTTCGGCAAGGAGTGCCTGCCGCTCAACCTGCCCGCGGGCAACCGCTCCAGGGTGTCGGACTGCTTCTTCGCGCCCGCGGGCGAGGCCGATTTCTCCTCGGTCGAGGAGGCGCACCGCAAGCTCGTCGACCAGGTGGTCGAGGTCGACGAGAAGCTGATGGAGCAATACCTCGAGAAGGGCGAGGTGAGCCCCGAGGAGCTGCACGAGCCGCTCGAGCGCGCGCTGCGCGAAGGGCACCTCATCCCGGTGGTGTTCACCTCGGCCAGGACCGGCGCCGGCATCGGCGAGCTGCTCGACGTGATCGTGAAGCTCCTGCCGAACCCCGCCGAGGGCAACCCGCCCTCGTACGTCGTCACCCAGGCGGGCAACGGCCAGGGCACCGACCTGCAGCCCGTGCCCGATCCGGGCAAGCACGCGCTCGCGCACGTCTTCAAGATCGAGATCGATCCCTACATCGGCCGCGTCGCGGTGTTCCGCGTGCACCAGGGCCGGCTCACCCCGGGCAGCCAGCTCTACATCGGCGAAGGCCGCAAGCCCATCAAGGCCGGGCACCTCTATCTGCTGCGCGGCAAGACCCAGGTCGAGGTGCACGAGGCGATCCCGGGCGACATCTGCGCGATCGCCAAGATCGACGAGATCCAGTTCGACCACATCCTGCACGACTCGCCCGGGGACGCGAACGTGCACGCGAGACCGCTCGAGCTGCCGACGCCGGTGTTCGGCCTCGCGGTGCAGCCGAAGAAGCGCGGCGACGAGCAGAAGGTGTCCGACGTGCTGCACAAGATCCTGGCCGAGGACGCGTGCTTCCGCATCGAGCACAACTCGCAGGCGAACGAGACCGTGATGCGCGGCCTGGGCGAGATGCACCTGAAGGCGGTGCTCGAGAAGATGTCCTCGCAGTACAAGCTCGAGCTCGACACCCGCCCGCCGTCGATCCCGTACCGCGAGACCATCGCCGCCCGGGCCGAGGGCCACAGCCGCCACAAGAAGCAGACCGGCGGCGCGGGCCAGTTCGGCGAGGTGTTCCTCAAGGTCGAGCCGCTGCCGCGCGGCAAGGGCTTCGAGTTCGTCGACAGCGTGAAGGGCGGCGCGATCCCGAACCAGTTCATCCCGTCGGTCGAGAAAGGCGTGCGCGCGGTGCTCGACCAGGGCTTCCTCGCCGGCTATCCGCTGCAGGACGTGCGCGTGATCGTGTACGACGGCAAGAGCCACCCGGTCGATTCCAAGGACGTCGCGTTCCAGTCCGCCGGCCGCAAGGCGTTCCTCGACGCGCTCGCCAAGGCGCGGCCGATCGTGCTCGAGCCGATCGTCAACGTCGAGATCGTCGCGCCCGAGGACCGCATGGGCGACATCGCGGGCGAGCTCTCGGGGCACCGCGGCCAGATCAAGGGCTCCGACTCCCCGCGGCCGGGGCTGGTGCAGATCACCGCGCAGGCGCCGCTCTCGGAGCTCGAGCACTTCCCGGCGCGGCTGAAATCGCTCACCGCCGGCCACGGCTCCTACAGCCTGGAGTTCAGCCACTACGACCCCGCGCCGCCGCAGCTCCAGCAGAAGCTCGTCGCCGCGCACCGGCCGCAGGCGAGCGCGGAAGACTAGGCCTGCACTTCGTCCGCCAGGGGCGGGGCGCCCCGCCCCTAGCCTTCGTGCACGGCTTCCTTTGCAGCCACGAAGATTGGCGCTTTCAACTCAAGGCGCTCAAGAATAGCCACGAAGTCGTGGCTTGCGACCTGCGCGGCCACGGCAAGACGCCGGGCCTGCCGCAGGAAGTCTCGATCGAGCATTTCGGCGGCGACGTCGCTGCGCTGGTAGCGAATTTCGATTTCAAGAAAGCCTTTCTCATCGGCCACAGCATGGGGTGCCGGGTCGTGCTCGAAGCGAACCGCATCGCGCCCGAGCGCGTCGCCGGCGTCGTGCTCATCGACGGCAGCCGCGCCGGCAGCGGCGACCCCGACGCGGCCGAGGCGGCCGCGCGCGCCCACATCGAGAAGAGCGGCTACCAGGCCTGGGCCGAGGACCTCTTCCGGCAGATGTTCTTCAAGTCGACCCCGGCCTCCGAGCGACTGGTTCAGCGCGCGGTGCGCCAGAGCGCCGAAATCGGCACCGCGCTGTGGCCGCGCCTGGCGCGCTGGGACGCGGCGACCCTCGAGCCCGCGCTCGCCGCGGTGCGCGCGCCCGTGCTCGTCATCCAGAGCACCACGCGCAACGCGCAGGGCCAGCGCGGACCGCTGCAGCCCGGGCAAACTTCCCCCTGGCTGGATTTGCTCAAAAACAAACTACCAAACTGCAGAATCGAGACCCTTCCCGGCCTCGGCCACTTCCCGCAGCTCGAGGCGCCCGAGCGCGTCAACCGGCTGATCGCGCAATTCTGTCGTTGAAGCGGTTGAAACGGCGCGGCGGCTCGCGTCGTCCAATGTGTGACCAGACCCAAGGAGTGTCCCATGGCAACGGCCACTAGGACCGCTTTCGTCCTGGCGGGCGGCGGCAGCATCGGTGCGGTCCAGGTCGGCATGCTGCGCGAGCTGCTTCGGCATGGCGTAGCTCCAGATCTCGTGGTGGGTTCCTCAGCCGGAGCGATCAACGGCGCTTATCTTGCCGGTGCACCCGATCTGGAAGGCGTGGCGCGGCTGGAAGCCCTCTGGCGCGGGCTGCGGCGGCGGCAGGTGTTTCCCATCACCTGGCGCAGCATGATGGGGCTTGTCACGCGGCACAGCTTCCCGGTCGATCCCCGCGGCCTGCGAGCGCTGCTCGAAGCGCATCTGCCGTACAAGGAGCTCGAGCGCAGCCAGGTTCCGCTGCACGTCGTGGCGACCGATCTGCTCGGCGGCGGCCCGGTGCGGCTCTCGAGCGGACCGGTGGTGGATGCGGTCCTCGCGAGCTGCGCGATACCGGCGGCATTTCCGCCGGTGCGCATCGGCGAGCGCTACTTGATCGACGGAGCGGTGGCGAGCAACACGCCGATCCGGGTCGCGGTAGAGCTGGGCGCGAGCCGCATCATCGTATTGCCGAGCGGCTACGCCTGTGCGCTGGACAGTCCCCCGCGCGGGCCGATCGCCACCATGCTGCACGCGATCACGCTCCTCATCGCGCACCAGCTGGTGGCGGACCTCGAGCATTGCGGCGAGCAGGCGGAGATCGTCACCGTGCCGCCCTTGTGCCCGCTCGCAGTGTCGCCGTACGACTTCTCGCACGCCGGCGAGCTGATCGAGCGCTCGGCCGCGCAAACGCGGCGCTGGCTAGAGCAGGGGGGTCTGGAAAAGCGCCGCATCCCCGGCGCGCTGCGCCCGCACGAGGACTAAAGCCTCGGCGACGAGGGCAGCGCGGCTTGCGCAGGCATTGCCAGCACAGAAAGCATGCCTTCGCACGCGCGAATGTTGACGAGGTGCGATTCGTGCATCGCCTGCAGCGCGTATTTCGCTGCGAGGGACGGAATAAGCGGCAACGCGGCCGCGATGTGCCGGGCGACCCACGCCTGCCCGCGGTTGAGGAAGTCGAGGCGCTCGGGCCACCCGTCGACGAGCAGCCCTTTGCGGTAGAAGTCGCCCGTCGCGGTGCTCGGCGCGAAGTCTGCCTCGAGCAGGAAGTGGATCAGGACGGCGCAGTTGCGCGCCTCGTCGCGCTGCACGTCGCGCAGCGCGGCGTGGAGCTTCGACCCCAGCGGCAGCTCGTTCAGGTACGCCGCGAGGAGCTTCGCGCCGGCGCGCTCGGCTTCGAGCAGCGTGTTGAGGAGCGCGCCGAGCT
>DATIGR010000250.1:0-6429 GCA_035454645.1 Burkholderiales bacterium
CACCCGTACACCACCATGGCGCCGCGCGCCGAGGCCGAGGAGATCCGCGTCCTCGGCCGGCTGCTCGAGAAGGGCTACGTCTACCGCGGCCTGAAGCCGGTGAACTGGTGCTTCGACTGCGGCTCGGCGCTCGCCGAGGCCGAAGTGGAGTACGAGGATCGCAGGGACCCGGCGATCGACGTCGGATTCGCGTTTGCCGAACCGGAGAAGCTCGCCCGGGCTTTCAACGTGAAGATCGACAAGCCCGGCTTCGCCGTGACCTGGACCACGACGCCCTGGACGCTGCCCGCCAACCAGGCGCTCAACGTCCACCCCGATTTCAGCTACGACCTCGTCGACACCGAGAAGGGCCTGCTGGTTCTTGCCACGGACCTGAAAGACGCCTGCCTGGCGAGATATTCCCTGAAGGGGAAAACGATCGGTGCCTGCAAAGGCAGGGCGCTCGAGAACATCCGCTTCCGGCATCCGTTCTACGAGCGCGAGGCGCCGGTCTATCTCGGCGACTACGTCACGCTCGAGACCGGAACCGGGATCGTGCATTCCGCGCCGGCCTATGGCGTGGAGGACTTCGAGTCCTGCCGGCGCTACGGCATGCGCGACGAGGAGATGCTCACGCCGGTCATGGGTGACGGCAAGTTCTCGCCGTCGCTGCCGCTGTTCGGCGGGATCTCGATCTGGGACGCGAACGCCAAGATCGTGAAGGCGATCGAGCAGAAGGGCGCGCTGCTCGCCGTGGACTGGAAGCACGCGCACAGCTACATGCACTGCTGGCGGCACAAGACGCCGGTGATCCTGCGCGCCACCACGCAGTGGTTCGCGTCGATGGACAAGCCGGTGGGAGCAGAAAGCCTGCGCCAGACCGCCTTGCGCGGCATCGAGAACACCCAGTTCTTCCCGTCGTGGGGCAAGGCGCGCCTGCACGGCATGATCGCCAACCGGCCGGACTGGACCCTGTCGCGCCAGCGCCAGTGGGGCGTGCCGATGCCGTTCTTCCTGCACCGCGAAACCGGCGCGCTGCACCCGCGCACGCCGGAGCTGCTGGAGGAGGTGGCGAAGCGAGTCGAGAAGGACGGTATCGAGGCCTGGCAAACGATAGACAAAGAAACCCTCCTCGGGGCTGACGCAAAGAACTACGACAAGAGCCGCGACACGCTCGACGTATGGTTCGACTCTGGCTCGACTCACTACACCGTGCTGCGCGGCTCGCATCGCGCGGAATCGGAGTTTCCGGCCGACATGTATCTCGAGGGCTCGGACCAGCACCGCGGCTGGTTCCATTCCTCGCTGCTCATCTCGTGCATGCTCGACGGCGTGCCGCCCTACAAGGGCTTGCTTACCCACGGCTTCGTCATCGACCTCGAGGGGCGCAAGATGTCGAAGTCCAAGGGCAACGCCATGGCGCCGCAGGAGATCTCGAACACGCTGGGGGCCGAGATCCTGCGCCTGTGGGTGGCGAGCAGCGACTACTCGAGCGAGCTCAACCTCTCCAGCGAGATCCTGAAGCGCGTGGTCGAAAGCTACCGCCGCGTGCGCAACACGCTGCGCTTCCTGCTCGCGAACACGTCGGACTTCGATCCTGAAAAGCACAAGGTCGCGATCGGCGACATGGTCGAGATCGATCGCTACGCGCTCGCCATGACGGCGGCGATGCAGGCGCAGGCGCGCGCGGACTACGAGCGCTACCAGTTCCACCTCGTCGCGCAGAGGCTGCTCGCTTTCTGCTCCGAGGACCTCGGCGCCTTCTACCTCGACGTCCTCAAGGACCGGCTCTATACCTGCGGCGCCGGCTCGCGGCCGCGGCGCTCGGCGCAGACCGCGCTGTGGCACATCACCCACAGCCTGGTGCGGTTGATGGCGCCGATCCTTTCGTTCACCGCCGAGGAGCTGTGGCAGATTCTTGTCAGAGAAGAGAGCGTGTTTCTCACCACCTGGCACGAGGTGCCGGCGCCCGCGGACGGCGCCGATCTGACGGCCAAGTGGGCGCGGCTGCGCGAGCTGCGCGATCCGGTGCGCAAGCAGATCGAAGCGCTGCGCGCCGAAGGCAAGGTGGGGTCTTCGCTCCAGGCCGAAGTCAGCATGACGGCTCCGGGCGCCGACTACGACCTGCTGGCGAGCCTGGAGGGCGAGCTCAAGTTCCTGATGATGACCTCCGCCGCGAGCGCCGCGCGCGGAGACGCCGTTGCGGCCAGCGTCGTTCCCAGCGCGAACCCGAAGTGCGAGCGCTGCTGGCACTACGCCGCCGACGTGAACGGCGAGGGACTCTGCGGGCGCTGCCAGACCAACCTGCGGGGACCCGGCGAAACGCGCAGGTATGTCTAGCGCCTGGCGCTGGTTCGCGCTGTCCGGCGCCATCGTGGCGGCCGACCAGCTGGCGAAGTGGGCGGTGCTCGGCTATTTCGCCGGGCGCGCGCCGCGCGAGCCGATCACCGGCTTCCTCAACCTGGTCCTGGTCTGCAACAAGGGCGCGGCGTTCAGCCTTCTCGCCGACGCGCCCGGCTGGCAGACGCCGCTCTTCATCGCGTTCGCGCTCGCCGCGGCGGTCCTGTGCGGCGTGCTGATCGTGCGCAATCCCGCCAAGCGGCTGTTCTGCACCGGCCTCGCCCTGGTGGTCGGCGGCGCGCTCGGCAACCTGATCGACCGCGTGCGCTTCGGCTGCGTGGTCGACTACCTCGACTTCTACCTGCTCGAGCGCTGGCCGCACTGGCCGGCGTTCAACGTGGCCGACTCGGCGATCACGATCGGCGCCGCGCTCCTCATCCTCGACGGCTTCGCGCACCATGAGAAGCGAGCTCGCGCTCCTTCTTAAGGCGCTCGCGTTCGCCGCGCACAAGCACCGCGACCAGCGCCGCAAGGACCCCGCGGCCTCGCCCTACATCAACCACCCGATCGCGCTCGCCGACGTGCTGATGAACGAGGGCGGCGTCACCGACGTCGAGGTGCTGTGTGCGGCGCTGCTGCACGACACGGTGGAAGACACCGACACCACCCATGAGGAGCTCGCGAACGCGTTCGGCTCGCGCATCGCGCGCATCGTCGCCGAGGTCACCGACGACAAGACGCTGTCGAAATCCGAGCGCAAGCGCGTCCAGGTCGAGCGCGCCGCGCACCTCTCGCCGGAGGCGAAGCGGGTGAAGCTCGCCGACAAGATCTGCAACCTGCGCGATGTCGCCGAGCGGCCGCCGGCGAGCTGGGACCTGGCGCGCCGCCGCGAGTACTTCGACTGGGCGAAGCGCGTCATCGACCGCCTGCGCGGCGCGCCGGGGGAGGAAATGCGCCGGCTCGAAGCCGCCTTCGACGCCGCGTACGGCATGCGAGAATAGCGCGGTGGAAGTCCTGCTCGCCAGTCCCCGGGGTTTCTGCGCCGGCGTGGAGCGCGCCATCGAGACGGTGGAGCGCGCGCTCGAGCTGCACGGCGCGCCGATCTACGTGCGCCACGAGATCGTGCACAACCGCTACGTGGTCGAGGACCTGCGCGCCAAGGGCGCGGTGTTCGTGGAGGAGCTCGACGAGGTGCCCCCCGGCGCGACGGTGATCTTCAGCGCGCACGGCGTCTCGAAACAGGTGCGCTTCGACGCCGAGCGCCGCGGCCTGAAGGTGTTCGACGCGACCTGCCCGCTGGTGACCAAGGTGCACGTCGAGGTGGCGCGCATGCTGCGCGCGGGCTACGAGGTCGTGATGATCGGCCACCGCGGCCACCCCGAGACCGAGGGCACGATGGGGCAGTCCGCGCGCGGCATGCACCTCGTCGAGACGGTCGGGGACGTGGCGAAGCTCGCGCTGCGCACGCCCGACCGGGTCGCTTACGTGACCCAGACCACGCTTTCGATCGACGATGCGCGCGCCATCGTCGCGGCGCTCAGGGTGCGCTTCCCGGCGATCCGCGGCCCGAAGAAGGACGACATCTGCTACGCCACGCAGAACCGCCAGGACGCGGTCAAGTTCATGGCGCCGCAGTGCGAGGTGGTGATCGTGGTCGGGTCGCCGAACAGCTCGAACTCCAACCGGCTGCGCGAGGTGGCCGAGCACATGGGGGCGCAGGCCTACATGGTGGACCGCGCCGCCGACCTGCGGCCGGAATGGGTCGCGGGCAGGCGCCGCGTCGGCGTGACCGCCGGCGCCTCCGCGCCGCAGGTGCTGGTCGACGAGCTGATCGCCCGGCTGAAGGAGCTCGGCGCCGGCAGCGTGCGCCAGCTCGACGGCATCACCGAGCGCGTCGTCTTTACGCTGCCGAAAGAGCTGGCTATTCGCTAGTCGGGAAGATCTCGACCAGCTTCTGGCTCTTGACGACGCGGCCGTGCCTCACCGCGGGGGCGAAGCGCGCGTTCAGAAACTCGCGCCGCACCTCGTCCTCGAACGCGGGAGCGCCGGTCCGCTCCTCGAGCCGGACCTCGTCCACGGTCCCGGCCTCGTTGATGAACACCCGCAGCCGCAAGCGCCGCTCGCTCATCTTGTCGAGCGCGAAGCCGAGGCGGTCGAAGCTGAGCGGCGTGAAGGGCGCCGCGAGGATGTCGAGCTCCTTGGCGGTGAAGTAGCGCTTGTCCTCGGGCAGCGGCACCTCGAGCGCCGGGCCCTCGCGCCGCGCGGCGTCCAGGCCGGGGGTGAACTCCTGCGCCTCGGCGAAGTCGTGCGGCAGCGTGGTGTCCGACAGCGCGCGCACCGCCTCGTTTTTCGGCGGCGTGGGGGTCTGGGGCTCCACCGGCCCGCGCACGCCCGGCGCGAGCGGGAAAGTGAACGCGCTCGAGGTCAGGTAATCGGAGCTTCCGCTCGGCTGCTGCACCTCGAGCCGCGCCTCGAGCACGACGTAGCGCGGCTGGGTGCGGGGCGGCGCCACCGCCGCCAGGACCATCGCGTGCAGCAGCAGCGAGACGCCGAAGGCCGAGCGGATCACGCAGCGCCCGTCATTTCGACCAGCAGTTCTGCACCGAGTCGGTGCCGGTCTTGTTCTTGGCCCCGGTGTGCATCAGCGTGAGGTTGCCGCACTTCGCATCGCTGAAGGTCGGCGTCGCGGTCAGCGTGAAATCCTGCGCGTTGGTCGTCACGCTGAGGTTGTAGGCGCTGCTCGCCGCGGATTCCCCGGAGTAGCTCTTCATATTCACCGCGGTCAGGGCGGCGGCGCTGCCGCCCGCGCTGCCGCAGTTGGCCGTGTTGCTCGGGTAGCAGTTGTTGAGGCTGTAGAAGCGCTCCATCTGCTGCGCCGCGCGCATCAGCGCCGACTTGCCCTCGGCGCGCTTGCCGCGATTGACGTACTCCGTGTACGACGGATAGCCGATCGCCGCGATGACCGTGAGGATCACCAGCACGACCATCAGCTCGATCAACGTGAATCCGCGCTGCTTGCCCATAGCCTGCCTTTCCGCGCCGTCAATCGGCGGTGATTTCGCGCCAGCTCAGCCGGCCGAGCGAGTTGCTGCCGAGGTCGAGGAGCACGTTCGCGACGCTCGCGCTCGACAGGCTGAGATAGGCCTCCCAGTAGCTGCTGATCCCCATCATGGCGACGGCGCCGGTCGTGCCGCCGGCGTACTGGGCAGTCGTGGACACCGTGCCGCCGGCCCCCGTGCCCGCCTTGATCACCGTCGGCGTGCCGGCGATACCGCCCGTGGAGCCGATGCCGGTCGCCATGCCCGACACGGCCACCTGCTGGCCCGCGACCGTGACCAGGTCGCTCGAGTTGATGGTGCCGTCGCCGCTCGTGTCGAACGGGCTCTGCGTGAAGCGCCCCCCGGTCATGTTGTCGAGCACCATCAGGAAGCTCTCGCCGCCGGAGGAGCACGAGGCGGTCGAAGGCACCAGGGTGGTGAAGATCAGGCGACCGTTGATGATGGTCGGCTGGAACACCGCGCGCTCGCCGGTAATGGGCGTCAGGCTCGGCGGGGAGGTCGACGGAAAGTCGAGGTACCACCCCCGGTGCAACGTGAGCGTCGTATCGGTCCAGTTCGGCTGGTTGTTGCTCACGACGCGCGCCGTGCCGCCCGTAGTGGAGACGTTGACCAGCACCTGCTGCTGCAGCAGCTGGGAGCGCGTGACCGTCGTCTGCAGCGAGACCGTCGCGTTGTCGTTCTTGTCCCAGATGCCGTAGTACGACTGGGTGAGATAGGCGCTTCCCGGCGGGCTCACGTCCGTATTCTCGAGGTACTTGCCGGTGCCGAAGTTGATCATGAAGCCGGTGCCGGTGACGTGGCTGCTGCCCTCGGCCGGCGAGGTGATCGGCTGCACGTTGTTGGATGCATCGCGCGCCTGGAACAGCACCACGCGGTTGGTTGCGAGCGTCCAGTTGGCCGCGCTGGTGCTGCGCACGTCGAACTTCCACAGGTTGCCGAGCAGGTCCCCGGCGTAGAGGAAGTCGATGATGCCGTCGGTGTTGACGTCGGCGCCGAAGGGCTGCGCCAGGCCGTTGGGGGTGCCGACCGTACCGGCCGCGGTGGTGAGCTT
>DATIGR010000251.1:0-9505 GCA_035454645.1 Burkholderiales bacterium
GTAGGCCTGCATCAGGCTCTGCATCGCCGGCCCCTGGAGGTTCATGAACTGCGCCCACAGCTCCTGCGAGGCGCGCGAGTTGTCGCCGTACATCTTCTGCGACTGCTCCTGCAGGGTCTTCTGGATGTCCTGGAAGGCGCGGATGTTCTTCTCGAGGTAGCTGCCCATCAGGCCCTGCATGGCGTGGCCGTAGAAGCGGATGAGCTGCGACAGGAGCTCGGAGGAGAACATCGGCACGCCGCCCGACTCCTCCTCGAGGATGATCTGCAGCAGGATCTGGCGCGTCAGGTCCTCGCCGCTCTTCGCGTCGACCACCTGGAACTCCTCCTGCTTGAGCACCATCTGCTTGACGTCGGCCAGCGTGATGTAGCTCGAGGTCTTGGTGTCGTAGAGGCGGCGGTTGGGGTACTTCTTGATCAGCCGCAGCTGGGTTTCGGTAGCGCCCACGGTGCCCATGGTACTCCTTAATACATGTGCTGGCCGCCGTTGATGGAGATGTTCGCGCCGGTCACGAACGCCGCCTCTTCGGAGCACAGGTAGATGATGAGGCCCGCCACCTCGTCGGGCTTGCCCAGGCGCCCGATCGGGATCTGCGGCAGGATCTTGGAGTCGAGGATCTCCTTCGGGATCGCGGTCACCATCTTGGTGCCGATGTAGCCCGGCGAGATCGTGTTCACGGTGACGCCCTTGCGCGCGACTTCCAGCGCGAGCGCCTTGGTGAAGCCGTGGATGCCGGCCTTCGCCGCCGAGTAGTTGGTCTGGCCGAAGGCGCCTTTCTGCCCGTTGACCGAGGAGACGTTGATGACGCGCCCCCAGCCGCGGTCGACCATGCCGTCCATCACCTGCTTGGTCATGTTGAAGCACGAGTCGAGGTTGGTGCGCATCACCGCGTCCCAGTCGGCCTTGCTCATCTTCTTGAACGTCATGTCGCGCGTGATGCCGGCGTTGTTCACCAGGATGTCGATCGGCCCGGCTTCGGACTGGATGCGCGCGCAGATACGCGCGCAATCGTCGTAGTCGGCGACGTCGACCGGGAAGGCGGCGAAGTTGAAGCCGCGCCCCTTCATCTCCTCGAGCCAGGCGCGGTATTTGGTGTTCGAAGGCGAATAGGTGACGACCACGCGGTAGCCCGCGCCCGCCATCTTGGTGGAGATGGTCTCGCCCAGCCCTCCCATGCCCCCGGTGATGACCGCAACGCGCTGCTTCGCCATGGCCCCTCCTCGCCCGTCCCGCCGAGCAGGAAAAAGTCTACATCATGTGCATTCCGCCGTTGACCGATATGTTGGCGCCGGTGATGTAGCCCGCCTCCTCGGAGGCGAGGAACGCCACCACCGCCGCGATCTCCCCGGGCTTGGCGAGCCGCCCCATCGGGATCGAGGCGACGATCTGGTCGCGGATTTCCTGGCGGATCGCCATGACCATGTCGGTCTCGACGTAGCCCGGCGAAACCGTGTTCACGGTGACGCCCTTGCGCACCACCTCCTGCGCCAGCGCCTTGGAGAAGCCCGCCATGCCGGCCTTGGCGGCCGAGTAGTTGGTCTGGCCGAACTGGCCCTTGATGGCGTTGACCGACGAGATATTGATGATGCGGCCCCAGCCGCGCTCGCTCATGCCGTCGATCACCTGGCGCGTCACGTTGAACACGCTGTTCAGGTTGGTATTGATCACCGCCATCCAGTCGGCTTCGGTCATGCGCTTGAACACCGAGTCGCGCGTGATGCCGGCGTTGTTCACCAGGATGTCCACCGGGCCGACCACCGAGGCCACGTGGTAGAACATCTCGGCGCACGATTCGAAGTGGGCGACGTCGCCCTCGGCCGCGTGTACGCGAAATCCCTCGGCGCGCATGCGCTCGAGCCATTCGGCCTTCTTCTCGTAGCCGGGCAGGCAGCCCGCGACCACGGTGTGGCCCGCGCGCCCGAGCCGGCGGCAGATCGCGCTGCCGATTCCTCCCATGCCGCCGGAGACGAACGCGATGCGCGATACCGCCGGCGCCGACTCGTCGCGCCACATCTCCGGCCGTTGCACGACTTCAGCTTGGCTCCCCATGGATCTCATTTTCCGTTTCTAGCGTTCCACCGCCAGCGCGACACCCATGCCTCCCCCGATGCACAGCGACGCCAGGCCGCGCCGGGCATCGCGCTTCTGCATCTCGTGCAGCAGCGTCACCAGGATGCGACAGCCCGACGCGCCGATCGGGTGACCGAGCGCGATCGCGCCCCCGTTGACGTTGACTTTCTGGGTGTCCCAGCCCATCTGCCGGTTGACCGCGATCGCCTGCGAGGCGAACGCCTCGTTGATCTCCATGAGATCGAGGTCCTTCGGCTCCCAGCCGGCGCGAGCGAGCGTGCGCTTGGAGGCGGGCACCGGCCCCATGCCCATGTATTTCGGATCGACGCCCGCCGAAGCGAACGCCTTGATCCGAGCAATAGGTCTTAGATTGAATTCTTTTACCTTCCTCGAAGAGGCGAGGACTACGGCGGCGGCGCCGTCGTTGATGCCGGAGGCGTTGCCCGCGGTCACGGTGCCGTTCTTGTCGAACGCGGGCTTCAGGCCCTTCATGGCCTCGAGCGTCGCGCCGTGGCGCGGATACTCGTCGTCGGTGAACATCACCGGGCCTTTGCGCGTCGGAATCTCGACCGGGATGATCTCGTCCTTGAACCTGCCCGCCTTCTGCGCCGCCTCGGTCTTGTGCTGGCTCGCGACCGCGAACTCGTCCTGCTCCGCGCGCGTCACGGCGTATTCCTTGGCCACGTTCTCGGCGGTGACGCCCATGTGGTACTGGTTGTAGACGTCCCACAGGCCGTCGACGATCATGGTATCGACCATTCTTGCGTCGCCCATGCGGAAGCCGTCGCGCGAGCCCATCATCGCGTGCGGCGACAGGCTCATCGACTCCTGGCCGCCGGCAACCACGATGTCGGCGTCGCCGTGCGCGATCGACTGCGCGCCGAGCATCGCCGCCTTGAGGCCGGAGCCGCACACCTTGTTGATGGTCATCGCCGGAATCATGTCGGGCAGGCCGGCCCTGATCGCCGCCTGCCGCGCCGGGTTCTGCCCGACGCCCGCGGCGAGCACCTGGCCCATGATCACCTCCGACACCTGCTCGGGCGCGACCCCTGCGCGCTCCAGGACCTTGCGGATCACGAGCGCGCCGAGGTCCGACGCCGGCGTCTTGGCGAGGCTGCCGCCGAACTTCCCGATCGGGGTGCGGGCTGCGCCGACGATGTAGATCTCTTCCATTGCTGCCTCCTTAGTGGATGCGGTGCTTGACGTAACGACCGGGCGCGGGCTCGATCGGCTGGTGTTTCGCGCTGCCTCGCTTCGCCGGCGCGCTTCGCCTGCCGCCGCCGTGCCGGCCGAGCCATTCCGACCACGCCGGCCACCAGCTGCCAGGCTGTTCAACGGCTTTCTCAAACCAACGTTCTGGATCCGTCGGGTAGGGCTCGCCGACCCAGTGACTGCGGCGTTTTTTCACCGGCGGATTGATGACACCGGCGATGTGGCCGCTCGCGCCGAGGACGAAGGTCTTGTCCGCGGCTCCCAGATGGGCGAGGGT
Source organism: Burkholderiales bacterium (assembly GCA_035454645.1). Taxonomy (GTDB): domain Bacteria; phylum Pseudomonadota; class Gammaproteobacteria; order Burkholderiales; family SG8-39; genus SCGC-AG-212-J23. The sequence continues at coordinate 3,560 of DATIGR010000251.1, forward strand.
GCGGTACGCGGAGCGCCACGGCACGATGTGGTCTTCGCGCGTCGAGAACACGAAGACCGGGACCGCCACGGCGCCGAGATCCACCGGCACGCCGCAATTGACGAGCGCGCCCGGGACGCAGAGCTTGTTCTCGAGGTAGGTATTGCGCAGGTAGTAGCAGAACATCGGTCCCGGCAGATTGGTGCTGTCGGAATTCCAGTGGAGGATATCGAACGCCGCGGGCCGCGAGCCCCTGAGATAGTTGTTCACCACGTAGGGCCACACCAGGTCGTTGGCGCGCAGGATGGAGAACACGAAGTCGAGCTGCGTCCCCGGCATGATCCCGCCCGCGCCGATGGCAGCCTCGCGCGCGGCGACGCTCGGCTCGTCGACGAAAACGCCGATCTTCCCGGTCTCGGAAAAATCGAGCATCGTGGTGAGGAACGTCGCGCTCGCCGCGAGCTCCTCTTTCCTCGCCGCGAGCACCGCGAGCCCGGCCCCGAGGAGCGTGCCGCCGACGCAAAAGCCGAGCGCGTTCACCCGGTCGCTCCCGGCGATCTCCTTGGCGATCCGCAGCGCCCGCAACACGCCCTGCTCGAGGTAGTCGTCCCAGGTGAACCGGCCCTGCGCCGCCTCGACGTTGCGCCAGGAAACCATGAACACGGTGTTGCCTTCGGCGATCGCGTGGCCGACGAACGAGCTCTCGGGCTGAAGGTCGAGGATGTAGTACTTGTTGATGCAGGGCGGAATGATCACCAGCGGACGAAGCGCGACCTCCGCGGTGGCGGCCTTGTACTGGATGAGCTGGATGAGATCGTTCTCGTACACCACCTCGCCCGGCGTCACCGCGAGATTGCGCCCGACCTCGAACGCCGAAGGGTCGGTCTGGCTGATGCGCTTCCTTTGCGCATCGGCGAGCAGGTTCGCGAGCCCGCGCGTCAGGCTCTCGCCGCGGGTCTCGAGCGCCTCGCGCAGCGCGTCGGGGTTCGTCGCCGGGAAGTTCGCCGGGCACATCGCATCGATCCATTGCTGCGCGGCGAAGCGCGCGCGCTCCTTCGCCTGCGGCTCGAGCTGCGCGGCTTCGACGAGCTGCTCCAGATAGCGCGCGGCGAGCAGATACGACTGCTTCAGGTAGTCGTAGTAGGGATTTTCGTGCCACTCCTTCGCCGCGAAGCGCCGGTCGCCGGGCTCGGGCTCGGCGAGCGTCTCGCGCTTGCCCGAAGAGAGCGCCGCCCAGAGCTTCGCCTGATTCTCGAGGTAGGCGCGTCGCAGGGAAGAATCCGCCCAGGGAAGCGCCCGCATCCAGCCCTGGCCGACCTCGTGGCTCGACTGCGAGATCGCCGCAAGCAGGGCGTCTGGGGAGCCGGGTTGCATCGCGGGCCGATTTTGCGACGCACAACCCGGGTCGTCAATTAGTTCCTAACCAATTGAAAGTACAGCTCTTTTACATTTAGTGCGGGACCAACAGTCCGACCATTCCGATCGTGCCGATCCCCAGCGCGATGAGCAGCGCCTGCGACGCGGTATCGCGCAGCTCCGGCCGGCGATGCAGGCCGGGAATCAGGTCGGCGACTGCGACGTAAATCATGCTCGCGGCAACGATGCCGAGCAGCGTGGGCTGGAAGGCTTCCAGCAGCCGCAGGCTGAAGTAGCCGATTACCCCGCCGAGCACCGTCGCCGCCGACGAAAGCAGGTTCATCGCGAGCGCGCGCAGCCGCGTGTAGCCCGAATGCAGGAGGATCAGGAAGTCACCCACCTCCTGCGGAATCTCGTGCGCGATGATCGCCACCGCGGTCACGATGCCGAGCTCGGTGCCCTGCAGGAACGCGGCCGCGATCAGCAGGCCGTCGACGAAATTGTGAATCGTATCGCCGACGATGATGAGCGCCCCGCTGCGCCCTTGGTCGTGCGCGCTCGCCCCGGGGGACGGGTGATGCGGGTCGTGCACCTCGCAGTTCTCGGTGTGGCAATGGCGCCAGAGCAGCAGCTTCTCCAGGACGAAGAAGCCGAAGATGCCGCCGAGGACCGCCATCGCCACCTCGTGCGCGTCGCCCGCCTCGAAGGCGTGCGGCAGGATCTCGAGGAAAGCCGCGCCGAGCAGCGCGCCGATGGCGAACGACACGAGCATCGGCACCCAGGTCGCGCGCAGCGCGAGCGACGCCGCGGCGAGGCCGGCGCTGAGCGTGCCGCCCGCGAAGCTCGCGGCGAGGATCCAGCCGAGGGTCATTGGGGGGGTGGATTCTACGCCAGCCATATGAACGCCCCCATGCGCGCGCTCGTGCGATCCCGGCGGTACGAAAAGAACCGATCCGGCTCGGAGTACGTACATAACCCTCCGCCGGAGATCTGCCTCACGCCCACAGCGCCCAGACGCTGGCGGGCCACTGCATACAAGTCAAGCAGCCAATGCCCGGGACGCGCGGGCGTGAATGCGGTCTCGTGGCCGCGGAGCGCGGCAAGGACGTCCTCGCCGACTTCGTAGGCGCGCGGCCCGATCGCCGGCCCGAGCCAGGCGAGAAGCTGGTGCGCGGGAATGCGCATCGCGGCAACCGTGGCTTCGAGCACCCCGCCGGCGAGCCCGCGCCAACCGGCGTGCGCCGCCGCGACCGTCGTGCCTGCTTCGTCGGCAAAGAGCACCGGCATGCAGTCGGCCATCTGCGCCACGCACACGATCTCTTTCTGCCGGGTGAAGGCCGCGTCGCCCTCCCGCCCGCCACCGGCGTCGAGGTCAATCACGCGCGCGCCGTGCACCTGCGCGAGCCATGCCGGGTCGGCGGGAAGCAAGGGCCGCAGCCTCTCCCTTACCGCGGCGTCCTTCAGGTCGCCGAAGTCGCGCGTGGTCACGAACGCGCGCACCCGCGCGGGCGAGCGCCAGTCAGGCGCGATCATCGCGCAGCGTCTGCACGAGCCGCTTCATGTCGCGCGGCAAAGGCGATTTCCAGGAGACCACCTGGCCGGTCGCGGGATGGGCGAGCGTGAGCTCGGTCGCGTGCAGCGCCTGCCGCGGGAAGGCGACGCCGTGGCGCGTACCGCGGCGGTAAGTCGCGTCGCCGACGAGCGGATGGCGCAGGTGCTGGAAATGCACGCGGATCTGGTGCGTCCGCCCGGTCTCGAGCCGGCATTCGACCAGCGCGGCGCGGCCGTAGCGCTCGAGCACGCGGTACGCGGTGCGCGCCGGCTTGCCGCGGTGCGTGACCGTCATGCGGGTGCGCTCGCGCGCATCGCGGCCGACCGGCGCGTCGATCGTCCCGCTCGCCGGCGGATCGCCCTGCACCACCGCGAGGTAGACCCGGCGCACGGTGCGGGCGGCGAGCTGCTTCACGAGCTCCGACTGCGCCGACACGGTTTTCGCCACGACCAGCAGGCCGCTCGTGTCCTTGTCGAGCCGGTGGACAATGCCGGCGCGCGGCACCGCCGCGAGCGCCGGCGAGTGCGCGAGGAGCGCATTGAGCAGCGTGCGGTCGGGCTGGCCGGCACCGGGATGCACCACCAGGCCCGCGGGCTTGTCGATCACGATCAGCGCGTCGTCCTCGAACACGACCTTGAGCGGCATGCGCTGCGCCTGCGGCAGCGCCTCGGGCACGCGCGGCGGGCGAAGCGCGACGCGCTCGCCGCCCGCGACCGCGTGGCTCGGCGCAAGGCGCCTGCCGTCGACAGTGATGTGGCCGGACTTGAGCCACGCCTGCAGCCGGTTGCGTGAATACTGCGGGAACAGGCGCGCGAGCGCCTGGTCGAGCCTCAGCCCGCCGAGCCCGGGCGGGACGCTCTCGGTCATCGCCGCGCTCAGGGCGGCGTCCCAGTCTTGGCTATAATTTTTCTCCCGCATGCGCTTCGTAATTCTAGTGCTCGCCTTGGTCCTCGCCGCGTGCGCGTCCGACCTGCAGGACGAGACCGCCGGATGGTCGGCGCAGCGCCTTTACGGCGAGGCGAAGGACGCGATGGCGTCGAAGGACTGGCCGCGCGCGATCCGCTATCTCGAGAAGCTCGAGGCGCGCTATCCCTACGGCCGCTTCGCCCAGCAGGCGCAGGTCGAGATCGCCTACGCGCACTGGAAGGACGGCGAGCGCGCGCTCGCCATCGCCGCGGTCGACCGCTTCATCAAGCTGTATCCCAACCACGCCAACGTCGACTATGCGTGGTACCTGAGGGGGCTCATCAACTTCAACGACCAGTACGGGATGCTCTCGAACATCACCACGCCCGATATGAGCGACCGCGACCCGAAGTCGACGCGCGAGTCGTTCGCCGCCTTCAAGGAGCTGGCGACGCGCTTTCCGGACTCGAGGTACGCGCCCGACGCGATGTTGCGCATGCGCTACCTCGTCAACGCGCTCGCCTCGCACGAGGTCCACGTCGCCCGCTACTACATGAAGCGCGGAGCCTACCTCGCCGCGGCGAACCGTGCCCAGTACGCCATCCAGCACTACCCGCAGGCGCCGGCCCTGGAAGAGGCGGTGGCGGTGCTGGTCCTCGCCTACGACCGCCTCGGCATGAACGATCTGCGCGACGCCGCCGACCGCGTGATGCGCACGAATTTTCCCGACAGCCGCTACCTCAAGCCGGGGGGCTTCCGCAAAGACGTGCCGTGGTGGCGCCTGTGGGACCCGGACTGGTGACAAAGATCCTGGTGATCGGGGCGGCCGGAATGATCGGCCGCAAGCTCGTGCGGCAGCTCGCCGGCGAGGAATTGATCCTGCACGACGCCGTGCCGTTCGACGGCTCGACCCGGGTGTCCGATCTTTCGGCGCCGGGCGAGGCCGAGAAGCTCGTCGCTTCCCGCCCCGAGCTCATCTTTCACCTCGCGGCGGTGGTTTCGGGCGAGGCCGAGGCGGATTTCGAGAAGGGCTACCGCGTGAACCTGGACGGCACGCGGCGCCTGTTCGAGGCCATCCGAAAGGAGAACTACCGGCCGCGCGTGGTCTTCACCTCCTCCATCGCGGTGTTCGGCGCGCCTTTTCCCGAGGCGATCGGCGACGAGTTCCTGAGCGCGCCGCTCACGAGCTACGGCACGCAAAAGGCGATCGGCGAGCTTCTGCTTTCCGACTACAGCCGGCGCGGTTTCTTCGACGGCATCGGCATCCGCCTGCCGACGATCTGCGTGCGGCCGGGAAAGCCGAACCAGGCGGCGTCGGGGTTCTTCTCCGGAATCATCCGCGAGCCGCTCGCCGGACAGGAAGCGGTGCTGCCGGTGCCCGAGACCGTTCGGCACTGGTTTGCCTCACCGCGCGCGGCTATCGGCTTCCTGCTTCACGCCTCCAGGATCGATACCGGGCGGCTCGGCGCACGCCGCAATCTCAGCATGCCGGGAGTGAGCGCCACAGTGGGCGAGCAGATCGCCGCGCTGCGCAAGCTCGCCGGCGAAAAGGCCGCGAAGCTCATCCGCCGCGAGCCCGATCCGGCGATCATGCGCATCGTCGAAGGCTGGCCGCGCAACTTCGACGCGGAGCGCGCGGCTTCGCTCGGCTTCCGTGCCGACTCGAGCTTCGAGGACATCATCCGTGCCCACATCGAGGATGAGCTCCAAGGAAGCTGCGCACCTCGGCCAGCTCGCGCGTGATCTTCATCGGCGGCAGGCTCTTCAGGATCTGCCGCCCGTAGGCCTTGGTCACAAGCCGCGGGTCGCACAGCATCAGCACGCCGCGGTCGGATTCGTCCCGGATCAGCCGGCCGGCGCCCTGCTTCAGGCTGAGCACCGCCTGCGGCAGCTGCAGCTCGGTGAACGGATTGCCGCCGCGGGCGCGGATCGCCTCGATGCGCGCCGCGAGCACCGGGTCGTCGGGCGGCGCGAACGGCAGCTTGTCGATGATCACGACCGAAAGCGCTTCGCCGCGCACGTCCACCCCTTCCCAGAACGACTGCGCGCCGAGCAGCACCGCGTTGCCCAGCGAGCGAAAGCGCGCCAGAAGCTCGCTGCGCGAGCCGGTGCCCTGGACGAGCAGCGGATAAGGCAGCATGCCGCGCAGCCTC